>JAEXHR010000165.1 GCA_023449855.1 Pseudomonadota bacterium | reverse complement strand
ATCGTCCGCGGATAGGCGGCGAGATTGGCGCGATAG
Source organism: Pseudomonadota bacterium (assembly GCA_023449855.1). Lineage (GTDB taxonomy): Bacteria > Pseudomonadota > Alphaproteobacteria > Rhizobiales > Xanthobacteraceae > Tardiphaga. The sequence goes on along the minus strand of JAEXHR010000165.1, from coordinate 9,181 downwards.
TCGATCTTGGTGGAGGCGCGCGACGGCAGGAAATCGTTCTGGAAGCGCAGCACTTCGGGCGTCGAGCCCGCCGGGTTGCCGGTGGACGGATCGATCTTGACGCCCTGCAGATAGTAGCCGGCGCCGTTGACGAGATAGCCGTTCTTGTCGAGCGAGAAGTCACCGCGGCGGGTGTATTTGTTGACGCCGTCGAAGATCGGCGTGGAGTCGGAGACGTTGCCCGGCTTCTGCACGGCGAAGAAGCCGTCGCCATTGATCGCCATGTAAGTCGCGACCGAGGCCGACTGCACCGAGCCACCCACCGTGTTGGTGCTGCGCGATCCCGCATTCACGCTGCCGGCGAGCTGCGCGTTCGAGCCGGTGTCGGGGATCAGGTCGGTGAAGCTGGTATCGATCCGCTTGAAAGCGGTGGTCTGCGAGTTGGCGATGTTGCCGGAGATGTTTTCCAGCGCATAGGAATTCGCCCGCAGGCCCGCAACGGACGTGGTGAGAGCGCCGAAGATACCCATTACATCGTCTCCAACTTCCGGGCGGCCCGCCGGGTTTTGCCAAAGTCACGGCCGCAGTCGGAAACGATGTCGCAAGGCCCGTGCCAAGCGAAATAAACGAGTTAAATCAGCGAACTAACAAAAATGCCCCGGTCCGAAGACCGGGGCACAATTGCCTAGCGGGGAAATATTTGCCGGATTCACCCGGCGGTTTCGGCCGTCAGGTCGCCGACGGCGTGGCCGGCTTGAACACCATGGCGAAGCCGTCCATGCAGTAGCGCAGGCCGGTCGGCTTCGGGCCGTCGTCGAACACGTGGCCGAGATGACCGCCGCAGCGGCGGCAATGGATCTCGGTACGCACCATGCCGTAGCTGGTGTCCTTGCGTTCGCCCACCGCATTGTCGAGCGGCTTCCAGAAGCTCGGCCAGCCGGTGCCGCTCTCATATTTGGTCTCGGACGAGAACAGCGGATTATCGCAGCCGGCGCAGGCAAAAGTGCCCTTGCGCTTCTCCTTCAGCAGCGGGCTGGAGAACGGCCGTTCGGTGCCTTCCTTGCGCAGGATCTCGTATTGCTGCGGCGTCAGTTGCTTGCGCCACTCCTCGTCGGTCTTCATGACCTCGAATTTCTCGTCGGAGGCGGCGCGTGCGGACGATCCGGTCAGCCATTTCAGCGACAGGAGACCGCCGATACCGGCGGCGGTGGAGAGGATCAGGCGGCGGTCGATCATGGTGGGTCTCCCTCGGTCGGGATAGCAGTCCCGTTCGTCTGGAATTACGGACCGATCGGCTGAAGGTTACATCCGGAGCGGCTAAAATTGCTCACGAAATCGCGAGCGCAGCTAGGCGATGGGGTCGCGGGTCTCGGCGCGGGCATTGGCTTCCGCCAGCCGGGCCTCGCGGATCTGTTCCCGCTCCCCTGCCCGCTCGCGATAACGGGCCAGCGTACCCTCCAGTGCCGAGACCTGACGCTGCCAGACGCCGACGCCGTGGCCGACGATACGGCCGAGTTTGCCGCCGGCCCACACCAGCTCGAACGGCGCAAACAATCGGGTGCGGTCATCGCGGGCGATCATGCCGCGCGCGATCATCTGCCCGGCCATGGCCGTGGTGTTCAGTCCCTGATGGCCGAAGCCGCTGGCAACCCACAGGCCCGGCCTGAGCTGCCCGATCTGCGGCATGCCATGCACTGTCTGCCCCATGGCGCCGCCGAAGGTCTCGGTCACGGCGACCTTGCCCAGTTGCGGAAACACCGTCCTGATCCGCCGTGCGATCTTGCGCGCGAAACGCTCCGGCTTCACCGCCCAGGTCGTTTCCGGACTCGACCACATCAGGCGGTCGCCCTCGACAATGCGGAAGTGATCGACGCCGTCGCTGTCGCTCACCGAGCCCTGAAAGGCGACCGCCTCCGCCAGCCGCTCACCGAGCGGTTCGGTGACGCCGGCATAGCGCCAGATCGGCAATAGCGTGTCGGACAGCCGCTGCGCCGGCGAGCCGAGATGGACATTGCCGGCCAGCACCACATGCTGCGCGCGCAGCTGCGCCGAGGGCGTGACGATGCGCTTCATGACGCCGGCGGCATCGAGGCTCATGGCCGGCGTGTCCTCGAAGATGCGCACACCCGCATGCTTCGCCAGTGTTGCGAGACCCATCAGATATTTGCGGCCATCGATCTGGAATGCGTTCGGATAATGGACGCCGTGAAAATAACGCTGCGTCTTCAGCGCAGCGCGCACGCGCTCAACCTGCCAGCCTTCGGCAACGGTGTCGAAATCCTCGTTCAGCATCTGCAGCCGCGCGATCAGCTTCTCGCCGACATCGACATTGGAGACTTCGAGCGCCCCCTCGCTGAGCGCCAGATTCGGAATGGCATTGTCCGCCCCGCGCGCCCGGACGGCTTCGGCGCCTTGTTGCGACAGCGCCCACATCTCCCGGGCATCCTCCAGCCCGACCCGCGCGATCAGGTCGGCGACCGGCAGGCCGAAGCCGGGCTTGACTGTCCCCATCTGGCTGCCGGAGGCGTTCCAGCCGACATGACGACCTTCCAGCACCGCCACGCTGGCGCCGAGCTTTGCCGCTTCCAGCGCAATCGACAGCCCGGCGAGCCCGGCGCCAATCACGCAGACATCCGTATCCAGCGGATGAGCGAGGCGCACGCGGTCTTCGTCAGCCACCTCGGGTCCAAATGTCACGCTTGCAGAAGCTGCGGTCATGCCGTTTCCTACGGGCAAGCGGGGCGCTTGTCACCTTGTCCTCATGGTCCGCGTCCATTAATCCGCAATTCCCTCTGCCCAACGAATCGAGACCCGAATGCGCCGACTGATGCTGCTCCGTCACGCCAAGACCGAAACGGACGCGCCGAGCGGCAAGGATTTCGACCGTCGCCTGGACGAGCGCGGCCGCGCCGACGCCTCGCTGATCGGCGCTTGGCTCAACAGCCGCCCGCCGCATCCCGATATGGTCTGCGTCTCCACCGCCATGCGCACGCGCCAGACCTGGGATCTGGTTTCCGCCGCCATGCCGTCCAACAAGCCGACGGTCGAGCATGTGGACGAACTCTACGGCGCCGGTCTCGAGGAGCTGCTTGCAGTGATCCGTGATGCCGCAGTGCAGGATCCGCGCCGGTTGATGTTGATCGGCCACAATCCCGGCCTGCACGAGATGGCGCTGGGCCTGATCAAGGACGGCAAGCAGGGCGGCGACGCCGCGGGCCGCAAGGCGCTGTCGGACAATCTGCCCACCGGCAGCATCGCCATCATCGACTTCGCTATCGACGACTGGAACGACATTGCCTTCCGCTCGGGCACGCTGGTGCAGTTCGTCAGTCCGAAGCTGCTGAAAGACGTTGGTCAATAAGTCGCCTCCCGTCGCGCCGCGATCGTGCTACACTCCGCCAGACGGTGGAGGTGCAACATGTACAAATCCATTCTGGTCCCGATCGATCTCGCCGAGATCGACATCGCAAAGCCGGCGATCGCCCAGGCCGGCCTGTTCTCCAAGATCTTTGACGCCAGGGTGCGCCTGCTCAATGTGATGCCGATGACGCCGGTGATGCTGGCGGAGTATGTGCCGGCGGATTTCGACACCCAGCAGCGCGACAATTCGGAGCTGACCCTCGCCGCCGTCGCCCGCGACTGCGGCATCGACGGCGCGCATGTGTCCAGCGTGGTGCGCCAGGGCGGCATCTATCACGAGATCCTCGAAGAGGCCGCGGCCATCAAGGCTGACCTCATCGTGATGACCTCGCACCGCCCGGCCATGCGCACTTACTTTCTTGGCTCCAATGCCGGGCATGTGGTGCGCTACGCGAAGTGCTCGGTGCTGGTGGTGCGACAGGCAGCGTCGACCTAGGAGAGCAGATCTTTCGGCACGTCATCGAATGTGTAGCTGCGCGGCCGGTTGCGGCGGAGGAAATCCCAGCCCTGCCAGCCAAACAGCGCGCTCAGCAAGACGATAAAGACCATGCCGGCGAACTCGCCGACGAATAGCGCGCGGATCAACAGTGCCGCCATCGCGAGTCCAAGCAAGGCGAGCGCCGTCACCAGCACCTTGAAGGTCAGCGGCTTGATGCCGGCGCTCAGTGTCGCCGTGCTGCCCGCTTCCGCCAGCCGTTGATGCAACGTCGTGATGAAGGCCGGATAGCCGAATTGCGGCTCCATCAGCGCCGCAGTCTGTTTCGACGTGGAGAACATTTTGAGCCGGCGCCCCTGGCGATCCCTGAGATCCGCGCTGTAACGACGGCGCTGCATGGCCATCGGCCGGTAGGACAGCCGCACCGAGGCGATATCCGCATAGAGCCAGGTGCCTGACCGCCGCCCGATCCGCCAGACGAGCCCGTCATCCGTCAGTTCGAACCGATAGGCCGGCCCCATCAGCGAGGCGCGGTAGAAATAACTGCGTCCGTCGCTCGCTTCGCCCGGCCTGTTCAGCAGTGAACCCAACACGTTCTTGTCTCCTCCCGGGCCGCGCTTGCGCGGGCGCCTCCCCGTCCCTTACAAGCTCATCATGGCCGAGACGACCATTTTTCCGCGCCGCTTGATTCTGGCGGGCGCGACGATATCCGGGGTGATGCTGGCGCTCGCCGTGCACATGCTCGGCCAGCGCTTCGGTCTCGATCTCGGCGGCCTCTGGCGCAACGATCCCGCGAATTTCATGCCGGCCGGCTCGGCCATTGCCTGGTGGCTGATCGCCGCGATGGGTTTCGTCAGCGGCTATGTCACTGCCAATCTGATGGAGAGCGCGGCCTCCGGCCGCATCCCGCGCCGCATGCGCCACTTCCTGATCGGGATCGGCGTGCTGGTTCTGGCGGGCGCCGGTCAGGCAGCGTCAGCCCCGAACGCAATACCGACGGCCTCCGGCGTCGTTGCCGGCCTGATCGCTCTCGTCCTTGGCGGCATCATGGCCTTCTGCGGCGCACATTTCGCGCTGAAGAAGACGTAGCGATCGAAACGAAAACGCACGAGCTGCCGCCCGTGCGCTCTCGAAGGTGAGCTACGATCAGCCTAGCTGGCCGCGCGTAAATTGACCTTACCCTCGGCCAACGATGTCAGCTTGGCATCCGTCTGCTTTTCCTCATCCAGTGTCTGCTGCAAGACGGACGCGCAATCGTTACGGCCAAGCTGGCGCGCCCATGCAATCAGACTGCCGTAGCGCACGATCTCGTAGTGCTCGGCAGCCTGCGCTGCATTGATCAGCGCAGCATCGAGCACCCTCTTGTCGGCGACCTCGCTCGCGGTCTCGTCAGCTTCCTGGATGATGCCGTCAATGGCCGGACAGGTGACCGCCTTGACCTCGGCACCGTGCATCTTGAACACCTCTTCGAGACGCTGGACGTGGACCTCGGTCTGCTTCCGGTGCTCTTCGAAACCCTGCTTCAGCGCAGGCTCCGAGGCCTTGCCAGCCATTTTGGGCAGCGCTTTCAGGAGCTGCTTCTCGGCATAGTAGATGTCCTGTAGCTGATGAACGAACAGGTCATCCATCGTCTTGATGTCGCGCGTGAACAATCCCATGGTGATATCCCTCGGATGGAAATGAAATGGCCCCGACCCGCGAGCGACCCGTCTGCGATGGGCTTTCCTCCGCTCATTGTGTCGTTTAGCCGCGTCTCATTCGGTTGCAGATACCACCGCTAACCGGTCACTTCGGGACATGTTCCTGAGCTTGGGCGTCATTTGCTCTGGAACGCTAGGCTTTCGGGCCTATATCAAGGCGGAAGCGGCGACGTCGGTTTATCCAGCAGATTCAGGCTGATCGCAGCCGTGGCGGGATTGTGACGAGATCGCGTCCCCGGCATTAACGCTGGCGCTGTCAAGGGCTGCACAATGAACCGATTTTGCCGTAAGGGTTTAATCGAGATTGATGAACGTCGCGTATGAGTGAATCGGTTAGCGTCTGCCCCATGCATAGATCGGCTTTCCCTTTGTTCGCGCTCCGCCGGGAGGACGAATGTTTCGATTGCTGACCGCGCTCGGGCGTGGCTTCAAGCAGCACGTCGGCTGGAAACGGCTGGGTGTTGTGGCAAGCCTGATCGTCATCGGCCTTGCCATATGGCATCTGGTGACGACGCTGAAGGGCCTCAACGCCGCCGATATCCTGGCGGCCATGGCCGCCAAGTCCACGATGCAGATCGCCCTGGCGACGCTGTGCGTGATCGGCGCCTTCTGCACGCTCACCTTCTATGACTATTTTGCGCTGCGAACGATCGGCAAGAAGCACGTCCCCTATCGCATCGCCGCACTATCGAGCTTCACCAGCTACACGATCGGCCACAATCTCGGCGCCACGGTCTTCACCGGCGGCGCGATCCGTTTCCGCATTTATTCGGACTATGGCCTGACCGCCATCGATGTTGCCAAGATCTGCTTCATTTCCGGCCTGACCTTCTGGCTCGGCAACTGCTTCGTGCTGGGCATCGGCATGGTCTGGCACCCGCAGGCGGCATCGGCCATCGACCAGCTCCCCGACGCGATCAACCGCCTGATCGGTCTCGCCTGTCTCGCCGGCATCGCCGGTTATCTGATCTGGATTTCGACCGGCAAGGAACGCCGTCAGCTCGGCCAGAACGGCTGGAAGGTCGTGTTGCCTTCGTCGCCGCTGACGCTGCTGCAGATCGCCATCGGCGTGATCGATCTCGGCTTCTGCGCGCTGGCCTTTTATCTGCTGATGCCCGACACCCCCTATGTGGATTTCGTATCGGTCGCGGTGGTGTTCATTCTCGCGACCCTGCTCGGCTTTGCCAGCCATGCGCCGGGCAGCCTTGGCGTATTCGACGCCGCCATGCTGGTGGCCCTGCCGCAGTTCAAGCAGGAAGAGCTCATCGCCACCGTGGTGATGTTCCGCATCCTGTATTTCATGATCCCGTTCGCGATCTCGATCTGCATCATGGGCACCCGCGAGCTGTGGCTGAGCGTGATCAAGCCCTGGCATAACCGCAAGATGAACGGCTCGGTCAGCGAGCGCCGCAGCGGCGAGCCGGCCCCGGCAGTCGTGCACCAGCCGCTGAAGCGTCAGTCGCAGGGGTGAAGAACCGTAGGGCGGATGAGCGAAGCGTAATCCGCCGTTCTTTGCCACACGCACTCGGCCGGCGGATTACGCCTTCGGCTCATCCGCCCTACATATTTGTGCGTTTCGACTGCGCGGAACGCAGACCATATGCTAGGCGTTTCTTACTTCCGCCCCATACGTGACGTTCAACCCCGCCATGGCCATCGCTCTTTTCAGACGTTCATTTCTCGTCGCCGCGACGCTTGCCGGCATGCTGGCGGCATGGCCGGCGCAGCACGCCGCCGCCCAGACGGGCGCCGCCAACATCCAGATTTCCTGGGAAGTCCGCAACCGCTTCCGCCTCTTCCGCGAGGAGCGCGACTTCCAGCTTCATGTCGAAGCCATGCGCAATCGCAGCGTGCTCGCCTCCGAACAGGCTTTGGGCATCCAGAGCGACGGCCGCGGATGGGCCCGCAACACGGTCGGCCGGCTGTGCATCGATCTCGCCGGCAAGGTCAGCGAGCCCTGCATGCGCGAGGGCACCAGGGAAAGCTATCTGACGCCTTCCGATCATCCGGTCACCGTCCGCCTTACCGGCGAGGTGCCGGTCGGCGCCGTCTGCGCCTGGACCTTCGACGATGGCGAGGGTCCGCGCCAGTCGACGCTCGATTGCGCCGAGCCGATCAATTTCCGCGCCCTCTATGGCCGCCGCACCGTGGCCACCGTGGACGTCTCCAGCGGCGACGGCCCGATGCGCACCTCCACCGATATCGTGGTGCGCGACATCCTGATCGCTGGCCTCGGCGATTCCATTGCTTCCGGCGAAGGCAATCCGGATCGTCCGGTCGCGCTGTCCGACGATGGCTTCTGCTTCCGCTCCTATTCAGGTGGCCCTACCGCCCAGTATTACAGACCGAGCCGCGCCGGTTTCAAAGGCGGCCGCTCCTGCGATTCCTATGAATCGCTGCAGGCCTGGCAGCGCGCCGGCGCGCAGTGGCTCAACGCCGCCTGCCATCGCTCGCTCTACAGCTACCAGACCCGCGCCGCACTCGCCCTCGCCGTCCAGTATCCGCATATCGCGGTGACCTATCTGCCACTCGCCTGCTCCGGCGCGACGATTCCCGATGGCCTGCTCGGCAGCCAGCGCGCGCGCGAATGCCTGACCACGAAGAATGCCTCGACCTGCGCCGGCAGCGTCAACGGACAGGTCGCCGAACTGCGCGAGGCGATGAGCGCCGTGAAGCGCCGCCAGCCGAACCGCCGGCTCGATCTGGTCTTGCTGTCTATCGGCGCCAACGACATCGACTTCTCCGGCCTCGTCGCCGACGTCATCGTCGAGAACGGCACCGAACGCACGCTGTTCAAGCGCGCCGGCCTGCTCGGCTCGGTGGAGGATTCACGCAACGCTCTCGTACGCGATCTTCCGGCCGCCTTCGGCAAGCTGCGCGAGCAGCTCAAGCCGCTGGTCGGCGGCGACATGGGCCGCGTGGTGTTCGCAGCCTATGCCAATCCCGCCCTCGTCAATGGCGGCCCCTGCCCCGGCGGCCCCGCCGGCTTCGATGTGCATCCGTCGTTCTCGGCCGACGCGCGCCGTCTCGCCAATGTGACCAGCTTCGTGGACCGGGAATTCCTGCCGCGGCTGCGCTCCGTTGCGCTTTGCGAGGGCGGCGTGCTGTGCCGCAATCCGGAAGCCGATCGCATGACCTTCGTCGATGCGCATCAGCAGACCTTCGCCAATCACGGCTTCTGCGCACGCGCATCCACCGATCCGGAATTCGACCGAGCCTGCTTCTCGCCCAAGGGCGAAAGCTTCGAAAGCAGCTTGGTGGAAGCCGCGCAGCAGCCGATGGTGTGCGGCCGCGGTGCCAGCGAATTCCGCGCCTATCTGCCCCGCGCCCGCTGGATCCGCGACGCCAATGACAGCTACTTCGCCGCGATGACCTATCCGCAGGGATACTCGGCAGCGGTGCAGCCGGCGGACATCCACGATGCCACCTGGGGCGTGCTTTCCGCCGTCTATGGCGGCGCCATCCATCCGACCGGCGAAGGCCATGCGGCGATGGCCGACGCTGTGGTTCCGGCAGCGGCGAGCGTGCTGCGATTGGGTGCGGAGGCTGAAGTCTCGCAAGAGCCCCTGGCTCCGGTGCAGTAGAGCGGATGAGCGAAGCATAATCCGCCGGCCGAGTGGTTGTGGCGGATTACGCTTCGCTCATC
>JAEXHR010000017.1 GCA_023449855.1 Pseudomonadota bacterium | reverse complement strand
GGTGAAAGCCTCAATGCCGTCCGGCCAGTGCCTCGATCGAGGTGTCCGGCGCATTGGCATACTTCTTCAACTCGAGCCGTGCGATGGCGCGATTATGCACTTCATCGGGGCCGTCGGCCAGACGCATGGTGCGCATGGACGCATAGTCGCGGGCAAGACCCGCATCGTCCGACACGCCGGCTGCGCCGAAAGCCTGGATCGCATTGTCGATGATCTTCAGCGCCATGTTCGGGCCGGAGACCTTGATCATTGCGATTTCGAGCTGGGCGGTCTTGTTGCCGACCTTGTCCATCATGTCGGCCGCCTTGAGGCAGAGCAGACGGTTCATCTCGATATCGGTGCGGGCTTCAGCGATGCGCTGTTCCCAAATCGAATATTCGATGATCTTCTTGCCGAAAGCCGTGCGCGACGACAGCCGGCGCACCATCTTCTCCAGCGCCTCTTCGGCCTTGCCGATGGTGCGCATGCAGTGATGGATGCGGCCCGGACCGAGACGGCCCTGCGCGATCTCGAAGCCGCGGCCCTCGCCGAGCAGGATGTTGCTGACGGGGACACGTACGTTTTCGAGCAGCACCTGGGCATGACCGTGCGGCGCGTCATCGAAGCCAAACACCGGCAGCATCTTCTCGACGGTGATACCGGGGGTGTCGAGCGGCACCAGGATCTGCGACTGCGCCTGATGCTTCGGCGCGTTCGGATCGGTCTTGCCCATCACGATCGCGATCTTGCAGCGCGGATCGCCGACGCCCGACGACCACCACTTGCGGCCGTTGATCACATAATGATCGCCGTCGCGCTTGATCGAGGTTTCGATATTGGTCGCGTCCGACGATGCGACGGCCGGCTCGGTCATCAGGAACGCGGAACGAATCTCGCCGTTCATCAGCGGCTTCAGCCACTTCTGTTTGTGCTCCTTGGTGCCGTAGCGCATGAACACTTCCATATTGCCGGTGTCCGGTGCGGAGCAGTTGAACACTTCCGACGCCCAGCCGATATGGCCCATCTGTTCCGCCAGCAGCGCGTATTCGAGATTGCTCAGTCCCGCGCCGTGGAATTCGTCATCCTCATGCGACGACGGTGGCATGAACATGTTCCACAGGCCTTCGGCCTTGGCCTTCTTCTTCAATTCCTCGACGATCGGGATGACCTTCCAGCGCTCGCCTGCCTCATCCTGCTGGCGATAGATCGGCACGGCCGGGCGGACATGCTTGGTCATGAAGGAGGACACGCGCTCAAGCCATTCGCGCTGGCGGTCCGACATCGTGAAATCCATGGGACGTTCCTCTTTGTTTCTTCAAAATCTTTGGCGGCACTGTTGTCCCGTCGATGCAGGTCCGCAAGCGAAAAATGCGCGCGAAATGTCGCTCGCCGTTCACGCCGGAACGCACATCGCGGGGGCGATGGCATGACACGCAATGTCGCCGCGCTGCGATTGCCCAACGATGCAGGCGCGCATTGACATTCCGCTCACTCAAACGATAGTTTCATACACGTGTTTGAAAAGCAATCGTCTCGATGCGCGCCCGCCGCATGGCGCCATGTTCCCCGGAGCCGATTGCACAGGAAGGAATTTGTCCGGGATCAAGGCATGGCAGCAGACCGCACCCGCACCGCCATCATCACCGCAGCCGAACGGCTCTATGCCGAACGCGGCTTTGCGGATGTGACGATGCGCGACATCGTGGCGGCAGCCGACGTCAATCTCGCCGCCGTGAACTATCACTTCGGCTCGAAGGACGAGCTGATCGCCGAATTGTTCGTGACGCGGAGCCTCGCCACCAATCGCGAACGTCTGCACGAATTGAAGGCGCTGGAGGAGGCCGGCGGCGGTCGCGCTTCGCCGAAGGACATCTTCACCGCGCTTGTCGGCCCGACCTTGCGCGGCTGCCTCGGTCCGGAGAAACAGCGCTCCGATGCCGCCCGCTTCATGATCCGCGCCTCGATCGAGAGCGTCCCGCCGATCCGCAAGATCAAGAACCGCGAGGTCGACCACCTCAAGCGCTTCGCCGCTGCGCTGCGCCGCGCCCTCCCCGATCACGACCCCGCGGACATCTTCTGGGCCTTGCACTTCGCCCTCGCCATGGCGCACCAGACCATCCGCGACACCGAACGCCTGACCCGCATGTCCGACGGGTTGTGCGATCTCGACGACGTGCAGGCGATCATCGATCGCGTGGTGAATGTGGCGGTGACGGCACTGATGGGCAAACCGGCGCGGGTGAAGGCACGGGCGTAGCCGTCGTAGCCCGGATGGAGCGCAGCGCAATCCGGGCTACCCATCGCCCGATTCGCAGCGTATGCCCGCTCCCATGAGCGCACAGGATGCCATCGACTTCGTATCGGACGACATCGCCGAGGTCGGCGAGCTGATGCGCTCGCTGTCCGGCCGCTATGAAGGGATCTTCGGCAATTTTCGCTCGGCTTGCGGCGTCGTTTGCGAGCGTGCGCCGAACCTGCACGAGGCCTCGCGCGACATCGCCGATCTCGCCGGCGCCGCCAGCGCCAGCGTCTACGCGCATATCCCGAACCAGCCGCTGCTCGCCTGCGCCAGCGGCTGCGCTGCATGCTGTCATCTCTATGTCCAGGTGCCGCCCGGCATCGCCCGGATGATGGCCGATCACATCGCGGCCCATTTCTCGCCGGCCGAGCGCGATGCGCTGCACGGCCGGCTCGAGATCGCAGCCGCCGCTGTCCGCGACGCCGCAGATCCCACAAAACTCCGCCACCGCTGCCCCCTGCTTGGCGACGACAATCGCTGCACCGTCTATGACGTCCGCCCGCTGTCCTGCCGCGCCTTCACCTCGCGCTCGGTGGCGCGCTGCAACGATGTCGTCTTCGGCGACATCCCGGACGGCTCTGGCGTCGAACAGAACGCCGCGCATTATCGGATCCACATGGAGGCGACCTTCGCGCTCGAGCAGGCCGCCCGGCAGCGTAGCCTTCCGAGCGAACAGAAAGGCCTGGCGCAGGCCCTGCTGGACGAGATGGGCGCGCGCTAGGACCGCATCATCAGAATGACGGCGGCGTGCACGCGCTCACGACCTCGCATGCCTTTGCACCGACGCAGCGAAACCGGTGCGGACGGCGGCTTTCGAAGTAATAGGCATCGCCGGGATCGAGGATGCGGCGCTCGTCATCGACGATGACTTCCAGCCGCCCCGAGATCACGACGCCGCCCTCCTCGCCGTCATGCACCAGCGGCACGCGGCCGGTGTCGCTGCCCGGCTCGTAGCGCTCCTTCAATATCTGCAAGGCGCGGCCGAACAGGTTGTCGCCGACCTGGCGATAGGAGATCGGCTTTTTGCCGATTTCGGTCAGCTCATCGGCGCGGTAGAACGCCTTGCGCGGCCGGTCCGGCTCGATGGCGAAGAACTCGGCGAGGCCCATCGGGATGCCGTCCAGAATCCGTTTCAACGCGCCGACCGACGGGTTCATCTGGTTGGATTCGATCAGCGAAATCGTCGAATTGGTGACGCCCGCGCGCTTGGCCAGCTCGCGCTGCGACAGCTTGTGACGCCCGCGCACGAAGCGCAGCCGTTCGCCGAGATCGATGCTCACGCCCAAATCCTGTTGCTGGTGTTGCGTATCCGGCAAATATGGCTCGGCCCATCCAGTAAAATCAACAGCTTGATCGGATCAAGAAAAGGACTTGTTGCAATGTTACGAACATGATCCAGATGCGAAAATCAGCCGAAATCCATCCCTGGGAGCGCGACGTGACCGTCCATCAGATTCCGAACAGCCTGCAACTCGACACGTTCTGGATGCCGTTTACGGCCAACCGCCAGTTCAAGGCCGCGCCGCGCATGTTCGCCTCGGCCAAGGGCATGTATTACACCACCGAGGACGGTCGCCAGGTGATCGACGGCTCCGCCGGCCTGTGGTGCACCAATGCCGGCCACGGCCGCCGCGAGATCGCCAGCGCGGTGGAGAAACAGCTCTCCACCCTCGACTTCGCCCCGGCCTTCCAGATGGGCCATCCGATCGCCTTCGAATTCGCCAACCGCCTCGCCGAGATCGCCCCCGCCGGTCTCGACCGCATCTTCTTTACGAACTCGGGTTCTGAATCCGGCGACACCGCGCTGAAGATCGCCATCGCCTATCAGCGCGCCATCGGCCAGGCCACGCGCACGCGCCTGATCGGCCGCGAGCGCGGCTATCACGGCGTCGGGTTCGGCGGCACCTCGGTGGGCGGCATGGTCAACAACCGCCGCGCCTTCGTCTCGGCGCAGCTCCCGGGCATCGACCACATCCGCCACACCCACGATCTCAGCCGCAACGCCTTCGCCAAGGACCAGCCGGATCACGGCGCCGAATTCGCCGACGATGTCGAGCGCCTCGTCGCGCTGCATGGCGCCGACACCATCGCCGCCGTGATCGTCGAGCCCGTGCCGGGCTCCACCGGCGTGCTGCCGCCGCCGAAGGGTTATCTCGAGCGCCTGCGCGAGCTCTGCACCAAGCACGGCATCCTGCTGATCTTCGACGAAGTCATCACCGGCTTCGGCCGCCTCGGCGCGCCCTTCGCGGCGCAGTTCTTCGGCGTGACGCCCGACATCATGACCACCGCCAAGGGCATCACCAACGGCACCGTGCCCTGCGGCGCCGTGTTCGCCAGCCGCAAGGTCTATGATGGCCTGATGACCGGCCCGGAAGGCCAGATCGAGCTGTTCCACGGCTACACCTATTCGGCGCATCCGGTCGCCTGCGCCGCCGGCATCGCGACCCTCGACATCTACAAGAACGAAGGCCTGCTCACCCGCGCCGCGACCATGGCCGAGTACTGGCGCGACAGCCTGCATGCGCTGAAGGGCCTGCCGAATGTCATCGACATCCGCAATTGCGGCCTGATGGGCGCCGTTGAACTCGCGCCCCGCAAGGATGCGCCGGGCGCGCGCGGCTATGAGGTGATGGTGGATTGCTTCAACACCGGCCTCTATCTGCGCCAGAGCGGCGACGCCTTCGCGATGTCGCCCCCGCTGACCGTCGAGAAGAACCATATCGACGACATGATGGAAATCCTCAGCGCGGCCATCAAGCGCGTCGCGTAAGCGACCGTAGAGCGCACAAGGCAAAACCCCGACGGTGCGAAAGCGCCATCGGGGTTTTTATTTGTGAAGTCGTTGCCTCGATACGAAGTGCCTAGAGCGTTTTCATTTTGAGATAAAGGGCCTCTCCACGAACTCCTCCTCATCCTGAGGAGCCGCGCGTTTGCGCGGCGTCTCGAAGGATGGACGATAAACGCCATGGTTCGAGA
>JAEXHR010000118.1 GCA_023449855.1 Pseudomonadota bacterium | reverse complement strand
CGCCAGATCAGTAGAGAAATGCTTGATCAACTCGGAATGATCGAAACGCGGCCGGATGTAGAAATCCAGCCGCGGCGACGAGATCGCTCCGCCTTGTGTCAGATCAAGAGGGTCCTGCGTGCCGTCCGGATTCATCACCATGAGCTGGTGTGGCAGATCGAAGGTCTCGTCCTGTAGTATCTCGATCGTGACACCGCTATACGGACGCTGACGCAATGCTTCGGGCATCATTGCTCCTTCATCTGACGCGCCGCGCACGCAGCACGCCGTAAGCCTTCGCAAAGCTGGTCGTGAAGGCCAGCTGCGCAACGGCATAAATGGGTGCGGTCGAGGAGAGCGAAAAACGCGCGCGGAGAGGCTGTAGCACGAGATCGCCTAGCGGCGTGTAATTGGCTCGACGGTCGAGCAGCAAGCGGCCAGGCGTTGCGTCCGAGGTCGCCGACGTCGCCGAGATGGATGCGACGATGGTGGTGATCTGGGTCGTACTGTCGAGCGCATAAGACGGTTGGAACGTGACATCCCAGTCGCCTGCCGTCAGGTTGACACTGGTCATATTTGCAGGCGTCGATGCCGTGAGTGTTACCGCAGAACCGGCCACGATCACCGACTCGATGACCTCGCCAACGAAGCCGCTGGGTGCATTGTCGTTAGCATTCGTCCCCTGGACTGGGATGCCGCCATTGCCGACACGCGATAGCGCGCCTGTCGTGTCTGCGATAACGAGCGGGCTGGGCTGAACATCCGTTCCGGACGTACCGTCAAACCGGACGGCCGCATTATCGAGCGGGGTGCCGGCGCTGCTCACATTGCCACCGCCTGCCGACGCGCCCCATGCGACATCGGCGCCAGCGCCGCCCGCCTTCAGCACGTAACCGAGCGTACCGGGTGCAAGAGCGACCCATCCAGCAGATCCGCGGTACAGGATCGTCCCTTGCACGGTGCTGAGACTATCCAGCAATGCATTGCGCACCCCCGCCCACGTCGAATTCTTGAGTAGCTTGCCGGACGTGCCATCGAACAACGCCGGCAGACCATCGGTCGCGGAGGCCGGACCGATCACCGCACCGTCGAGATTGGCCTGGGTGATCCACCAGTTTGCGCCAACTGTCGCCTGGTTGCCGGAGACCGTTCCGTCAACGGTGCACTGCAGGCGATCATTGATCTCGACATTCACACCACTGGCGCCGCCGATCTTACCGGCCACGCTCACGCGATAGACATGCCCCGCGTCGGCGGTCGGATAGTTCGGGTTGACAGAGCAGTCGATCGTGCCCTTGAAAACCTCGACATCATTCGCGCCGATCAGCGCATTGATGGCCGTCCGTACAGCCTTTTGCGACGGGAGGCGCTGATCACTGTTCGCGGCCAGCGTACCGTCCGTGTCGATGACATTCGGACCGAACATCGCAGTCGTAAGATTGGAGATCGCATTTAGCGCGGCATTGATCGTCTTGTTCGTCAGCGTGCCGACTGCCGCGTTCTTTTCGACATCGGAGGTATTGTCCACATTTGCAAGCCCAACCGTGCTACGGTTAGCCCACGTGCCGATCCATGTCCGAACCATCGCGAAAGAAAAGCGGACATTGCTGCCGTTCTTGACGCCGCGCCAGTAATCAGCGTCAGCGACCCCGACCGCCGGCGTTTCTTCGGAAGTCTTTTTATCGACCATCTTACTCTCTCAGCTCGTAGCCGCCGTCTTCACGCAGCTCATGTCCGGCACCGATCACCGGCAACGCTTCCTCGAAGCGCAGGGTCACGGTCGCGAATTTCAGCAGATCCAGGTTCATGAGCGCGTCCGCACCCTGATCGTCACTGGCAAACCGCATCTCGGCGTAAGGCGCCCCGAATTCGATCCGCTCACCCGGTTCGAGATCGTGACGCAGCCAAGGCCAGAGAGTCAGCCGGTACGGGCTCTGCGCCGACGCGCCGATGATCGAATAGAGCCGCGATGCGATCGTCAGATATTGACCCGGCTGCGGCGCCCCTCCCTTCTCCATCGCGACATCGATGATGGTGCCGGCGATGCCGGCCACACTTGCCGCTGTGGCGACAATGAGACCGCTGTCAAAGCTGTCGGGATCTGCATACTGCGTCCCATCCAGCTCGCGATGACGTAGAACGGCCGGCGATTGCTGCCGCCCCTTGAGCACTTCCCAGGGCGCGCGCGCGCGGTCAAAAACTGGCAAAGCTACCGTGTTCCGACGACCATCCATGGCCATCACGAACGCACGGAGAGCAAAGAGCTGCTCGGTTGTTCGAACTCGGAACGTGAAGCTCGCCTGCCAGCGACCGCCCATCGAGCCAACAGCCTGCTCAAACCCGGTGATAGATTGACCACCGCCAAGCGTCCTGGAGGCTGGCGCATAGCCGCCCGATATCGGCCGCAGCGCCTTGGGAAAATTGAGCATTGCTGTCAGGTCGCCATCGGTTGGAGTGCCGCGCTCGCCGCGTCACTCAAAAGTCTGTCTCGGGAGGTGCCTGCGGCTCGTCCCCCTCTTCTTCCGCGGGATTCCACGCATAGGCGGACTGATCCATTGAGGAGACCGACATCGAGCAAGTCATGCTTTCCGTGTTGATCTCGAATGATCCCGGAACGATCTCGAAAGTGCCGTCGATTCCCAGCTCCGCAATGCGGAGCCGAACGAACCGCTCGCTATATGCCCGGATGCCATGCAGGTTTGTCGTGATCTGCCCCGACCATTCCGGCGTCTTGCGTGCGAACTCGATCTTCATCAGCCGGCGGGCTTGGCTATGCGAAGGCACCCACGAAAGATCGATGTCCCGCGTCTCTTCTCGGCCGGCATCGCTGATCGCATCTTCGTCCCGCCACGCGTCCGCATCCGTCAGTTGATAGTCGAGATTTCTGGCCGTGTATTTCGCGGTGATCTGGTTGACCGGGATCAACGAATCCGACGGCCCGCGCTGCATGCCGTCGTAGCTGAGGATGTGCTCATCAGGGATCTCGACGACCGGGTTTATCTCAAAGCCGACGCGAATGCCGATTGCGCCATCAGCGCGCTGGTAAGCCTGACCGTCGCAGGTGGCAAACATAGCTGCCAAGACCTGCTTTGGCGGCGTCGCCAGCTCATACCCACCTGCAGACGCGTAGCGCGGCTCCGATCCGCCGGCGGCTAAGGGAACGCCATTGTCACAGATATTTGCGGCCGGTATCCAGTCTTCGGCGATGGCGGCCTCGGTGAAAAAGATGTTGTCATAGACTGCGAGGCCCATCCCATCGGGGACGCGGTGATAATCGAGGATGTGCAGCACAGGGTTCGACGAGAACTTCCACGAGCTGGGATCATTGCGCGCCTGCGACGTGTCGCGGGGATCCCAGACCTTGCTGGACCTGATGACCGCACGATATGCGGGTGGCTGGGCGCCGTTGTAGACCGTGGTGAACTGCTTGGCCTCAGACGGCTGGGTCGTGATCGTCAAGACCTTCGCTATGCTCCGACCGCGATGAGCCGCGGTCCAAATCTCAGGGAACCGCGACAGCAGCGTTGCGAATGCAGTGGCGTCCGGCACGCCCCGATCGGGCTGAATTTGAACGAAGTGCTGGTCGTCGATGATATAGGCGTTGATCACCTGACCGCTGCCATTGAGGATAACGTGGGTGTCAGTCATCCAGTGATCGACGAATGAGTCTATTTCGCCCTGATTGATGGCGATGATCTGGTAACGCGCGCCCTCACGCGTTTCCGAGAACAGGAGCGGGCCAGCGACCTTTACGAGGCCATAGTGTCGCCTTCGCTTGGGCAGCGCCTGGCGAGTGACCAGCTGGCCATCTTGAGCCTTCGGCCCTTCCGGCTGATTGGCCAGACTTATGCCGATGAGCGCGGTAGCGATGACCACATTACCCACGATTGAGGCCGTGCCGGCCGTGATCGAGAAACCTGCAATCTCCGTGATCCCGACCGCATTCAGCGCGATCAAGCCAATGGTTTCAGCCATCGATCGACCACGCCGCCACGCGTCGCGCTGCGCTGAACGGGACGCGCGTGAGACCTACCCCCTTTGAAAGAACGATATATCCATCACCGACAATGGCGCCACGCGGCCCGCCGCCGTCCTCGACTGTGATCATCGCTAAGTCCCCATAGACAGGCCGGCAGATCATGCTCATGCCGGCGACGCGGATCAGTCGACCGAACACGCGCGGTAAAGACGAAACGCCGACCAAACCAGTTAAATCTTCAATGCTATTGAACCGCCCGCGATACGCGGCGACGGGATCAACGCCCCTGCGATGGACGCACCAGTCCGCCAGAAGCATGCCGCAATCGAACGACCCGATCTCGAAGCGCTTCGACGCCGCGCGCCGGAGGTAAGCGGCGAGATCACTCCGTATAGGTCGGCCAGCCCTCGCTATGGAACAGGAGGCCGGGCACGCGCTCGCAAATACGGTCGCCTGGGAAGCGGCGCTGCTGATCGCGGTCGCTGTAGTTGCCGTTGGCGGGATTGTTACGGCCGACATAGGGCGACTCGTGGTTGATTGCGATTGTGCGTTTGTTGCCCTGCCGACTGATTGGCATCGAGGTCATGATGCGAAGCGCGAGCGGACATGGGTTGCCCACCAGCTGCCGGTCCTCGAAGGCCTGCAAGAGGATCTGGACGGGCCGCTGCTGATACTCGTCCTGCTCGCCGATAGCCGTCGCAATGACGTCGGCAGATACCCCCGAGATACCGAGCCGGCCCGCCGGCGCCGCCGTGCTCATCGCGGGTGACATGCCATCGATGCTGACGTTCTCCCCGAGCCCCTCCCACAGTGCGCCATCAAGAGTGCGCAACTGGCCGAAGCCGGTCCATGTCCGCTTCGTCGCTGATGCGAAGTCGAACTTGAACAGAAAAGCAACACCGGGATTTGGCGACGAAAGGACCGCCGCAACCTCGTTTGAGACGATCATCAGCCGTACCGCCTGCTCGCCGTAGCGACCGCACCAGGCGCCATTGCAGCAGCCTCGCGCAAAGTTTGCGCCCGAGACGCCGCAAGCGCTCTGGCAAGCTGCTCCTCGCTCAATCCCGAGCCATTTATGATGGTGTCTCCAAATGAGAAACTTGATCCGCCGCTGGACTTCGCCACTGGCACCTCGGGGACGATCATTCCACTGGTGTTTGGAATGAAGAGTTCAGGTCGGCGCTCGCCAACAATGTATGGCTTCCCCGCGCTCACAGGGCCACCGTCGGCCCGGAACCCCAAGAGCGAAGAAAACGAAGATAGGCCGCCGGCTGCGGTTGGGTTGAAGAAGGATGAGAATGCTGAGTTGATCGCCATCTTCGCCAACGTCTTGAGCAACGAAGACATCACGTCATTCAGATTCTTTCCCTCCACCACAGCATCGGCAAACGAAGACGCGAGCGCGCTTCCGACAGCCGAACTCGCTTGGTTGATGCGGCTCAGTGACTCGCGAGCCCGATCATAGTTATCGGTCGCGACGCGAGCGCCTTCCGATGCCTGAATGAAAGATTCCTTGTGGGCTGGCGTCAGGTTAATCCGCGCCTGCACGAGTGCCTGCTCCGCAGACATCGTCTCGCGCAGTTTTTGATATCTGTCGATCTGCTCTTGCGTGACCTCGCCATCATCCTTCCTGATGGCATTGAGAAGCTGAAACTCTGCCCGCAACTGAGCTCTGGCAGCGTTGTTCTGGAAGATGGCAATCGTATCGGCGTTCAAGGATGCGGTCTGGCGCGTAATCTGCTCTTCCGTCCGATCAAACGAATCCAGTTTCTCGCCCTTTGGCTCCGTTTTCGGCGGAACATTGGAGAGCGATCGATTATCGTCGCGCGTAGGCGTACCGCCACCAGTCTTATTTCCCTCGGATGGCGTTTTTTGCTGACTTCCAGAGAACGCATTTGGGTCGTCAAGCAGAGCCATTTTCCGCTGGTTCTGCGTCTCGTTTAGCCGAACAAGCGCTTGGCGAAAACGGTCGAGATCACCGGCCGCGGACTGGGTCGCCCCGTCAATGAGCCCGCCGCGAAATAGTTGCAGAAACTTAACGGCACTCCCCAGCAGCGCGATTACATCAATGAGATCCTGCTGGAAGATATCGAAAACGTGCTCAGACAGATAAGCCTTGACGTTCTTTACCGCCTGGTTCCAAGCGTCGTCAAATAGCTTCGCTTGATCTGCAAGTTTCTGCAGATCCGGAGCTGCGGCAGCGGCGTCGGTTGAAAGTTGGCGGACGGCGGTGCCACCCTTCTCGAGAAACTTGACCATGCTATCGGTCTGACCGGCCGCCGAAGCAATATCAATCTTCTGAACTTCGGTGCGAGCGTTCTGAACTAGATCTGCAACAATACCAAATGTCTGCTGCAGTGTAAGCGCCTCCCGATTGACGCCCTGAAGGGCGGCCGGGTTCGCATCAAACAGTCTAGATAAACTATTCGTCTCGCCACGCTGCATTTGATCGAGGAGCGCCGCGAGCCCTTTCAGGCTCTTTGTCGCATCGTCGACCGGGACCTTCGCGCTGGATGCAGCCTCCTGAAATCCCCACACATCGTTGAGCGATTGACCGACATATTTCGCGACATCGGGAAGCTCAAGAAAACGATCTTTCAGATCAGTGACGAATTTAATCGCAGATTCAATACCCTTCGTACTGAGGTTTGCGAACAGATTACCGAGGAACGACGTCGAGATCGACGGATTTGCCTTTGCGAATTTGTCCTCGATGTCGGACACCGTTTTGTCAGCAAGAACACCGGCCTGACGCATGTCCTTTTCAAACTTGGTGAGCTGCGCACTAAGGGCGACGACAAGCGCAGCCGTATCGTTGTTCGCCATGACCGATCAATCACCATGCATCAGTTTTGCCATCGCGAATTCCTCCGCCGACGGAGCCGGAGCGGCGCCATCTCCGCCGTGCGCGTCGTTCCATCCATCGACGACCGCGGCATACTGGTGAAGGCTCATGGCCCCAACCTGATGCGGCGAGAACCCCATTACTGCGCCGTTTCCGTAGAAGGATGAGGGTTGGAGGCGGTCGCTTCCGGCGCCGGAGCTTCCGCCTGGTCTTTTCCCACCAGGTCGTTTTCGTCGCCCTGCAGAGCGCTGAGAATGATCGCGAAGGCGATCAGAACGTTGCTCTGCAGCCGGCCTGGCACGATATGCTCTGCGACCAGCGCCTTCGCCTTCTTGGCGTCTTCGCCGGCCCCAATCAGACCAAGACGAAATACCTCTTGGATATCTTGAATACGCCACGCGCCGCTACGCAAGCGCGCAGCGACTTCGGCCGGCCCTGCATCGCACTTGTCCTGCAGTGCGAAGAGTTCATCCAGCCCGAGGCGAAAGCGTCGCTCGTCGCCTGCCCAGACGAGCTCACACGATCCATCGCGGCTCATCAGGCGGGCACGAATGCTGGGATGATGCCGTCAGATTCCAGCGTGATCGTCGCTTCGGCCAGAGACCCACGATCACCGGTGATTTCGAAATTTGTCAGGTGGAAGCCACCCTGCCAATGGCCGAGGGCCGCAAGCCAGACCTGCACTTGTTTGGAATCTGGGTTGCGGAACCAGTCGTCATAGTCAGCGACCGCATCGACATCGAGCGTCCCGGCGCCGTTGATGGTTGCGCTCAGAGCGTCCTTCACCGCCTCCGACCAAGCGGGATCGTCTGGATTGTCGCAATCTGGAACGATGATCTTGTTCGTGCTCGACGTAAACTGGATGCCGCGCTTCGTGTTGATCAGGCACGGATGGGCGAAAACCTCCGGTGACGCGCCATTCCCCACCTTGATGTAGAGCTGCGTGCCACGGATCTTCTTGATAGCCATTGCGGCCTCCTATGGATGAACGATGATGAAGCGGTACTCGATCAAGGCGTGACGGGTGAGACCGCCATCAGGCTCGCGCACGAACTGCGTTTGCGTGAATTCCTGCAAAAGAAGGTCGAAGCCCGGCACGACCAACGGCGCTCTCATCGCCGTGCGCACTGCCGATAAGATCGATTTGACCTTTGGATAACCGGGGTCAGTTGGGGAACGAGACCACGCGTGGATCTGAAACGTGACCTCCGAAGTCTCGGAGCACTCGTCGTCGTCTCCAATAACCTGCCCATCGCCGACGCTGAGATATGGGAAGTTGGCGCCGCCCTTGACCTCGTCAAACACCCGGTCGCCGATCAGAGCAGCTAACGGCGCGCTGCCCTTCAATCTGGCAACAACGGCGCCCTGGAGCGCAAGCGATGGATCGCTCATTCGGCGGACCGCTTCTTGATCGAAGCTGTGATCTTTCGCTTCATTGCCGAGATCATCTTTTTCTTCTTGAGCCGATAGGTTGGGAAAAAGAACGGCTTCGGCGGCATCTTCTCGGTTCCAAACTCGTCGGCGCGGGCGTAGTCGAAAGGAGTGCTCGAGATGCTAGGCCGCGTCGTCAGCACGCCACCGGCGACAATGCGGATCTGCGTAACCTTTTTGCCCGGGATTTTTCGAACCGAAGTCTTGAGGCCGCCCTCGTCCACGGGCGCGACCGATTCAATCGCTTGAACGAGTCCGTCCCCTTGGGCGTTCAGTTCCTTTACCGCCTCGTCGAGAACCTCGGTCATCAAGTCTGTCGTCAGCCGCCTGAACCGCTCGACGCTCTGGTTTTTCGCCATCGACGATCTCGCCCGCCTCTGCTGCTGAAATCTTCATCCAAGCGGCTTCCGGCACGTGGCTATAAGTTGAGCCAGCCAGATACTGGACCGTTACCTGCGGCTTTGGGTGATAGGGAAAATTCCGAAGCATTCGGACCGTTCTCACGCCGCCACCCCAGTCTGGCAGAGGATCTCAATCCAGGCGCCGCCATCATCGGGATCTATGATCGATCTGATGGCATACTCGGTGCCTTCCGACTGGTCTCGCGCTCTCCAGTCCTCACGGATGAGGCGGGTTTTGCTGCTGGCACGCACGGTGATGTTGACCGTATTCTGCGACTGCAGGCGGGCCGCGGTGACAGCCTCGCCGCCCAGCTTGGCTTTGACCTCAGCCCACACAGTGAACTGCTCGGCCCAACCTGCCTGCGTGTTCCCAAAGCCGTCATCGACCTCCGCTCGCTTATCGAACGTGATGCGATGACGCAGGTTGCCAGCGGTCGCCATGGTTACTTGGTGACGCCCGGATTCTGGATGGCAATGTTGAGCACCGATGCGGAGATCGCCAAGCCGAGCTGGCAGACGTTTTCACCGGCACCGAGATCAGCGGCCGGCTGAATGCCGCCAGGCGTCTCGCTCAGATAATACGGGTCGCCCGGGACGAGCGTCGCACCCATCGCGACCGGGCCGCCGGTGCACACGGCGAGCGGCTGGTTGAGCGCCGCGCCGTTGAGAGCGATGCCCCCCGCCTTCTTGGCTTCTGCTGTTCCGGAGTTGCTGTCCGCCAGCATCCACTTCTTGGTGGCTGAAGACAGATACACCGCCTTTCCAGCAGTGATCGTCTCGCCGGCTTGGCCGAACGTGCGCACGGCGCTGGGATCGGCGACGACGGACGCGGCGGTGATGACTAGATCGGCCATAACGGATCCTTCGGTTAAGCGAAAACGCGATAGGTGGAGAGCAGCGCCGTCACCGCGAACGGCAATTCGATTCTGGTTGTGTCAGACGTGGCTTCGCGATTCTCATAAAGCTCAGAGACCAAAATCAGGATGGCGTGCTTGATTGGTGCTGGACCCGTCCACGTCGTGACGGCGTCATCACCCTCACCTTCCGTCTCGACCGGCCACCCCGCGGTGTAGCGGATCCGAACGGCCTCATCCTGGCCACGGGCTGACGGCCATGACGCTCCATATCCGAGCACAACGCGCGGCTGGTTTGGCTGTCCGACCAGGCGGTAATCCGTATCTGGAACAGTCTGCTCGGTGCCGGTGCCATCGACGTATTTCACGCTCTCAATTTCGGATACCGGCGGGTATGGCAGTCGACCGTCACGAGGCCCAAAGCCTGGGCCGCGCCATTCGAGGGTCTGCTCGACAAGGCAGCGGCCGAGCCACCCGGTTGGACCATCGATGGTGGCCGTAGCAACCTCGACCAGGCTCTCGATATAATCGTCGTCATCGTCGTGGTCGACGCGCATGTGGGCCTTCGCCTCATCGAGC
Source organism: Pseudomonadota bacterium (assembly GCA_023449855.1). Lineage (GTDB taxonomy): Bacteria > Pseudomonadota > Alphaproteobacteria > Rhizobiales > Xanthobacteraceae > Tardiphaga. The sequence goes on along the minus strand of JAEXHR010000118.1, from coordinate 26 downwards.
GAGACCACGGCATCCACGGGCGGATC
>JAEXHR010000109.1 GCA_023449855.1 Pseudomonadota bacterium | reverse complement strand
CCGCGCCAAGCCCGCACCCTCCAGGTGATCCATGAAACGCGCCCCTCGCAGCCGTCAACGCCATGATTTATATGCGAAATATCACGATTACGACAGCGAAATCAGCGACTTACTTGGAGAATGTGGGCTCCAATCCCGAGCGCCGGTGCCTGGTCCCCTTTACGCATTTTGCCGAACCGCATCCTGAAGGTGGGAAGGGGGACGATGGCAAGCCCCGGCAGATGTGGTTTTCGTTGCCCGATCAGCCGATCGCATTCTTCGCCGGGATCTGGCGGCCGACCGAGCGGGGCGAGGCCTATGCCTTTTGTACGACATCCCCGAACGCGATTGTCGCCCCCTGGCATCCAAAGGCGATGCCGGCGATCCTGCATCGCGCAGATTTGACGAAATGGCTCGACGGGACAGCCGAGGAGGCGCTCGCGCTGGTCAAACCATATGACGGCGACATGGTGGAACAGGTTGCGACGCCTGATAGTGGTGAGGCATAACCTCCACCCAACCAATATTTGAAACCGCCAGCACAGGATTTGATCATGCCCACAACGACCTTGGATCTTTCCGAAAAACTCTCCACCGCACACGGGCTGTCAAAGCCGGACGCGAAGAAGTTCGTCGAAGCCGTATTCGCCGACATTACTGCGGCCGTCGCCAAGGGCGAAGAAGTCAGCATCAACGGGTTCGGCAAGTTCAAGGTCAAGGATACGCCCGAGCGTCAGGGCCGCAATCCCGCGACCGGCGAGGCGATCACGATCGCTGCATCGCGCAAGATCAGCTTCGCGCCTGCCAAGCAGGTCCGCGATCGTTTGAACGGCGCCTGAGCGATGACACAGACCCGGCATGGAGGTGACGAAAGCATTGCCGGGTATGCGGACGACGCTGGCCCTGCCGCAACGCTCGATGCGGCAAATGCGGATGCCGTGCGCACAATGGTCGCCAACCTTTCCGACGAAGACGTCGCGCGCATCTACGAGCTGACTGGCGGCGCGGGGTTTGTTGCAGATCTCGCGGCAGCACAGATGGAACAGCGTAACCTCGATTACTGAGCGCGGCTGTTCGCAGGACGCTTCGACCTCACGCCTCCAGGCCGGTTATGGGGAGAAACTCTTCGCCGATTTGGGAATTGTGCGGAAAAAGGGAGACGCATCATGGCAAGCAACACTGCATGGGATCAAAGGTTGGAAGCGCGTTCAGGGTCGGCCTGGGGCTGGATTCTGGCTTATGCCATTCTCGTGATTCTGATCGGATTTGTCGCGCTTGCCAATCCGATCGCCACCGGGTTGACGACGGGCGTTCTCCTGGGCGTGTTTCTGATCGGTTACGGTGTCCTCGCGATTGTCTCCGGTGTTTCGTCGTTGTCCGATCGCGGACGCTGGACCGAAGTGCTGCTGGGCGTCCTGGGTGTCGTGACGGGCGGGTTTATCCTGTTCAATCCCTTTGCCGGCGCGATCTCCCTGGTCTGGGCGTTAGGTTTCTGGCTGCTTGTTTCGGGCATATTTCAGGTCGCGAGCGCCATCCGGGGCGCTTACGATCGCGGATGGCGTCTTGCGCTGGGCGTCCTCGATATTCTTCTGGGCGGATATCTGCTGTTCGCTGGTCCCGCGACCAGCCTCGTCATGCTCGCGACGATCGTCGGGATCAGCTTCATTTTCCGCGGCGTATTTCTCGCCTTTGTCGCGTTTGGTCTGCGCAAGCTGGCCCAACCCGGCAGAGCTAATATCCGCAACTAAGTCATTGATTTAACATAAGATATATTATCGTATCGACATCGAAACGATCTTGTGTTGCTGTTTTAGCTGGAGTTTGTGGCGGGCGGCAACCGGATCGTCATAGAGGTCGCGCAGCGCTCGGAAGCGAAAGGCATTCCACCAGCGCTGCCAGCGGTGTTCCTCGGCGTCGTGGAGGATGTGGCACCGCTGGCAGAGCGCGGCGAGATTGGCGGGGCGGCAGTTGCCAGGGTCATGATCGAGGTGCGCGCAGGCGAGAACGACATAGGTCGTTCGCACCAGGTCGAGCGAGAAGCCGGCGGCAACCTTGACCTTCCTGCCGCGCCCGGAGCGCCAGGCGCGTGCCTCGACGTCCCACCAGCGGCCGTCACCCAGATGCGCGACACGCCGCTTGTGCGGTCGGCCGCACTGTTCGCAGCGTCCCCCTGCCCGCCCGAAACGGATATGATCCGAGATTTGCGGCCAGTCGATCGGGTAAAGCCAGCGGTTTTCGGGGCGGATCGGCATCGATGACTCTATGAGTCATCAAGCAAAAGAACAAAAGGGGAAAAATGCGTTCCCCTAATGTTCCTTTGCGGATTATCATGCGCGTATGTCGACCTGCGTGATTCCCCTCTCCCGTCCCGTTCCGATCGCCCACATACCCACTGACCTGTGCCTCAAGATCGTCAGCGCGGCAGGGGCCGGCTTCCCTTCACCCGCGCAGGATTGGGAGGAAACGGCGGTCAATCTGGTCGAGTTGCTGCGCCTCGATCGCGCCGCCAGTTTCGTGTTCCGGGTCAGCGGACATTCCATGCTCGACGCGGGCATCCATGACGACGATGTCGTCGTCGTCGACCGGGACGTGACCCCGTCCAACGGACGGATCGTCATCGCCGTGGTCGATGGCGGGTTCGTCATCAGGCAGCTGGTATGGCGCGAAGGAAAGCCGACGCTGGAGGCACGCAACGCTCGCATGAGATACGAGCCAGTCGTCGCGGATGAAGCCGTCGAGATCTGGGGCGTCGTGCGCGCCACTGTCCGCAACCTGCAAGGCTAGACAGGCGATGTGGGGGATAGCGGACGTCCAGAATTTCTATTGCTCGTCGGAGCGGGTCTTCGATCCCTCGCTCCGGGGCAAGCCTCTCATCGTGCTGTCGAACGGCGACGGGTGTGCGATCGCCCGCTCGGAGGAAGCCAAGGCGCTGCACATCAAGATGGGCGCGCCGCTTTTCAAGATCCGGGACATCGTGCGCGAGCACGGTGTCCAGTGCCGATCGAGTTCATACGAGCTTTACGCGGACATGAACCGGAGGTTCAACCAGGTGCTCGCCGATCACAGCGACACCATCGAGATCTACAGCATAGACGAATCCTTCTTCCGCCTGCCGGTCCTGGCGAACGGACTGGGCGACGTCGAGAGCGCGCATCGCATCATCGCGGACGTGAAGCGGGCGACAGGCTTGCCGATCCGGATTGGCCTTGGACCGACGCGGACCCTGAGCAAGGTCGCCAATGCGCTGGCGAAGGCGTCAGAGAAGGTCTGGCGCGGGGTGGTCGACCTGCACGATGTCGAACTGCGCCAGCGCATGTTCGCACAATGGCCGGTCGAGGAAGTCTGGGGCATCGCGCGCGCGATGACACAACGCCTGCGACCGCTGGGCGTGCGCACCACGGCCGATCTTGCAGCGCTTCCGCCCGAGGTCGCGCGCGATGTGGGGACCGTCGTGCTCGAGCGCCTCGTGCGTGAGTTGAACGGGGTGGAATGCACCGATTTCGAGCCTGAGCCGCCGGCATCCAAGGCAACCGCTGTGACGCGGTGTTTCGGGGAGCCGGTGAGCGACGTGGACGCGCTGCGCGAGGCGATGGTTCGGCGCGCCGTTCGCGCGGCCGAGAAAATCCGCAATCAGGGTCTGGCTGCGACGAGGCTGATCGCGTTTGCGCATGGCAGCAGGTTCAAACCGAACGCGCCATCGGCATCGCGCGTCGGTCGATTGTCGCCGGCAACCAACGATCCCCGCGTCATCGCCGGCATGGCCGCGCGCATGGCCGAAGCGATGTTCGAGACGGGCCGGGTCTATACCAAGTGCGGGGTGATGCTGGAGGGATTGGAAAGGATGGCGGCGCATCAGGCCGACTTGTTTGCAAAGCCCGACCCGCGATCCCCTGCCCTTCTGTCCGCGATCGACGGGCTCAACGGTCGCTTCGGCCGCAATACCATGCGCCTTGCATCCGAGGGGTTCGGAACCAAGTCCTACGATACGAAGCGAGCGTTCAAAAGCCCGTCATGGACGACGCGGATCGATCAGGTGCCGATCGCGCGGTGATAATGTCAGCGCGCCCCGTTCCCGCATGTGCAGTGCCTGTTCGATCGGCGGAGAACAGCCAGGTCTTCGCGGCTTCGTCGTTGTCGAACAACTTGCCATTCTCACCGATCAGTCTCTTTGCCTGAAGGCGCTGAAGGGAAGAATCCGATCCGACCACCGCGATGCGTCTGGCCAGCTTGCCATAGAGCGGAATGAACTGCGCGATCTCCTCGGCGATCGTTCGATCCTGAACCGGAAATCCGTTCGCATTGACCAGGATATGGCCTTCGCCGGGCGTTGCTCCGTTGGCTATTGCACGCTGCAATACAAGCCGGGCCTCATCGTGGAACCGAGCTAGGACTTCCCGCGTCCAGAAACCCCGCAATTCGACGTACAGAAAGCGGCGTGCCATATCGTGATTCAGTCGAAACATAAGACATATCCCCTTTCTTCAAAAAGGCTGAGCGGTCGCAACGACCTCTCCACCCTTTGAATATGCTTTTTACAAGTAAACCGATCATTACGGCGCTGCGCGGCTGCGACGATCTGCGCGAATGCTCATGCCCGCCGGGCAGTCATTCCATGACGAGGACCGTGGCTCGTCTATCTGGCACCGGGGTCGGTCTCGTTGTCCCTGGCGCAGGCGGTCGCGCGGAACCAATGGCAACATGGTGCCAATTTTCAGACAGACTTTTCCAATCCAGCGCGGCCGCGATCGGACGATAGCTGGCGGGATGGACGCCATCGGCGGTCGGCACCGCGCTCAACTGGATGACGGTATCGCCAAAGCTGCGGGCAACTGCTGCAACGATGCGGGAAGCGCGTGCATGGTAGGGCGCCAGCCATGTCACGCGAAACGCCGTCGTGCGGCTGCGCAGTGTCGTGAGATTGCGGGCGAGCGCTGGGTTTTCAGGGTCGTTCGATCCGAGCGCAATCAGAGCGAGCGGTGCTGGCGATCGCGACCGGGGCATGCGGGCTATCTCGGCCGACGGCGCACCGACGCGGGCATGGACCTCGCAGCGGATACCCTGGGCCGCCAGCGCGGATGCGGTGCCGATCGCGGTGCTGTCACCCAGGATGAGGCAAAACAGTATCATCAGCGAACTTGCTGCCCGGGGAGGGTTTTGGACGGGGGCTTCTCCAGAATGTGCAGTCCCTCAGCTGGCAAAACGTGTACGCCGTGATTGGTATAAATCGCGATCCGGTCGGAAGTCTCTGCAATGGGATAGCCACGAACCCGAATATTGCCGGATTGATAGAAGGCGCAGCAGCCCTTCTGAACCTTCGCAATCGTCGCTTCGCGCTCGAACTTGGCGGCTTCGACCCCGGCCGGTCCTGAGCTGACGGCTACGACAACGACTATGCCCCCAGCGATAATGTAATTAGGAAGATTGACGACGCGGTTGGCGACGGCGTGCAGGATTTCCAGAATGAGCTCTGATGAGTTCGAACCTTTCCGTTTGCCGTAGACGAGTGCCCCAAGGGCAACAGCGATAACTGACCAAATGAGGAGCGACGACACCATCACCCGCCACAGCCAGTCGAAAAAGTGTGTGATAGTGAGATACAGTACGACGGTGTAACCCTGGCCCATGACCTCACCCGTCGACATTGTCGTCGCTCCGAACGTGAGCCCGAACGATCGCAGGTAGGTGTCGATGTAACTGTAGCCCGCAAAGTAGAGGAACGCGCCACAGACGATCGCCAGCGACGGGATCAGCGCTAACATCGACGAAAAAAGGCCAGTGATCCGAACCGGAACTGCTGAGGCATCCGGGGACGGCGACGTGGGCGCGGGAGGCCGCTCAGGGTTCATGGTCTTGTGGTTTGAACGTCGGGAGGCGGAGCCGAGCCTAATGGCGCGCCGTGTATTTCACCGAACAGCATGATGCCGATCACGGCAACCGCGCATCCAGCGAGACCGAAGACAATGCGTAGCATGCCGATTGTTCGTGCAGCACGTCCGCGCCTGATTTTCAGGAACAGCCGTCCGATGCCCGTGCGACAGGCAAGCCAGCCATCGGCTATGTCGATCGCCCCGAGGGCGGCGATCGGCAGCGCGACCGCGAACACCAGCCATGCCGGCGGTGCATCGAGCAGGATGGCCGTGCCCACCCCCAGTATGAGTGCGAGTGCGGCACCGGCGTGAATTACGGCCGCAAGCGGCGCGATCCTCCACGTCCGGCTCTGGAAAAGCAGCCGGAAAAGCACCAGCGGTCGCCGGCATGTCTCGCAACGGTGGATGCGGTGACCGGGCTCCCACGGCATCATCGCACGATGGCAGTAGGGACAGGGTGTAAGCCCGAAGCCGGCCATCATGTTCATGACGTCTGAACCGTCTGGATCGATTTCTTAGCGATCATCGCATTTCCCGGTCATTGCGGTCTGGAGGGAAGCGGCTGCGTCGTCGGCGTGGACGGTGCGGCAGCAGGCGGCGTCGCAGGCACGAGCCTTGGCTCAAGGCGCGGCCGTGCGTCCCCGATGAGCTTTCTGAAGGCATCGAGGGTCGCAAGCGTGGTGATCTTGCCGATGTCGGTCGAGGCATAGCTGCCGCCCAGAGCGCCTACACCAAGCCCGAGCAGGACACCCCCACCGATCACACCGACGTCTTTCTTGCGCGCCGAGCCACTGGCGACCGCCTCCTGGATGCCGGTGTTGACGTCGACCAGGGTCATGAGGACCTGGCTTTCGAGCGTCTTGGATTTTAGGCCGACCGCACCGCCGAAGACACCCCCGATGCCGCCACCGGACTCGCGGGACTTGGCATCGGAATAGACCACCTTCACCTCGATCAGATAATCAGCTTTGGTAACGGGCCGGGTGGCAGCGGTCGCGCCGGCGATCGCCCGCTCCCGCTCGAGCGCGCTGAAAGCCTCCCCGCGATCGGCTACGCGGAAGCAGTTCGAACGTGCGATCATGAGCTTGACCAGAGGAAGGGCATCGACGCGGGCGGTCGATCCGCCATTCTGCATTTCCGCCATACGCATCAGTGCCTGCAATTGCGGGGAAAGGGCGTCGGCGGGGTCCGCAGCTTTCGTTTCTACGAGCGCTGCGACGCCGAGCGGCACCGGGCATTGGGGCAGTTGCGTCGTCTCGTCGACGCCCGTCCCGCCCTGGCCAAGCTTTTGCGCGAAGGCGATGGAAGGTGTGACGGCCGCAAGCGCGGCCGTCACGGCGAACAGGCAGACGCGCTCAAGCACCGGCCTTATCCTTTTTGGCGTGGGCCAAGGGATCGCAGATCCCCGCGCGCTCTTCCTGCGTCACGACTTTCCTGGCCGCTTCGTCGCAATCCTTGCAATCGGGGCAGTCGGCGCAATCCTTGCACTTGCCCTTATGATGGCGATGCCTGGCATAATGTGCCTTCTTCGCCGCAATCTGCGTCGCAGCGTCGTCTCCAGCCCGCTCTCCGACATAGGCCGACATGGCGACGAGGATGGGCGTTGCCGATTGCGCGCTCGCCGCTGCGGGCATGGCGGCCGAGAGAGCGGCAAGGCTCAGCGCGGCGATAATTTTCAGTTTCATGATGCTGTTCTCCAGTTCTGGCCGATTGTCAGAAGAAGCCGTTGCGTCGGCCGTCGCGACGGTCATCGTGGCGGGTATCGCCATCGCCGAGGGCCGAGCGCCGGACCTCGAGCTCCACCCCATCCCCCTTGCGGCGGATGCGGACATCCTGCGGGGCGAGGTTGTTGCGCTTCGCCCAGCGGTCGGCGTCGGCGTCCGAGCCGAACTCGCCCATTTCCTCAAATTCCCAGTTGCTCATGTCGATGCTCCTGACTGATCGCCTCGCCGGCGCGCGGAGCCGGTCGGGGCGTGACGATGTGCGGGGTTCCGCGCATGATCGGGGCGGCAGTCAGTTGACCGCGCTTCGTCGTCGCTGCGATGCGTCGAAAATCCCGACAGCATTGCATGGTCGCGTAGCGCCACCTCGATCGCGCTGATTTCGTAAGAGGGACGCCCGGGATCGCGACGCACGAAGAGAATGACGGTCGAAGGCCCGGCCAGCCACCGGGCGATCGACACGGGAGCGATGCCTGGCGTGCGGTCTGCGATGCCGGCAATGCCGGTCATCACGGTTGCGCGCACGGTCTCCCCCCAGCGCAGTGCCTGCGGACACGACGGATCGTGACCTGCGACCTCGGCGATCGCGCTGGCGGGCAGCGCATGGATTAGGCGGCGGACCCCTGAGAGCGTCTCTGCCGGCTCATTGCCGATATGGGTGATTGCGCGCAGCAGGACGTAGCGCGCGGCATAGGTGAAGGCTGTGCCGCGCACGTTTTCGACCGGCAGGAACGCTTCGATCGCGGAGGATCTGGCATAGTCGCTCGGATGATCGGCAAAAAAGTCCCAGTTGCCGAGCGCCGGATCGATCAGGACATCGCGGGTCTGGTCGGCAAGCGCGGTGAACGCGTCGCCATCGCCCAGGATGGCGAGGCGGTCGCCCGTGCCGTTTCGGACCGTGCGAAGCCGGTCGGCCGAAGCGGTCTGGACGGTCGCGATCGTCAACAGCGGGCGCGCGGGTTCGCATTCTCTCTGGAAGGAGAGCGGGTAATCAGCGCGCATGGACCCCGCCTCCCCTCTCTTGCATCGCTCTTGAGCGAAGGAAGCGGCCGAGCGGCATGAGGACGGCGTAGGTAAGGCCGAAGATCGCGGCCATCGCCAGGGTTTCGCCGCCCCAGTCGAGAGCGTCCTCATGCTTCGCCTGCTGGATGCACTGGGTCATGGTGTTGGTGTCGAGGTTGCAGGGATGCCAGTGTTTGCTGGCGATGACCTGTTCGAAGGATAGCGGGGCGGCGGTCATGGTCTTGACTCCTTTCGGTGGGGGGCGGCGTCGTGAAACCGGCTGCGCTGCTGCGGCAGATAGCGTTCGAGAAGGCGCTCGATTTCGGGATCGCCGAAGGGATCGTCGTCGAGGCCGGTGTAGGGATTGAGCGACGACAGGCCGGTGTCGAACGCGAGCGGAAGATGGTGGCATCGAGGCAGGTCGAGGTCGGTCTCGAAGGGGCCGGGTTCCCGTCGAGGGAGAGGCATCTCGATCGTGATGGCCCGCGAAGAGACCGACTTTACCGAAGGATGGTTGCCGACCTGCCCTGCTGAACGCGCGCGGGGTGCCTTGGAAGCGCGTCGCTGTATCCGAGGTGCGGGAGCGGCTTTGGACACATATACGGGCGGCTGCGGGGCCTGATAGCGGGCAGACAGACCGATCCACCACATTCCGAGGGCGACAAGGGCAAGGACAGAAATGAGCATGAGCGCCATCACAGTTCCAGTCCGATGTCTTTTTCAGGGAAGGGAAGTTCCGGCGCTTTGGGCTCTACGATTACCCTATGTTTGGTAAGGTCGAGTGAGGGGTCGGTGCGGATATCGATTTTACCGAGAGAGTTGTCCTTGTTGGCTACTTCGGCATTGCTCCCAAGCTTTTCCGGAGCGCGATCGAGGTCCGGCGGAAGCGAGGGGTTGAACGGCTCGTTCGACGTTGCTGCGGGTTGCGCGCCGGCGACGCCCCGCGCCGGATCGACCGAAAGTTCGCCCACGGTCTCGAGCGCCGATGTCTTGTTGCCTTCGTTGCGCTCGATGGCCTGTGTCAGCTTTTCGCGATCGTCGGTGAACAGCTGGATATCGTCGCGGACGCGGGTCACGGTCACGTTGAACAGGCGCTGGTTGGAAAGGTTGGATTCCTTGTGGCTCATCACCGCGATCGCGGTGTCGGTCGTGATGCCCTGCGCCGCGTGCATGTTGAGCGCATAGGCAAGGCTGATCCGCTCCATCATCGGATCGCCTGCCTTGAGATCGTGGATCGTGCCGTCGCTCGCCTCGACGCGGATGCCCGCCTTGTCGGCCGAGATGACGCGGGCGATATCGTTGTTGTTGAGGCCACGATCGCGATCGTTTTTCGTCCAGCGGATCTTGTCGCCTTCGTGCAGCCGGATCTGCTCGCGTTGCGCGAGCTGCATCGCATCGCTTTTGTCGAGGGGCGATATGCGCTGCGGGTCGAAGCTGCGCACACGCGAGCCGATCCGCACCTGGACGCGTCCCTTGTGGTCGACGCCGATGACATCGTAGGTGCCCGGTCCAAGGCCGAGGTCCCTGACGGCTTTCGGGATGTCCAGCACCTGGCCGGGCTTGTAGCTGTGAGCGTAGCGCAGTTCCTCGCGGGTAATGTTGATCTTGTCGAGGACGCCGATCGCGACGCCCTCGCCCTTGATCGCCCCTTCGGCGGCAAGCCCGTCTTGGATGCGCACATTGAGTTCGGCGCGCGCGACCCGGCCCGACGAGAACATGGCCGTCGTCTCGCGCTGTTCGGGCGTAAGGCCCAGCCAATGCTCTGCGGCCGCCTTCACATGCTCGGGGTTGGCCGTGACCTTGTCGCCGAGCACCGCCATCGCCTCGCGCACCTGACCGAGGTTGGTGAGCGCAGCGACCGTGCGCAGCTGGTCGGTGCGCTGGCGCAGGTTTTCGTCCATCCGCGCCAGCGTGATCCCGCCGGCCTGTGCGATCGCGAAGGCCTTGCCGGCATCGACCGCGGTAATCTGCTGGCGGTCGCCGATCATCAGGAAGCGATCGACGCCGAGCGCATTGGCGATGCCGACGAGGTGCTTCATCTGTTCGGAGCCGACCATCGAGGCTTCGTCGAGGATGATCGTCGTGCCGGCGAGCGCGTCACGCGCGCCGTCATAGCCTGCGCCCTTCCCTGCGAGCGCATGGCGCGCATAGCTGTGGACGAAGGAGGAGACGGTGCGACTCTCGATGCCGGTTTCGGCGCCGAGCCGGTCGGCGGTGGCTTTCATGAGCGCCAGGCCGACGACCTTGCCGCCTTCCTGCTCGACATTGCGCGCGACGCTCGCAAGCATCGTCGACTTGCCCGCGCCCGACACGCCCTGCACGGCAACGATCCGATCGCGCGAGATGAGCGCCATGGTGGCGGCGGCCATCTGCCCCTCGTTAAGCTGTTTGTCGCCCGAGGCGGCATTGATGCGGTCGATCACCACATCGGCAGGGACGATCACGCGCCCCTCGCCTTTCCCGCGCTCGATCTCGGCAAGGATACCGCGCTCGGTCGCCAGCGCCTCGGGCGTCGTGACATGGGTCACGAAATCATCGATCCGGTCCGACTTGCCGGGGATCAGCTGCTCATTACGGATCAGTTCGGAGACGCGGGCATCGATATGACTGGCGGTGACGCCCTTGAGACCGAGATCGAGCGCAGTTCGGGCGACGGCGGATACTTCGAACGCCGCTTCACGCTGGGCGTGGATACGGATCGCGGATGCAACAGCATGCTGAGCGCGAATCTCGACGGGCGAAAGACGTAGCCGCTCGATACCTCTGGATACGAGCGGATCGCCGGGGCGGAACATCTCTCCGAGTGTCTCGCGAATAGTCTCGATCACCGCACCGACCCGTTCCATCGTGCCGAGCCGGGTATCCGGCCTGTCAAGACCGGCACGATCCCGGGCGGCATCGACCAGCGCCTTTCCGTCGAACCCGAGCGCGGTTGCCCGATCACGCCATTCCGCGCGCAAGGCATCGCGGTCCTCGACATTCAATTTTGCGTCGCGGGTATTGGTCGTGATCCGGTCGATTGCCTTGGGATTGGTGATCCCCAGTTCAGCCGCCTTGGCCGCTATCTCGGTGCGGCGCTGACTAAAGGCTTCGATGACGGCTTTGGGCACGCCATTGATCTCGAACTGGCCGTGCTTGCCGGTGATGCTGGTTTCATAGCCAATCTTTGCCAGCTCGGCGCGGAACTGGGCATGATAGGCCGCGCCGATGGTGGTGTTGTTCTTCCACAGCTGGCCATTGTGCAGCGCCTGCCAGGCCCCGTTTGCTATCTTCGTCATGTTCGCGACGAGGACGTGGATATGTCCCTGCGGATCGAGCGCACGGCTCGTGTCGTGCTGGAACATGGCATAGACGAGATTGCCGGTTCGCACAGCGTCGCCATGCCTGGAATGCTCGTAGGTCCGCCCTTCGGCAAAGGTCTTCTCGACCCATCCCATGGTCGCACGAACGGCGTTCATATGCGCGGCGAGAACGCGGGCGTCGCCGGCGACATAGGCCATGACGCTGGCCGACTTGGGCATCGAGAAAGTCAGGTCTACACCGGACTGGCGGTTCTGGACCTGCCCGACCTTTTCCCCGTCGGGCATTTCGCCGTTGAGGATCTTCTCGAAGTCCTCCTTGGTGACCTCGCCCGACAGACCGAGCGCTGCCGCCCCCTCCCCGCCCCACGCGGTCGCCTCGGAGGCATGCTCGGCAGTGTAATAGTCGTCCTTGGCGAAATAGTTCGCCGCGCCCGAGGCCGATTTGACGGAAGCGACCGAGAGCATCGGTTACATTTCCGGGTCCATGTCATCGTCGATCTCGGGCGAGCGGTCATGCCCGTGATGACGATGATGATGGTCCTCGGTGCGATCGGTCGCGAACCCGTCGCGCAGTTCGCGCGTCGACTGGTCCTCATGCCGGTCGCCATCGGAACGGTTCGACGGACCTTCATGACTGTGCATGTCGGGGTTCGATCGTGTCTGTTCGGCACCCTGCGCAGCTGTGCGGTTATCGATGAGTGACATCCCCATGCCAGTCAGTTTCGCATCGAGGTTGAGCTGGCCGTGGGTTCCGCGCGCGGTCTCGGCATTGGACGCCGTCCTGCCATCAGCCGACTGCCCGGGTTCTGTTCCGCCGGCTGCTTTGTTCGCTTGTGCGATCTGGATCTGATCCACCACGACCGGCGGTGCGGCGATCACCTCCATCGCCGCTGCCGCC
>JAEXHR010000011.1 GCA_023449855.1 Pseudomonadota bacterium | reverse complement strand
CCGATGGACCGGCGGCGGGACATTGTTGTGATGCCTCGGTTTCCGTCGCTACTCAACCTTGATCATCCCAGTCATATGCGGGTGCAGGGAACAAAAATAGTTGTAGTCGCCGGCGGACGAGAAGGTGAAGGAGTAACTGTCGTCCGTATCCAGGGCCTTCGACTTGAATTTTCCCGCGGATACCACCGTGTGCGGGATGTCGTCCTGGTTCTTCCAGGTCACGGTCGTGCCGACTTTCACGGTGAGTTCGGCGGGAGAGAAGGTGAAGTTGTCGATGGTCACCGTCACCTCTTCGCTACGCGCCCCGGCGATTTGCAACGCCATGGCCGCCGCAAGAGCGACGCCAAAGCCGCCTCTGCGCAAAAACAACGATCTCATGATGGTCCGATCCTTAGCCTTGCAGTGGCGTGTCGATGATCGCGAGTTTTTCAGTCCCCGGCTTGAAGACGATGCTCGCCGTGCCGAGCAGGCTGCGTAGCTTGTCGTCGGCGACCTTCATCGGGCCCGGGGATGGCGCCGTCCCAGGCTCGGGCTGCGGAAACGCCGTCGAGCGTGCGGTGTGGAAGGTCACGTTACCCTCGACCTTCTGCATCACCTGATGGATGTGGCCGTTCAGCACGGTGACCGATCCGAAGTCCTTCAGCAGGCTCAGCGCACGCGCACCATCTTCGGTGCCCCAGCCCCATGTCGGATAGACCGACCACAACGGAATATGCGCAAACACCACGATGGGCGTCGATCTTGATCGATCGCGCAGATCGTCTTCCAGCCATGCAAGCTGTTCCGCGCCGAGATTGCCGAGGCCGCCGGCCTTCAGGTCGACGACATTGACGAGACCGATGAAATGCACGCCGCTGGCATCGAATGAATACCAGCCCGCACCCTTGGTCCCGCGTCCGTAACGTTCGCGATAGAGCTTGACCTCCTCGTCGATGAAATCATGTTCACCGGGGACATAATGCACATCGAGCCGCGCCTGCGAGATGATGCGGTCGGCATCGTCGAATTCGGACGCTTTTGACAGGTGGCTGATATCGCCAGTGTGGATCATGAAGGATGGCCTGGTCGGCATCGCCTTGATCCGGCCGATGGCTTCTTCAAGGGTGCCGATTGCGTTGGGATTGGCCGGCTTGTCGAAGCCTATGTGACTATCGCTGATCTGCAGGAAGGTCAGGCCCGCAGGCTCCGCTGCCTGCGCCGAGCCGACGAGGCCGAGCGCATGCGGCACGCCGCCGGAAATGGTCCAGAGCACGCCGGTGCCGGCCCATGTCATGCATTCCAGCACCTTGCGACGGCTCAGGCGGGGATCGTCATCGTGGCGGTCGTGATCGAATGCGCTCATGGCCAGTCTCCCTGTTCCCTTGATTGGGTAACGGGGACTGGATCGGGGGAGCGCGATGTTTATTCCCGGAATTCGGCGTTATCGCGAATCCGTGATGATCATCCCTGCGCCTTTTTCCGCGATCATCGCCGTCGGGGTATTGGTGTTGCCCGACGTGATGGTCGGCATCACCGAGGCATCCACCACGCGCAATCCATCGATCCCGTGGAAGCGCAAGCGCTCGTCAACGACGGCGTTCGGATCGGATGCCGTGCCCATCTTCGCGGTTCCGACGGGATGGAAGATCGTGGTGCCGATATCGCCGGCCGCTTTGGCCAGGGCCTCCGCGTCGTCGCCTACAGACGGTCCCGGCAAATACTCTTCCGGATGATAGGCGCTCAGCGCCTTCTGCTTCATCAGTTTGCGTGTGACGCGGATCGCGTCCGCTGCGACCTGACGGTCCTCATCGGTCGAGAGATAATGTGGCGCGATGGCCGGCGCTTCATCGGGCTTGCCCGAGCGCAGCTTGATCTCGCCGCGCGAGGTCGGCCGCAGATTGCAGGCGCTGACGGTGATGGCGGGAAAGCGGTGCAGCGGATCGCCGAACTTGTCGAGCGACAGCGGCTGCACGTGAAACTGGATATTGGCGCGCTCGCGATGGGTATCCGAGCGGGTGAAGATGCCGAGCTGCGACGGTGCCATGGTCAGCGGTCCGCGGCGGCGCAGCGCGTAGTCGATGCCCATCCAGCCGCGGCGGAACAGGTTGTAGTAGGTCTCGTTCAGCGTGCGGACTCCGGAGACCTTGTAGATCGCGCGTTGCTGCAGATGGTCCTGCAGATTGCGGCCGACACCGGGCTTGTCGAGCACGACATCGACACCAGCGTCGGAGAGCCATTCGGCCGGACCGATGCCTGAGCGCTGCAGCAGATGCGGCGAGCCGACAGCGCCGGCGCAGAGCACGACCTCGCCCTTGGCGCGCGCCTCGATGTCCCGGCCGTTCTGCCTGAAGCGCACGCCAACGGCACGGCCGTTCTCGACGATCAGCCGATCGACCATCACATCGGTTTCGAGCCGCAGGTTCGAGCGATTCAGAACCGGCTTGAGAAAGCCGCGCGCCGACGACCAGCGCCGTCCGCGCTTCTGATTGACGTGGAAATAGCCGATGCCTTCATTGTCGCCGGTGTTGAAATCCTCGGTGCGGCGGATGCCCATCTCTGCGGCGGCATCAGCCACGGCATCGAGCACGGCCCATGACAGCCGCGGCGCCTCGATGCGCCAGCCGCCGCCGACGCCGTGATGCTCGCTCTTGCCGAGAAAGTGATCTTCGAGCTTGAGGAAGGATGGCAGCACGTCGTCATAGCCCCAGCCGGCGAGGCCGAGCTGGCGCCAGTGGTCGTAGTCGGCGGCCTGGCCGCGCATGGAGATCATCGCATTGATGGCGGATGACCCGCCGATCACCTTGCCGCGGGGATAGGCCAGGGAACGGCCATTGAGGCCGGGCTCCGGTTCGGTGCGAAACATCCAGTCGGAGCGGGGATTGCCGATGGCGAAGAGATAGCCGACCGGAATGTGAAACCAGATCCAGTTGTCTTTCCCGCCGGCTTCCAGCAGCAGCACGCGCTTGCGCGGATCGGCCGACAGACGGTTGGCGACAATGCAACCTGCGGTGCCCGCACCAACCACGATGTAATCAAAATCGCCCTCGAGCCGCGTCATCGTTCCCTGCCATCGTCACGGTTCATTGCCGTATTATGACGCCTTAGCGGCCGGGGGCTGCGATGTACAGACGACCATCGCATGGAGGGGACGGCATGGCGGCTTGGGCAGTTGGCACGTCGCATGCTAGGCTGATGCCAGCAGATTTCATTGCCAGCGAGCCCAACTATGTCGATCATTGACCGCATCGCCGAATTGCAGCCCGAGATCACGGCCTGGCGCCGCGATTTGCACCAGCATCCGGAGCTGCTCTACGATGTGCACCGCACCGCGGCCTTCGTGGCCGAGAAGCTGAAGGCCTTCGGTTGCGACGAGGTCGTGGAGGGTATGGGCCGCACCGGCGTGGTCGGCGTGATCAAGGGCAAGAAGGGTACAGGCTCCGTCATCGGCCTGCGCGCCGACATGGACGCGCTGCCGATCGAGGAGCAGACCAACCTGCCTTACGCCTCGAAGACCCCAGGCAAGATGCATGCCTGCGGTCATGACGGCCACACCTCGATGCTGCTCGGCGCCGCGCAATATCTCGCCGAGACCCGCAACTTTGCGGGCGATGCGGTAGTGATCTTCCAGCCTGCTGAAGAAGGCGGCGCCGGTGCCGATGCCATGATCAAGGACGGGCTGATGGATCGCTTCGGCATCCAGAAGGTCTATGGCATGCACAACAATCCGGGCATGCCGATCGGGTCCTTCTCCATGCGTACCGGCCCGATCATGGCAGCCATGGATCGCATCGGCATCACCATCGAAGGCGTCGGCGGTCACGCGGCCTATCCGCACAAGACCATCGATCCGGTGATGGCAGGCTCGCAACTCATCGTGGCGTTCCAGTCGATCGTCTCGCGCACAGTCAGCCCGCTCGATTCCGCCGTTATCTCCATTTGCGAGTTTCACGCGGGCCATGCGAGCAACGTCATCCCGGCCGCGGCCGAACTGCGCGGCACGGTGCGCACGCTCCGCAAGGAGGTCCGCGATCTCGTCGAGAAACGCATGAACGAGGTTTGCGCCGGCGTCGCGCTGCAGACCGGCGCCCGGATCACGTTGAACTACGACCGCGGTTATCCCGTCGTGGTCAATCATCCCGAGGAAACCAGGCTGGCAGCGAAGATCGCCGGCGAAGTCGGCGGTGCAGCCAATGTCGCCACCGACATGGAGCCGGTGATGGGCGCCGAGGACTTTGCCTATATGCTCGAGGCGCGTCCTGGTGCCTTCATCTTCATGGGCAATGGCGACAGCGCCGGCCTGCATCACCCCGCCTACAACTTCAACGACGACGCCATTGTCTACGGCTCGTCCTACTGGGTGAAACTGGTGGAGACGTCGCTGGCGGCATAAGGACGTAGCCCGGGTGGAGCGTAGCGTAACCCGGGGACAGCAGACATAGTTGAAACGCCGGTTCCCGGATTGCGCTTTGCTCCATCCGGGCTACAGGTGACGGAGCTCGTTACTCCGCCGCCAGCGCGTAGTCCTCCATCGGCGGACACGAGCACACCAGGTTGCGGTCGCCATAAACATTGTCCACGCGGCCGACCGGGCACCAGTATTTGTCGGTGCGCGACGTGCCGGCAGGGAAGCAGCCTTCGGCGCGCGTGTAGGCGCGCGTCCAGTTGTCGTCGGCGATATCATGCACCGTATGCGGCGCATGACGCAGCGGCGAGGCCTCGATCTTGAAGCGGCCGCCTTCAACCTCGGCGATTTCCTTGCGGATCGCGATCATCGCATCGCAGAAGCGATCCAGCTCGGCCTTCGATTCAGACTCCGTCGGCTCGATCATCAGCGTGCCCGCAACAGGGAAGCTCATGGTCGGCGCATGGAAGCCGTAGTCGATCAGGCGCTTCGCAATGTCATCGACAGTGACGCCAGACGTCGCCTTCAGCGGCCGCGGATCGATGATGCATTCATGCGCTACGCGGCCGTTGTGGTTGCGATAGAGCACCGGGAAATGCGCATCGAGCCGTGCGGCGATGTAGTTCGCATTGAGAATCGCCACTTCAGTCGCTGTGGTGAGGCCGGCACCGCCCATCATCAGGATGTAGATGTAGGAGATGGTGAGGATCGACGCCGAGCCGTAAGGCGCAGCCGAGACCGGGCCTACCGGTGCGTCGCCATTGGTGGCGGGATGACCGGGCAGGTAGGGCGCCAGATGCGCCTTGACGCCGATCGGGCCCATGCCGGGGCCGCCGCCGCCATGCGGGATGCAGAAGGTTTTGTGCAGGTTGAGATGGCTGACATCGGCACCGTATTCGCCGGGCCGAGATAGGCCGACCTGCGCATTCATGTTGGCGCCGTCGAGATAGACCTGACCGCCATGGGCATGGACGATGTCGCAGATCTCGCGGATCTGTTCCTCGAACACGCCATGGGTGGAAGGGTAGGTGATCATGATCGCGGCGAGATTGGCGCTGTGCTTTTCCGCTTTGGTGCGCAGATCCTCGACGTCGACATTGCCGTCCTTGTCGCAGGCGACGACGACGACGCTCATGCCGACCATGGCGGCGGAGGCGGGGTTGGTGCCGTGTGCCGATGACGGGATCAGGCAGATGGTGCGCTGACGATCGCCGCGGGCGGCGTGATAGCCGCGGATCGCGAGGAGGCCGGCATATTCGCCCTGCGCGCCGGAATTCGGCTGCAGCGACACCGCATCATAGCCGGTGATGTCGCATAGCCACTTCTCCAGCGTCGTGAAGAGCTTCTGATAGCCCTGCGCCTGATCGGCAGGCACGAAGGGATGCAGCGAGCCCCAGGCGGGCCAGGTCAGCGGCATCATCTCGGTAGTGGCGTTCAGCTTCATGGTGCAGGAGCCGAGCGGGATCATCGCGCGGTCGAGCGCGAGATCGCGGTCCGAAAGTTTTCGCATGTAACGGAGGAGTTCGGTTTCCGAGCGATGGCTGTGGAAGACCGGATGCGTCATGAACGGCGACGAACGCTTCAGCGATGCGGGCAGGCCTTCGCTGATGCCGTGTTCGACATCGCTGTAGGCGAGCTTGCCGCCGAAGGCGCGCCAGATGGCTTCCACGGTCTCCGGCGTCGTGGTCTCATCGAGCGCGATGCCGATGGTGCCGTTACCAATATGAAGGTTGATCTTCTCGGCCTGTGCGGCGGCGATGATGCCGGCCTGCTTGTCGCCGACCTTGATCGTGATGGTGTCGAAGAACACCTCGCTCACGGGTGCGAAGCCGATCTGCTTCAGGCCCGCCGCCAGCGTCAGCGCCCGGCGATGGGTGGTGCGGGCGATATGCTTGAGGCCTTCGGGGCCGTGATAGACCGCATACATCGAGGCGATGACGGCGAGCAGCACCTGCGCGGTGCAGATGTTCGAGGTCGCCTTTTCGCGGCGGATATGCTGTTCGCGGGTTTGCAGCGCCAGTCGATAGGCGGGCTCGCCGCGCGAATCGATGGACAGGCCGACGAGGCGGCCGGGGATCGAACGCTTGATCGCGTCGCGCACCGACATGTAGCCGGCATGCGGACCGCCATAGCCCATCGGCACGCCGAAGCGCTGCGCCGAGCCGACGGCGATGTCAGCGCCGAGATCGCCGGGCGAGGCCAGCAGCGTCAGCGCCAGCAGATCGGCAGCGACGACGGCGAGGCCGCCCCTGGCTTTAAGCGCGGCAATCGCCGGTTTGAGATCGCGCACCACGCCGGTCGTGCCGGGATATTGCAGCAGCGCGCCGAAAACATCGGCCTTGTCGAGATCGGTGAGCGGATTGCCGACCTGCAACGACCAGCCGAGCGGCTCGGCGCGGGTGCGCAGCACGGCCAGCGTCTGCGGATGCACTTCGTGATCGACGAAGAAGGTTTTGGTCTGCACGGACGACGCGCGCTCGGCCAGCGCCATCGCTTCCGCGGCAGCGGTGCCTTCATCGAGCAGTGATGCGTTGGCAACGTCGAGACCGGTGAGATCGCAGATCATGGTCTGGAAGTTGAACAAAGCTTCCAGACGTCCCTGGCTGATCTCCGGCTGATACGGCGTATAGGCGGTGTACCAGGCCGGGTTTTCCAGGATGTTGCGTTGGAGCACCGTCGGCAGCACGGTGCCGTGATAGCCTTGGCCAATGAGCGAGGTGAAGACCTGATTGCCCTTGGCCAGCTCCGTCATATGCGCCAGCGCTTCGGTCTCGCTGAGTGCGCGGCCGGTATCGAGCGGCGCCTTCTGGCGGATCGAGCCCGGCAGCGTCTCGCTCATCAGGCCGGAGAGACTCTTGGCGCTGACCGTCCCCAGCATCGCCTGGATGTCAGCGGGCGAGGGGCCGAGATGGCGGCGGACGAAATCGGTGGCGACGTCGGCGGAGGTCTTCACGGTCATGATACGTCCTCAGGCGCTATGCGCTTTGTAGGCCTCGGCATCCATCAAGCCGTCGAGTTCGCTCTTGTCGGCGAGCTTCAGCTTGAAGAACCAGGCCTTGCTCTCGGCATCGCTGTTCACCAGCGCCGGCTCGGCGGCGAGGCCGTCATTGATCTCGACCACCTCACCGGAGATCGGCGCATAGACATCGGAAGCGGCCTTCACCGATTCCACCACAGCGGCGGCCTCGGCCTTCTTCAAGGCGCGGCCCACTTTGGGCAGTTCGACGAAGACCACATCGCCGAGCTGCGACTGTGCGAAATCAGTGATGCCGACGGTGACGATGTCGCCATCGATCGCGAGCCATTCGTGGTCTTCGGTGTAGAGGGTCGTCATGGGTCAGTTCCTCAACGCTTGTAGTTGTTCGGGACGAAAGGCATGGGGGCGACGGTCATCGGCAAACGTTGCCCGCGCAATTCGGCAAACACCGTAGTTCCATCTTTGGCGAGCGATTTGGGCAGGTAGCCCATGGCAATCGGCGCCGAGATGCTGGGGCCGAAACCGCCGGAGGTGACGGTGCCGACGGGATCGGCAGAGGTCGCGTCCGCAAACAGTTGCACACCCTCGCGCACCGGGGCGCGGCCCTCGGGCTTCAGTCCCACGCGCTGGCGCGATGCGCCGCCATCGAGCTGAGCGAGAATCGTGTCGCTGCCGAAGAACCCGCCGGCGCGCGCGCCGCCGGTGCGGCGGCTCTTCTGGATCGACCAGATCAGATTGCCTTCGACGGGTGTTGTCGTCGTGTCGATGTCATGACCGTAGAGGCACATGCCGGCTTCCAGACGCAGGCTGTCGCGGGCGCCAAGGCCGATCGGCAGCACATCGGGATGATCGAGCAGGGCAGACGTGAGCGTCTCGGCGTGATCGTTCGGGATCGAGATTTCGTAGCCATCTTCGCCCGTGTAGCCCGAGCGAGAGACGAAGCAGGCGACGGATTGATTGGATATTTGCACCTGATGCGGACCGGCATCCATGAACTTCATGTCCGGCGCTTCCGGGCAGAATTTGGCGAGCACATCGGCTGCCTTGGGGCCCTGCAGCGCAATCAGCGCGCGGTCAGCGAGGGGTTCGATGCTGCAGGTATCGGACAGATGCTGACGCAGATGTGCCTCGTCCTCGTCCTTGCAGGCGGCGTTCACCACCAGGAACAGGTGGTCGCCGAAATTCGCCACCATCAGATCGTCGAGAATGCCGCCGCTCTCATTGGTAAACTGGGCGTAGCGCTGGCGGCCGGGCGCGAGCGCCAGAATGTCCATCGGTACCAGCTTTTCGAGCGCCAGCGCGGCGTCCTCGACCTTGCCGGATTTCGCCCGCAGCACGATCTGGCCCATATGGGACACATCGAACAGGCCGGCGGCCGTGCGGGTATGGAGATGTTCCTTCAGGACGCCGGTGGCGTATTGCACCGGCATGTCATAGCCGGCGAACGGCACCATCTTGCCACCGCGCGCAACATGCAGCGCGTGGAGCGGCGTTTGTTTCAAAATTGAGGTTTTGTCGCTTGCAAGCATCGCATGGAGCCCTCGCGGTTCCCCGGGCCGATTCCCGGAGATGTCGCCGAAAGCCCCATCTGTCGCTGTGCCTGAGAGTATTATCCCGTCGGCGGACGCTCGCGGATACTCCGCAGCGCCTCTTTCCAGATGCTTAGTCCGTCACGCGGTCCTTTTGCCTGAGAGTTTCCGGGGCGGTTGCTCCTTCGGCGCCGATCCCGAAAACGGTGGGACCGGTCTCTCCCGACGTGACGTCGTTCAACGCCGGCAAAAGACCACACGTTCCCTGTAACTGTCAACGCGGTTGCAGCATCTGTCACCAGCCCTTTGCGAACGCGGCAACCCCATGATCTGCCTGCACAGTTTCTGGACAGGCGCGGGGCCCCCGGTCTAAAAGCTACCGGTTGTGGCTGCAGGCCGCGGGATTTGCCGTGGCCGCTTTTTGAGCGCGATTGGACGGGTATGAGCGGCGTTAACGAGATCAGGTCGGCATTTCTGAATTACTTCGCCAAGAACGGCCACGAGATCGTGTCGTCGTCGCCGCTGGTGCCCCGCAACGACCCCACGCTGATGTTCACCAATGCCGGCATGGTGCAGTTCAAGAACGTTTTTACCGGCGTCGAAAAGCGGCCCTATTCGACCGCCACGACATCGCAGAAATGCGTCCGCGCCGGCGGTAAGCATAACGACCTCGACAATGTCGGCTACACCGCGCGCCACCACACCTTCTTCGAGATGCTCGGCAACTTCTCGTTCGGCGACTACTTCAAGGAACGCGCCATCGAGCTCGCCTGGAACCTGATCACCAAGGAATACGGGCTGCCGAAGGACAAGCTGCTCGTCACCGTCTATTCGGAAGACGACGAAGCCTTTGGTTTGTGGAAGAAGGTCGCCGGCCTTTCCGAGTCGAAGATCATCCGCATCCCGACCTCGGACAATTTCTGGCAGATGGGCGACACCGGCCCGTGCGGTCCGTGTTCGGAAATCTTCTTCGACCATGGCGACAAGATTCCCGGCGGTCCTCCCGGCTCGCCCGATGAAGATGGCGACCGTTTCATCGAGATCTGGAATCTCGTCTTCATGCAGTTCGAGCAGATCGCACCGGGCAACCGCCTCGCGCTGCCGAAGCCCTCAATCGACACCGGCATGGGCCTCGAGCGCATCGCTGCGGTGCTGCAGGGCAAGCACGACAATTACGACATCGACCTGTTCGTCGCGCTGATCCGGGCCATCGCCGATCTCACCGGCGCCGACCCGCATGGTCCGATGAAGGCCTCGCTGCGCGTGATCGCCGATCATCTGCGCGCTTCGTCGTTCCTGATTGCCGATGGCGTGCTGCCATCGAATGAAGGCCGAGGCTATGTGCTCCGCCGCATCATGCGCCGCGCCATGCGCCACGGCCAGTTGCTCGGCGCGCGCGAGCCCTTGATGTGGAAGCTGGTGCCGGTGCTCGTGCGCGAGATGGGCGAAGCCTATCCGGAGCTGCAGCGTGCACGTTCGCTGATCGAAGAGACGCTGCGCCTCGAAGAGACGCGCTTCCGCAAGACGCTTGATCGCGGCCTCGCGATCCTCGACGACAAGAGCGCGTCGCTCAAGAAGGGTGATATGTTCGACGGCGAGACCGCCTTCACGCTGTATGACACCTTCGGCTTCCCGCTCGATCTGACGCAGGACGCGCTGCGCAACCGCGGCATTTCCGTCGATCTCGCATCCTTCACCGATGCGATGGAGCGGCAGAAGCAGAAGGCGCGCGCCTCGTGGTCAGGCTCGGGTGAAGCGGCGACCGAGACCGTGTGGTTCGGCCTGCGCGAAAAGCTCGGGGCAACTGAATTCCTCGGCTATGAGACCGAGAGCGCTGAAGGCGCTGTCACTGCGCTGGTCAGGGACGGCAACGAGGTCGAGAGCCTGAAGGCCGGCGAGACCGGCGCTATCGTGCTCAACCAGACCCCGTTCTATGCGGAGTCCGGCGGTCAGGTCGGCGATCTCGGCGTGCTGACGGGGGAGGGCGTCAGCTTCCGCGTTACAGACACCCAAAAACGCGCCGGCGATCTGTTCGTGCATCTCGGCACCGTCGAGAGCGGCGAACTCAAGCTCGGCACCGCACTCGCGCTCGATGTCGATCACGGCCGTCGTTCGGCGATCCGCGCCAATCATTCGGCAACGCATCTGCTGCATGAAGCGCTGCGCCAGGTGCTCGGCGATCACATCGCACAGAAGGGGTCGTCGGTGGACGACAAGCGCCTGCGCTTCGATTTCGTGCATCAGAAGCCGATTACGGCTGAAGAATTGCGTCAGGTCGAAGACATTGCCAACAATGTCGTGCTCGAAAACGACGAAGTGACCACGCGCCTGATGGCAGTGGACGATGCCCGCGAGGCCGGGGCCCGCGCGCTGTTCGGCGAAAAATATGGCGACGAAGTTCGCGTCGTCTCCATGGGCAAGATGCCGCGCGACTCGGGCAGCAATGCGCTTGGCTGGTCGGTCGAACTCTGCGGCGGAACCCATGTGAAGCGCACCGGCGATATCGGCATGATTTCGGTGACGTCGGAAAGCGCGGTCTCGTCCGGCGTGCGTCGTATCGAGGCGCTCACCGGCACCCAGGCGCGCCATCATGCCAATGAGACGATGGCGCTGGCGAAATCCGCGGCCGACGAGCTACGCACCACGCTCGCCGACATGCCGGCACGCATCGCCGCGTTGATGGACGAGCGCAAGAAGCTCGAACGCGAACTCTCTGAAGCCAAGAAAACCATCGCCATGGGCGGCGGCAGCGGTGGTGCTGCGGCGGGCGGAGGCGCCAGCGACGTCCGCGATGTCGGCGGCACCAAGCTGATGGCGAAGAGTGTATCGGGCATCGAGATGAAGGATCTCAAGAGCCTCGCCGACGCCGGCAAGAAGCAGCTCGGCTCCGGCGTGGTCGCGATCATCAATGTCGGCGAGGACGGCAAGGCCGGCGTCGTGGTCGGCGTCACCGAGGATCTGACCAAGCGCTTCAGCGCCGTCGATCTCGTCAAGATCGCCTCCGAAGCCCTTGGCGGCAAGGGCGGCGGCGGCCGGCCCGACATGGCACAGGCCGGTGGTCCCGATGGCAGCAAGGCTGATGACGCGCTGAAGGCGATCGAAGCGAAGATCGCCGGCTGATCCGGAGCAATCGTAGCCCGGATGGAGCGTAGC
>JAEXHR010000370.1 GCA_023449855.1 Pseudomonadota bacterium | reverse complement strand
TCGTGAGACAGTTCGGTCCCTATCTGCCGTGGGTGTAGGAATATTGACAGGATCTGTCGCTAGTACCAGAGGACCGGGAAGGACATATCTCTGGTGGACCTGTTGTCGTGCCAACGGCATAGCAGGGTAGCTATATATGGACGGGATAACCGCTGAAGGCATCTAAGCGGGAAACCCCCCTGAAAACGAGTATTCCCTATCAGAGCCGTGGAAGACGACCACGTTGATAGGCCGGGTGTGGAAGTGCAGCAATGCATGAAGCTTACCGGTACTAATCGCTCGATCGAACTTCTTCGTTCCCATTGCTCATGTTCATCGAAGATGAACATGATGCCATCTTTTGTCCTGGCGCTGTCGCGGCCTTGCCGCTTCGCTCCGGACGGGCCGCGTCATCAGACGCGACGGCCTCTGGCCTTGCGGCTTGCAGCCGATCGTGCCTTGAGCAAAGCCCAAAACGTGTTCAAAACAATCAAACAGGCTCAGCCTGTACCAGCTTCTCATTTGTTGCGCTTCGCTGACCTGGTGGTCATTGCGGGGTGGCTGCACCCGTTCCCTTTCCGAACACGGCCGTGAAACGCCCCTGCGCCAATGGTACTTCGTCTCAAGACGCGGGAGAGTAGGTCGCTGCCAGGTCTGCGAAACGCAACAACAATCTTCTCTCAACAGCAAGGCCAAACGGCCAGTAAAAAGGCCGCATAAAGCGGCCTTTCGCTTTGGCGAATACCGGAAATAATAGGGGCGAACATCAATCTGTGCCCCTCGCAGGAGGCAGATCCCAAAGAGATTTGCCTCGAAACAACGCATAAACCTAGCCGTTTATGCTCGACGCGATAAATCCCATACGGATTTACGCTAAAGAAGGATAAACTGCGCTGCAGTTTATCTCGAGGACGCGGGGTGGAGCAGCCCGGTAGCTCGTCAGGCTCATAACCTGAAGGCCGCAGGTTCAAATCCTGCTCCCGCAACCACTGATAACGACAAACCCGTAGCATCCGCTGCGGGTTTTGTTGTTTTTCTAGTCTTTCCAATGACTTGCTGCTCGGTCCAGTTGAGGATCGTGCCCAACTCGCCATGTAGCGTTGCGTAAATTTCGCCGCGTTCTGGGCCGGGAGTGAGCGAAATCCGCTCGATAAGGCCACGCAGATTGTCGGCCGCTTCCTGCCGCTCTTCCTTCTTGTTCAGCGCCTTTGTGAGCGATGCAATTTTCTTCGCATAGATCGCCGAGGCGCTTGGCAGGATGTCCGGCGTGTCCTGAGGCGCTTCGGCCAGAAGCTCAGTCAGCTCGACCTTACGAGCCTCCAGCGTGTCCATCTCGGCCTTCATGCTCTCGTGGAACATGCCAGCCTTGATCGCCTCGATGAGGCCGCGGATCTGCTTTTCTATCTTTACCAGCTCTGCTTTCCAGGCGTGGCCGCTGGAGCGGCGTTCCCGGTTGAGCCGATTGGTCTCCTCTGCATAGGCGCGCATCGCCTCCTCAACGATCTCGGGGGCCATCATCCTGTCTTTCAGGCCGGACAGCACGCGAGCTTCCAACTCCTCACGGGGGATGGTGCGGCTATTGCTGCAAGCGCCCTTGCTAATGTGGTTCGAGCAAGCGAAGCGATCAGCGCCGCGAAGTGAGTAGGGGCCTCCACAGCAGCCGCAAAAGACCAGCCCTGACAGAAGTGACTTCGGCCGACGTGTGCCGTTCAGTCGGTTCTTCTTGTGATGTTTGCGCACAGCCTCTGTGACATTGGCGTATTTCTCGGCGATCTCGCCTTGTCGAGCGCGGACGGATTGCCACAGTTCATCATCGACGATGCGTAGCTCGGGCACGTCCTTGATGATCCATTCCGATTCCGGATTCAGGCGTGAGACGCGCTTTCCCGTCGATGGGTCTTTGATGTAGCGGAGACGGTTCCAGATCAGACGGCCGATGTAGAGTTCATTGTTCACCAGTCCCGTGCCGCGCTTTACATGGCCGCGGATGGTCGTGTCGTTCCAGAGCTTGCCGGCTGGGCCTGGGACGCCTTCCTCGTTCAAGGTGCGGGCGATCGTGCGCGGACCGACGCCGGCGGCAAACTCGCGGAAAATCCGTCGCACGACATTGGCCTCGGCTTCATTGATCTCACGATCGCCACGAATGGGGTCGCCACGGGAATCCAGTTGCTTGATGACGTTGTAGCCGAAGCAGAGCCCGCCGCCTGATTTGCCTTCCTCGACGCGGCCACGGATGCCACGATGCGTCTTGGCGGCAAGGTCTTTGAGAAACAGCGCGTTCATCGTGCCCTTGAGGCCGACATGCAGTTCGCTGATCTCACCTTCCGATAGCGTGACAATCGGAACGCCTGCGAATTTGAGGTGCTTATAGAAGGTGGCGACGTCGGCCTGGTCACGGCTGATACGATCCAGCGCCTCGGCCAGCACGATGTCGAACTGTCCCGCCTGTGCATCCTGCAGAAGCGCCTGGATGCCAGGCCGCAGGATCATGCTTGCGCCAGAGATGCCTGCATCCTTGTAGGTGCCGACGATCTTCCACTTCTCGCGCTTCGCCTGCTCGCGGCAGATGCGCAGTTGGTCTTCAATCGACGCCTCGCGCTGATTGTCGGACGAATAGCGGGCATAGAGCGCAACGCGGGTCAT
The DNA here is from genome assembly GCA_023449855.1 of Pseudomonadota bacterium. Taxonomy (GTDB): domain Bacteria; phylum Pseudomonadota; class Alphaproteobacteria; order Rhizobiales; family Xanthobacteraceae; genus Tardiphaga. The sequence goes on along the minus strand of JAEXHR010000370.1, from coordinate 11,024 downwards.
ATTGGCAGTCCTTTCAAGCTCCGTGTCAGGGGGTATCTCAATTCCGTTCAGGTTCGGAGGTGGTTTCGACGGCCTTGCCACTGCGCTGCGCCGCTGACAGTAATTCGTCATATTGCGCGGCTGACATCAGCACAAACTCGCGCCGGCCATGCCGCGTGATCTCTACTGGCTCACGGTGAGACTCGTTCAGATACTGTCCGAACTTGCGCTGGAATTCGAGGGAGGTTGTGGTTGGCATCGCAGACTCCAGAAAATCAGGTCTGCTGATATAATACGTGTTATACGTGTAAACGCAAGGGGATTTGCGGGTCAGCTACGAAGGTGGTGTTGAGCTTTACGCTCGGCTGCCAGCTTGCGTTCAAAATGCTCGCGGGCGATCTGGCGACCAATCAGGCGAGCCAGCGACATCAGGGCAGCATCTTTGCGCGCAGGATCGTGCCGGTCCGTTTCCGGTCCGGTCGAGGGTGTAACCTCGATATTGATCCTGTTCCGCTTGACCGCCATCGTCTCCAATATCCCATGCCCGGAAAGGGGCTGGGACAATGGAAACGCGGAATGTCATCGCAGGGAAGGTCTTGAGCAGCCGTGTGCGGTGAATCGGATGCCGTGGCGTAGAAAAGGGATGGATCGTTGGAGAAGGGGCATGGTCCTTTCCTGTCGCCTTTCGATATGCAAAGGCATGCAGCTTCTCGATCGCCCAATCCAAAGTCGCTCAGGTAAATACTTCTTCGCGGCGACCCGACTCGCAGATAGGTAAACGATCTACCCGCGGCATTTGCGGAGAAATGTTTATCGAAACTCAGCGAAAATCTCATAAATCTATAGAGCGAAAAGAAAAAATTGAGGAGCTGGGCGATATGGCTGATGTGAACAAACTGCCGCGACTACTGTATAAATATCGCGGTTTCAGCCATCGCCTGCTGGACATGCTAGTCGCGGACGAGTTGTACTTTTCAGACCCTGGTGACTTCAACGACCCACTCGATTGCCGTCCTACTCTCGATGCAAACCTCCCCAACGATCAGCTTGAGCAGGTTCTAAGCCGTCTGCGTGAGCAGCGTGTCCTCGCCGAGATGCAGGCTGCGGCAAGATCCCTCAAATATCGCGGCCCCAAAACCATCGAGCATATCGCGCGGCATAGCCAGAAGGATGCCGCTCGGCTGCTTGACGAAATCCGCTATCACGCAACCGATCCGAGCTATGAGATCGCCGATCCCCTGCAATCGCTGCTGCGTCAGTATCTCGAAGACGAACTGCTTCGCCGCTACGACCGTGGCATCGTTTCGTTCGGAGTCCGCGCCACATGCCCGTTGATGTGGAGCCACTATGGCGATCAGCATAACGGGATTTGTGCTGGCTACTCTGTTCCCGCCGGGGCGGAAGCCGACCTCAATAAGATCCGCTATGGAGGCAGCCGAAAGGTGCTGGCCAGCGATGTGGCCATGATGGAGAACGACAGCGCCGCACGACAGCGCGTCGACGAAGCCGTCCTGCTCCGCAAGGCTGCGAGTTGGCGTTATGAGCGGGAATGGCGTCTGATCGGTAAACGCGGCGCACAGGATTCACCGCTGGAACTCGAAGAAGTCGTCTTTGGCATTCGCTGCAAATCCTCCGTCAAATTTACAGTCGTTCAGGCCCTGGCAAACCGGGGCCGTCCCGTGCGCTTTTTCGAGATGCGTGAAGTGCCGGGCACCTTTCACCTCCGGAAGTACGCGCTCGACACGGATGAACTTGGAGCCTTCCTGCCCCGGCGATCGCGCGCAATTTTTGAGGCTTTCGAAAATCTCGACGAGGAATAGCAGCAAGCTTCATGGAAAGAGTTGTTATAAAACAACTTGTGAATGCTAAACATCTTTTAGATCACATAAATTCGGACAGAGCATAGACCATCTATTTCTGCCGACACACGCGGAGGGGCAATGATCGGCAGAGGTTCGCAGTGGCGGCGTTGGGAGCCGCACATCCATGCACCGGGGACAATCCTGAACAACCAGTTCGGCGGTGGCGATCCCTGGGAGGCTTACATTACGTCGCTGGAAAGCTGCTCGCCCGCGATCGGTGCGATAGCTGTCACCGACTACTATGTCACAGACACCTATGAGGAGGTCTTGCGACGCAAGCAAGCCGGGCGCTTGCCCGATGTCCAGCTCATTTTTCCAAATGTCGAGCTACGGCTCGACATCGCCGCCAAGACCGGCTTCGTCAATGTGCACCTACTGGTCAGTCCGGACGATTCCAGTCATTTGGCCGAGCTGCATCGCATTCTCCAGCGATTGCAGTTCCAGGCGCACGGAGACACCTATAACTGCACTCGCAACGATCTGATTGCCCTTGGCAAGCGCGCCGACTCCGCCATCATCGACGATGGCGCGGCTCTGCGCCATGGTGCCACGCAGTTTAAGGTCAACTTCGCTCAACTGCGCCAGGTGCTACGAGATAGCGACTGGGCGAGGGCCAACATTCTGGTCGCAGTGGCCGGCGCTGCGGGCGACGGAACTTCCGGGCTACGGCAGGCGGCCGATGCGACGATGCGCCAGGAGATCGAGCGATTCGCCCACATCATCTTCTCAAGCAGCCCCGCGCAGCGTGAATTCTGGTTCGGCAAGAGGGGCGTCAGTGTTGAGAAACTGCGCGAGGACTATGACGGTTGTAAGCCATGTCTGCACGGCAGCGACGCACATGACCAGAAAACCGTCGGACAGCCGGTTGAAGAGCGCTTCTCTTGGATCAAGGGCGGTCTCGAGTTCGATGCACTGCGCCAAGCCTGCATCGATCCGGAAGGACGCGCTTACGTCGGAACCGAACCGCCGCGAACCGCTATGCCCTCGCAGGTCATTTCGCACATCTCCATTGCTGATGCAGATTGGGCTGCGACTCCCGAAATCCCGCTAAACCCCGGCTTGGTGGCTATCATCGGTGCCCGTGGCTCCGGAAAAACGGCACTCGCCGATATGATTGCTGCTGGATGTGATGCCATCACGCCATCTGGATGGAGCGCCAGCGAGAATGCTAGTCCCTCCTTCCTTGTCCGCGCCCGCAAACTGGTCGGCGACGCGACAGCCACGTTGACCTGGGGCGGTGGCGCCACTATCGCGCGCGCGCTCGATGGTCGGGACGCCAACAATCATCTGTCCTTTCCGCGCGCCCGATATCTGTCGCAGCAATTCGTGGAAGAGCTCTGCTCTTCCGGCGGCTTCTCGGACGGTCTCATCGCCGAGATCGAACGGGTGATTTTCGAATCCCACTCCGACGATCAGCGGGACGGTGCGATCGACTTCGCCGAGTTGCGCAGCCATAGCACAAGTCGTTTCCAGCAAGCCCGTGAGCGAGAAGCCGAAGCTATTGCCGACATTTCCGATCGCATCGCCACGGAACTGGAAAAGGAAAGTTCTGTCGCGACTCTGACTGCGCAGGTGACCCAGAAAACCGGCCTGATCAAAAGCTACAACGAAGATCTCGCCAAACTCGTCGTCAAGGGCACCGAAGCTCAGGCACAACGGCACACGCAACTCAGTCAGGCGGTGCAGGCCGTTCGCGGCAAGATCCAAGGGTTCGGCAATCAGCGGCGGACCTTCCTCGCCCTGCAGGATGAGGTGAAAAGCACCCGCGCAACCAAGGCGCCTGAATTGTTGCGCCAAGCCAGGGAACGCCATCAGCAAGGCCATATGAACGACCAGCAGTGGGACGAATTTCTGCTGGTCTATAAAGGCGATGTCGATAAGAGTCTGGCGGGCTACGTCACATGGGCCGATCAGCAGATTGCCGCTCTCAATGGTCCTCCCCTGCCGCCGGGAATTCCCACGCCACCCATTGCCGAAAGCGCCGATCTTTCCACGCTCACCCTCAACGTCCTTCAAGCCGAGATGACACGGCTCGAAGCCTTGGTCAGCGCAGACAAACTGGTGCGGGATCAATATTCTGCGCTTTCACTCCGCATAGGTCAGGAAAGCACCGCTCTCCAGAATCTGCAGGCCCGTCTCACTGATGCGCAGGGCGCCGCGACCCGCAAGAAAGACCTGCAAACCGAACGTGATGCGGCTTATGGACGTGTGTTCGAAGCCATCATCAATGAACAGACAGCGCTCGCCAGTCTCTACGCGCCGCTCATGAGCCGTCTGGCAGCCTCATCGGGAACCTTGCAAAAACTCGGCTTTTCCGTGCGCCGTATCGTTGATGTCGAAGCCTGGGGAACTATTGCGGAAGAGAAACTTCTCGACCGCAGAAAGGCCGGCCCGTTCAATGGCCGTGGATCGCTTATCCAGTTGGCCAATACTGCGCTCAAGCCAGCCTGGGAGCATGGGACGGCAGCGGATGTGCAAGCCGCGATGGCCGCGTTTATCTCAACGTACCTGCGAGACTTGATCGGGCACGCCCCGATCGCTCAAACGCAACAGGCAGAGTTTCGGGCTTGGCTCAAGGAGTTTGCCCATTGGCTCTTTGCTACCGACCATATCTCAGTCTGCTACGAGATCGTCTATGACAGCATCGATATCCGCAAGCTCTCACCCGGTACGCGAGGCATCGTTCTCCTTCTTCTCTATCTGGCTTTGGACGATGCCGATGATCGTCCGCTCATCATCGATCAGCCCGAGGAAAACCTCGATCCCAAGTCCGTCTTCGACGAACTCGTCTCGCTGTTCATAGCCGCGAAGTCCAAACGGCAGGTCATAATGGTCACCCACAATGCGAACCTCGTGATCAATACGGACGCGGATCAGATCATCGTTGCAGAAGTCGGCCCGCATCAGATCGGCGGCTTGCCCCCAATCACCTATCGAGCTGGGGGGCTTGAAAATGCTGATATTCGGAAAGCAGTTTGTGACATCCTCGAAGGTGGCGAAGAGGCTTTTCGTGAGCGGGCGCGGCGTCTGCGCGTCAGACTGGAAAGATGAAATGCGTCGACCGGGTTGACGGTTTTCAGGCACTACAGAAAAACGGCTTTGTGGAGGGAAGACCTTCCTCCCTGCTGGCGCCGAGGTCGCCGGCAGTTCGCCGGAACGCATCCTCTCAGCCTGGCCGAACCCCGATGCTGAAAAGGTCAGGCTCGCCACGATATACGCGGAGGCTAGCCTGCTGCGCGGTCGTCCTCGCACATCTCCCGACCTTACAACGATGATGGCCCGCAATGACGGTAACAACGAAGGATGGACATCCCATGACCAGCGCGGTTCGACAGGATGAAATCGTGCAGCAAGCAATCCGAAAACTGTTCATCGGTTCCGTGCCGGAACGGGCGGACGAGCTTTCTTCATTCTGGGAAGACCTCGACCTTGTGTTTCGGCTCCTTCCTGATGACCACGAAGATGGTCGGCTTATCATGGACGCCGGCAGCTATCGCTACATCCGGTTCAATCACCGCGTCGTGCGATCCTTCTGGATCGGCGCTTTCGCCGCCTGGGAGGGCTACAGGGCCGTCGCGGAGAGCAAAGACTTCCCTACGGTAGACCTGACCCGGTTTCAGGAACTGATCGCGGCATTTGACGCTGCCATTCAGAACGATCAATCGGACGAAGCCCCTTTGCCAGATGGCGTTCCCGAACCCGGCACACTGCCGGACAAGAACGAAGATTCTCAAGGCCGGGCAGCCTCGGAACTGTCCATCATTGCGGTGGCCTGGGCCTTGCTGCATGAGGTCCGGCACATTCGGCACCAGCGGGAAGGCACGAGTGCGAGTGTCCATGGCGACACACAGGAGGCGCGACATCGGGAGGAGTTCTCCTGCGATGAATTTGCGACCCTGTTCATTCTGGAGCATGTCGCGCGTTATTCCGATCAAAGCAGCGATGATCCGGTCCTTGTTCGCCGCAAGCGGGAAATGGCAATATATTTCGCCCTGTTCGCCCTCACCCTGCTGGCGAAAGACAGTTGGGAGGCGTCAGATACTCACCCCTCAGTTCAGGATCGTATCGACGCGGTATGCCGCCTGATGGTCGATGGTGGGGATGAACTGGCCGAGGCTATTGCCCATAGTGCTTTTGCCACCCTGCGGACGCTGTGGTCGTCGGCGCCGATGACCAAGGTTGGCAAAAGCTCCGGCTGAAATGAGTTGTGCAGCAGGTCGCTGCATCAAGCCATGGTGGGGGAACGCCTTCCCCCTGGTCGGCACTGGCGTTGCCGACGCACCCCTATCAGCGGGGAGACCCCGCAACGCCCCCTTCAGAGTGAGAGTGCGGACGGGTTTTCCGTGACGGGTTGGGGCTGGAAGAGAGGCTTCCGGCGCCCGTCGCGGAGATCATCCCGATGGCCAGACAAGATCGCAGCCCCGTAGACGGTGGCGCGCGCAGTAACCTTTACGACGACATCACCAACAAGATCATCGCCGAGCTGGAGCAAGGGCGTCTGCCCTGGGTTCAGCCCTGGGGTGCGTCGCCCGATACCGCCCCGCTGGGCCTGCCGAGAAATGCTTCAACCGGCCGGTCCTATTCAGGCATCAATATTCTCATACTCTGGGGGGCTGTTATCCAGCATGGTTTCCCCGGTCAGTCGTGGCTGACTTTCCGCCAGGCCCTTTCGCTTGGCGGCAATGTCAGGAAGGGCGAACGTGGCACCACCGTCGTGTACGCAGATCGTTTCACCCCCGAGGACGAGAAGCGCCGTGCCCGCGAGACGGGAGAGGATGCTCATGCCATACCGTTCCTGAAGCGGTTCACGGTCTTCAATGCCGCGCAATGCGATGGCCTGCCCGATGACATCACGGCAGTCGCTCCGCCACCGCCGCCGGGCCTGATCGAACCTCGGGTCGAGGCGCTGATCCGGGCCACCGGCATCGACTTCCGCATTGGTGGCAATCGTGCCTTCTATATGCCGTCGCTCGACTATGTGCAGGTGCCGCCTCCACAAGCCTATTTCGAGCCGATCAACTGGCACAGGACGGCGCTCCACGAGTTGGGGCACGCCAGCGGCCATCACAGCCGTCTCAACCGCGATCTGACCGGCTCGTTCGGCTCGAAGAAATACGCCTTCGAGGAAATGATCGCCGAGCAGACCGCGGCTTTCAGCTGCGCCGCGCTCGGGATCGTGCCGACCGTGCGCCATGCCGACTATATCGGGTCGTGGCTGGAGGTCATGCGCGAGGATTCCCGCGCCATCGTCCGCGCGGCCTCGCAGGCCAGCAAGGCGGCGGACTGGCTGCTGTCGCATCTGCCGGCTGAGGACACCGTGGAGCCGGATGCCAGCGTAACCGAAACCGACCGGAGGGCTGCGGCATGATCCTTCTGACCGGCACACAGCGCGACCGCCTGCTGGCGAATGGTCGTCAGCGCGATCAGGATCACATCCCGGTCGTGAAGTTTTTCAACCCCTTCGGCGAGGGCGTCTGGCTCGCCACCGACCTGGATGAGGATGGCGACATCATGTTTGGCCTGGCCGATCTCGGCTATCCCGAACTGGGGTCGTGGAGCCTTGGCGAGATGCAGTCAGTCCGGCTGCCCTTCGGCATGGGGATTGAGCGCGATCTGCTGTTCACCGGGGATTTCCCGATCTCGGTCTGGGCCGAGGCCGCCCGTGAGACCGGCAGCATCCGCGCCGCTGAGCGTCTGCTCTACCGCGTCGGCGCCAGCTTTTCCCGTACATCCGTCGATACAGAAAACCGGAGCGCCTGATTTCCGGGTTTCAGGTTCTGCGGCTGGCGTCGCTCTCTTCAGAGGAAGAGGGCGGCGCTTCGCTTCGTGACGGGCTGATAGCCGGAGAGAGAGGCTCACCGGCGTCCGTCATGGAGTAACTGACATGGCCACTGCCGTTCAGAAAATCACCCTGTCGTCCTCGCGCGACATTCCCTTCAACAAGCTGGTTCTCAGCCAGTCCAACGTCCGGCGAGTCAAAGCCGGGATCTCGGTCGAGGAACTGGCCGAGTCCATCGCTCGTCGCGGCCTGATCCAGTCCCTGCATGTCCGCCCGGTCGTGGATGCCGATGGCAAGGAAACCGGCATGTTCGAGGTGCCTGCCGGCGGTCGCCGTTTCCGCGCGCTCGAACTGCTGGTCAAGCAGAAGCGCCTCGCCAAGGTCGCGCCGGTTCCGTGCGTGGTTTCGGAGGCCAGCGCCGATGTGCTGATCGACGAGGTTTCGCTCGCCGAGAATATCGAGCGCGCACCGCTGCATCCGCTCGACCAGTTCCGCGCCTTCCAGGCCATGCGCGACAAGGGCATGACCGAGGAAGCCATCGCCGCTGTCTTCTTCGTGGACGCCAAGGTGGTGAAGCAGCGCCTGCGTCTGGTTTCCGTCTCCCCGGCATTGCTCGACGTCTATGCCGAGGACGGCATGACGCTGGAGCAGCTCATGGCCTTCAGCGTCAGTTCTGACCATCCCCGGCAGGAGCATGTCTGGGAAGCGATCAAGGATGGCTGGCAGAAAGAACCATACCACATCCGGCGCTTGCTGACCGAAACCACGGTCCGCGCCGCCGACAAACGGGCAGTGTTTGTCGGTATTGCCGCCTATGAAGAGGCTGGCGGTTGCGTCCTGCGTGATCTTTTCCAGCAGGACGATGGTGGCTGGCTGCAAGATCCGGTGCTTCTCGACCGTTTGGTGGGCGAAAAGCTGAAGGCGGAAGCCGAAGCCATCGCCGCCGAGGGCTGGAAGTGGATCGAGGTCGCCATCACCTTTCCCTATGGTCACGACCATGGCCTTCGCCAGATTGTCGGCACTACGGTCGATCTGAATGAAGAGGAGCGCGCCACCCGCGAGGCACTGCGTGACGAATATGACCGGCTTGAAGCGGAATATGGTGAGGCCGACGAACTGCCGGACGAGATCGACGCCCGCCTCGGTGAGATCGAACAGGCGCTGGAAACCTTCGAGCGCCGTCCGATGACCTTCGAGCCGGAACAGATCGGCATGGCGGGTGTCTTCATCAGCATCGACGCCGACGGCGCATTACTGGTTGAGCGTGGCTATGTTCGCGCCGAGGACGAAACGCCTGCGGAACCGGAGGCTGAGATCGTTGACCCGGAAACCGGCGAGGTGATCCAGCGGGCCGAACCGGAGGCAAGCCACATGCGTGCGGTTATCACGCTGGGCGGCCAGCCGGTCGAAACCGAGGAGGAAGACGAGGCCGACACCATCAAGCCGCTGCCCGATCGTCTGGTCAGCGAGCTGACCGCGCATCGCACATTGGCGCTGCGGGATGCGGTGGCGGTGAACCCGCATGTCGCCATGACGGCACTGCTCCACCGGCTGGTCATGGATCGCTTCATGCCGCATTCCAGCACGGGCTGCCTAGAAGCGCAGGTCCGAAAAGTGGATCTGCCCGCACAGGCCGAGGATCTGCGCGATAGTGCCTCGGCCAAGGCCATCGCAGACCGGCATGAACGCTGGGGCGATCATGTCCCGGCAGACGATGCCGCCCTCTGGGATTGGCTGACCAATCTGGACGATGGTTCGCGCATGGAGTTGCTCGCACATTGCGTCAGCTACGGTATCAACGCGCTCTATGAAAAGCCCAACCCTTACAGCGGCACGGGCGTCAGCCAGCACGGGCTGTACATCCGCCTGTCGCAGGCTGACCGGCTGGCCCGTTCGACCGGCCTCGACATGGTGGCCGTGGGTTGGCGGCCGACGGTTGGCAATTATCTCGGCCGCGTGACCAAGCCACGTATCCTTGAAGCCGTGCGCGAAGGGGCCGGAGACCGGGCTGCCGATCTGATCGGGCACCTCAAGAAAGGCGACATGGCCAAGGAGGCCGAACGCCTGCTGGCGGAGACCGGCTGGCTGCCCGAGCCCCTGCGCATGGTGGACGACGGTATCGAAGTCGATCCGGCATCGGGCGCTGCGGCGGAAGCCGACGATCTGCCCGATTTCCTTTCCGGCGATGGCGAGGACGACCCGGCTGACGACGAGGAAGATCAGCATATGGTCGCCGCAGAATAGCGCTCATGCGGGGCGGCTTCGGTCGCCTCGTTCCAACCGCCCCGTTTCCGTAACTCGCCCGGTCCTCGTGATCGGGCTTTTTCTTTGGAGAGCCTCCATGCCGATCAGCATCGACATCGATCAGATTTTTCTGGAAGACCGCGAACATCCCCCGTCGGATCGAACCTTACCGTGGACCGAAATCCGCGATGGCATCACTGTTGTCGTGGAGCCAAAGCCCCATTGGGCCGAAGACATGCGCGTGTTCCGGCTCGATGCCCGTGAGTATTGCCGCTACGCCGAGTGGACAGCTCATGGTGCTCGTGCCCGTTTCTTCGGTCATATCGATACCTCTGGCGACGATCTGATGATGAAGGCGCGCGCGATGATTGCGCGAGAAATCGCCGATGGGCTTTGGAGCTGAAGACCCGATCGCAGGGTGTCGGCTTTGAGGATGCGAGGTCTGCACCGGACGGGTCCAATCCGGCTTCACCATGCGATCCGCCATCCCCATCAGGACAAGCGGCAGCCATCTCTGGCCTGAAGGGAACACGATCCTGATGCCAGCATGGCGGCAAGGCTGGCGCGGCAGAGCATCTGCGACGGGTATCCGGCATCCTGTCAGATGCGAAGCACCACCCCCGCTTCCATTCGCAAACCTTGGTCCGATCCGTCTCTTTGACATTCAACCCCGAAGGGGTCGGCTTACGCGCGCGTGCCGCCCTCGGGGATTCGGAAAGAGTCCGAACGCCCTCGGGTGATTGCAGATCCGGTCAGACACTTCGGGCGCCTGTCGCGCGGGGGATGGTCCCCCGCCTCCAAAGACAGGAGCCGGAACCCATGTCCTATGCAGATGCCACCGCCTTCGCCGCCAGCCTCGCCACCACGCTGATGGTTTCGATCGTTGTGTTCCAGGCCGGAGACGGCACCCACGCCGCTTGCCCCGCTGCCGAGTTCGACGGCGACGACGACATGGTGAAGCTGGAGCTGGACCCGTGGGAGTAAGGGGCGAAAGCGCCTCACCCCCGACGGCCCGAGCGCGGCAGCCCGCGCTTGGGGCCTTCAGCCTTGCGATGGGCGCCCATCGCCGGCAGCGGAACCGGGAACAAGCCCGGTCAGAGAGGAAGAGTGTGGGCCGTTCGGCCGTGACGGGTTGAGGGTCGGAGAGAGAGGCTCACCGG
>JAEXHR010000369.1 GCA_023449855.1 Pseudomonadota bacterium | reverse complement strand
CCCTGCCTTCGCCCGCACCGCGTCCAGCCGCGCTAGCGGCAGACCCCCGTAGTGGGGTCGGACGGTGGCCTCCAGCCACCCGAGTGCGAGGGGTACGTCTTCCCCCGCCCGCAGGCGCCGCATCCTGCTCCGCTCAAAGACGCCTCATGAGAACGCCCCTCGCGAACAAGACGGGAGGGATATTGGCCGGAATAGGAATTATGTCAAGAACAAAATAGGAACAACCAGCGCTGAGCCGTAGGGCGGATGAGCGGAGCGTCATCCGCCGGCCGACTTTCTGGCCGAGACTCCGCGGCGGATTACGGCTTCCGCCTCATCCGCCCTACGGCGCTGGCATGATCTCGTTTTGCGATCGCCGCATGTTCGGCCGGTCGGCTAAATCTTGTCTCGGCCCGGCAAATCCTTGGACGCTCCGGCCAGATATGGTATCCCCGCCCAGTTCCTGCCCACCACCCGAGACCGCTCGCGCTCCGCCTTTCTGGCCGCGACGGTGGAGATATGCCCCTGATGACCAGTTCGGCCCGCAACGCTTCGTTCTTCACCGCCTCGCTCACGCAGGCCGATCCGGAAATCGCAGCCGCGATCAAGGGTGAACTCGGTCGCCAGCGTCATGAGATCGAACTGATCGCGTCGGAAAACATCGTCAGCCGCGCCGTGCTCGAGGCGCAGGGCTCGGTGATGACCAACAAATATGCCGAGGGCTATCCGGGCGCGCGCTATTACGGCGGCTGCGAATTCGTCGATATCGCCGAAAACCTCGCCATCGAGCGCGCCAAGCAGCTGTTCGGCGCCCAGTTCGCGAACGTCCAGCCGAATTCCGGCAGCCAGATGAACCAGGCCGTGTTCCTCGCGTTGCTGCAGCCGGGCGCCACCTTCATGGGCCTCGACCTCGCCGCCGGCGGCCATCTGACGCACGGTTCGCCGGTCAACATGTCGGGCAAGTGGTTCAAGCCGGCGCATTACACCGTGCGCCAGGACGACCAGATACTCGACATGGACGCCATCGCCAAGCAGGCGGAAGAGGTGAAGCCGAAGCTGATCATCGCCGGCGGCTCCGCTTATTCGCGTGCCTGGGACTTCAAGCGCTTCCGTGAGATCGCCGACAGCGTCGGCGCGTATCTGCTCGTCGACATGGCCCACTTCGCCGGTCTCGTTGCCGGTGGCGTGCATGAATCGCCGGTGCCGTATGCGCATGTCACCACGACCACCACGCACAAGTCGCTGCGCGGTCCGCGCGGCGGCCTGATCCTCACCAATGATGAAGCGCTGCACAAGAAGTTGAACTCGGCGATCTTCCCAGGCCTGCAGGGCGGCCCGCTGATGCATGTGATTGCCGCCAAGGCGGTGGCTTTCAAGGAAGCGCTGCAGCCGGAATTCAAGACCTATGCGGCCAATGTCGTCGCCAACGCCAAGGCGCTGGCCGAGACGCTGGTTGCACAGGGCTTCAACATTGTGTCGGGCGGCACCGACAACCATCTGATGCTGGTCGATCTGCGGCCGAAGGGCCTCAAGGGCAACGTGTCGGAGAAGGCGCTCGTGCGCGCCGGCCTGACCTGTAACAAGAACGGTGTGCCGTTCGACCCGGAAAAGCCGTGGATCACCTCGGGGATCCGTCTCGGTACGCCCGCAGCCACCACGCGCGGCTTCGGCACTGACGAGTTCAAGCAGGCCGGCGAGATGATCGCCGAAGTGCTGAGCGCAGTCGCGCAGTCCGGCGACGGCGCAGCGCCGCTGGTCGAAGCCTCGGTGAAGGAAAAGGTGAAGGCGCTGACGGATCGTTTCCCGATCTATCAGTAAGGAAAGTCATTTGTTGTCGTCATTGCGAGCGAAGCGAAGCAATCCAGTGCCAAACGAAGAAAGACTGGATTGCTTCGTCGCTTCGCTCCTCGCAATGACGGAGGGATAAGTCGTCATGCGCTGCCCGAACTGCAATAGCCTCGATACGCAGGTGAAGGATTCGCGCCCGACCGAGGACTCGTCGGTGATCCGCAGGCGGCGCGTGTGCATCGCCTGCAATTTCCGCTTCACCACCTTCGAGCGCGTGCAACTGCGCGAGCTCACGGTGATCAAGCGCAACGGCCGCCGCGTGCCGTTCGATCGCGACAAGCTGGTGCGCTCGCTGCAGATCTCGCTGCGCAAACGCCCGGTCGATCCGGAGAAGGTCGAGACCATGGTGTCGGCCATCGTGCGCGAACTGGAAAGCGGCGGCGAGGCGGAGATTTCCTCCGAGGCGATCGGCGAGATCGTGATGGAGCATCTGCGCGTGCTCGACGATGTCGCCTATGTTCGCTTCGCTTCGGTCTATCGCGATTTTCGCGAGGCGAAGGACTTCGAGGCGCTGCTCGGGGAACTCCACACCGACGATGCCGTTCTGGATGAAAACGGGCGGCCGACGGCGATACGAAAATGATCTTCCGCATCCTGGAAGATCAGCACCGCGAAAAACTCGCCGCCGCGAAAGCCGACGATCTCCGTTACATGCAGCTTGCGCTGACCCTTGGCCGACGCGGGCAGGGTCGGACATGGCCCAATCCAGCGGTCGGTGCTGTGGTCGTGAAGGACGGCGTGATCCTCGGCCGCGGCTTGACGCAGCCGGGCGGTCGTCCGCATGCGGAGCCGGTCGCGCTCGCGCAGGCCGGGGAGGCGGCGCGCGGCGCCACGCTCTATGTGACGCTGGAGCCGTGCTCGCATTTCGGCAAGTCGCCGCCCTGTGCGGATGCCATCGTTGCCGCCGGCATCGCACGTGTCGTGGCTGCGATCGAAGATCCCAATCCTGACGTCGCCGGGCAAGGTCATGCGCGCTTGCGCGCTGCGGGTATCAAGGTCGATGTCGGGCTCTGTGCCGACCAAGCCGCGCGCGATCATGCCGGGCATTTCCGCCGCATTCGCGACAGGCGTCCGCATGTGGTGCTGAAGCTCGCGGTGTCGCCGGACGGGAAAATCGCCGCGGCCGGGCACAAGCCTGTTGCCGTGACGGGCGAGCGGGTTCGCTCGCGTGTGCATCTCTTGCGCGCGCAATGTGATGCGATCCTTGTCGGCATCGGTACGGTCATCGCAGACGATCCGGAACTGACATGCCGCCTGCCGGGCATGATGAAACGCTCGCCAGTGCGTGTGGTGCTCGATCGTGCGCTGCGCATCTCGGGCAACAGCAAGCTGGTGCATTCGGCCCGCACGGTGCCGCTCTGGGTGATGACATCGGATATCGCCGAGGCGCCGGCCGCGATGGCGCTCGGCGCCGCGGGCGCGCAGGTGCTGCGCGCGCCGGCGGTGACATCGCCGCTGCCGGGGCTGGATTTATCGGCGGTGCTGCATAGCTTGGCGGAGAAGGGCATCACCCGGCTGCTGGTGGAAGGCGGTGCGAAGATCGCGTCGTCTTTCGTGCGCGCCGGCCTCGTCGATGAAGTCTGGCTGTTTCGCGGGCCGAACGAGATCGGCGAGGGCGGTGTCAACGCGCTGGATGCATTGCCGCTGAGCGCGATCACCGGGTCGCCGGAGTTCAAGGCGCGTGCTAGCGAGAGTTTTGGAGACGATCAGCTCACGATTTATGAGAGGGCGTAGGATGGGTTGAGCGAAGGCGCGTCAGCGCCGCAGCGATAACCCATCGGCGGGGTTTGCTGCATCGACGGACAGCATGGGTTTTCGCTTCACTCAACCCATCCTACGAAGAGAGACATTCATGTTTACCGGCATTGTCACCGATATCGGCGAGATCGAAAGCCTGAAGCCCGTGGCGCAGGGGCAGCTGCATCGCCTGCGTATTCTCTGTGACTACGATCAGACCACCATCGCCGACGGCGCATCGATCGCGAATAATGGCGTCTGCCTTACGGTGGTGTCCTCGGGCGTTGCGAATGGCAAAACCTGGTTCGATGTCGATGCCGCCGCGGAGACGCTGGCGCTGACCACGGCGAAGCACTGGCAGGTCGGAACCAAACTCAATCTCGAACGCGCGCTGAAGATCGGCGACGAGCTCGGCGGCCATATCGTCGCCGGCCATGTCGACGGCATCGCCACCATCGTGTCGCGCGAGAATTTGCCTGACATGGCGCGGATCACGTTCCGCACCACACGTGAACTGGCAAAATTCATCGCCACCAAGGGCTCGATCACCCTGGATGGCGTGTCGCTGACGGTGAATACCGTCTCGGACGTCGAATTTGCCGTGCTGATCATCCCGCATACGCTGAGCGTGACCACGCTGGGCGAGAGCTGGCAGACGGGTAGCGAGGTCAATATCGAGGTCGATCTGATGGCCCGCTACGCGGCGCGGCTGACGGAGATGGCGTAACCGTAGGGCGGATTAGCGTAGCGTAATCCGCCGCGGAGTTTCAGCTTTCAGTTCGGCCGGCGGATTACGGCTTCGCCTAATCCGCCCTACGGCTGATAAGTGCTTGGAATCCCAGCGGGCGCGGCCTAAAACGCTGCCCAAACTGACGTAAATATTGACTGGAACGAGACCCGATGGCCGACCCGCGACGTGCCCCCCTGAAGGACCAGACCGACATTACCGGCGCCCGTGCGCTGATTGTCGAGGCAAGATTCTACGACGATATCCAGGACGCCATGCTGGAGGCGGCCATTGCCGAGCTGAAGGCAGCCGGCGTCTCGCATGACGTGCTCACCGTGCCGGGCGCGCTGGAAATCCCCGCCGCCATCGCCATTGCGGTGGACGCTGCCGAAAAGAACGGCAAGCCTTATGACTGTGCGGTGGCACTCGGCTGCGTGGTGCGCGGCGATACCATCCATTTCGAGATCGTCTCCATCGAGTCTTCGCGCGCGCTGATGGATTATTCCGTGCGCCAGCAGTTCCCGCTCGGCAACGGCATCATCACCGTCAATACCGAGGAGCAGGCCTGGGCCCGCGCGAAGGCCTCCGAGCTGAACAAGGGCGGCGATGCCGCGCGCGCCGCTCTGGCGATGCTGCGCATCAAGCGCCGCGTGGCGAAGGCGTAAGCGATGGCGGAGTTCAAGAAGCCGGAGCCCAAAGGCGATCGCAAGGCCAACCGGCGCGGCGCAGCGCGGCTCGCGGCCGTGCAGGCGCTCTACCAGATGGACGTTGGCGGCACCGGCATCAATGAAGTGCTCGCCGAGTTCGAGAGCTTCTGGATCGGCAGCGAGGTCGAGGGCGAGCAGTATCTGCCGGCCGAAGGCGCCTTCTTCCGTGACGTCGTCTCCGGCGTGCTGCGCGACCAGAAGCAGCTCGATCCCCTGATCGACGACGTGCTGCAGCGCGGCTGGCCGCTGGCCCGCGTCGAGGCCATCCTGCGCGCAGTGATGCGGGCGGGGGCCTATGAGCTGCAGCATCGCAAGGATATTCCCGGCCGGGTGATCGTCTCCGAATATGTCGATGTCGCGCATGCCTTCGTGGAGCGCGACGAGACCGGCATGGTGAACGCCGTGCTGGATCAGATCGGACGCCAGTTCCGGGCGGACGAGTTTACGCGCTGACGCACGCCGTCTCGTAGGATGGGTTGAGCGTAGCGAAACCCATCACCGCAATCGCCCGGCGGTTAGGGGTTTCGATGCGCTATACCCATCCTACGCGTCAGGCGCTTTTTGCTGAGAGGGAGATGTGCAGCATGTCATCTAACGAAGACACCCTCATCTCCCGCTACTTCGCGCCCCTCGCCACCGATCCCGGTGCTTTCAACCTGCGCGATGACGCAGCCGTCCTCAAAGCCCTCGGTGACGATCTCGTCGTCAACACCGACGCCATCGTCGAGGGCGTGCATTTCCTCTCCGACGATCCCCCGGACACCATCGCCCGCAAGGCGCTGCGCACCAATCTCTCCGATCTCGCCGCCAAGGGGGCCGATCCAGCCGGTTTCGTGCTGACGCTGGCGCTGAAATCGCGGGACGAGGCATGGCTCGCCGAATTCGCCCGCGGGCTCGGCGAGGACATCGAAAGCTATGGCTGCCCGCTGCTCGGCGGCGACACGGTGTCCACGCCGGGGCCGGCGATGATCTCGGTCACGGCCTTTGGCCGCGTGCCGGAAGGGCGGATCGTGCGGCGCGCCGGCGCGCAGGTGGGCGACCTGATCGTGGTCACCGGCACCATCGGCGATGCCGCCCTGGGGCTGGCCGTGCTGCAGGGGCGGTTCACGTCGTCGAATGAGGAACTGCTGATCGATCGCTATCGCGTGCCGCAGCCGCGTGGCGCGCTGGCGCGTGCAGTGCGGGAGCATGCGACGGCATCGATGGATGTGTCGGACGGGCTGGCCGGCGATCTCGCCAAATTGTGCGGGGTGTCGGGTGTTGCCGCGGTGATCGAGGCGGCGCTGCTGCCATTGTCGGCGCCGGCTAGCGCTCTGCTGGACGCCGGCATGATCGGCATCGAAACTCTGGTGGCCGGGGGCGACGATTACGAAATTCTCTGCACCATGCCGGAAGAGCGCGTGGCGTCCTTCATGGCCCATGCGAAAGAGGCGGGCGTTGCCGCTGCGGTGATCGGCGAGATTGTCGCTGGCGATGCGTCGCCGCGTTTTGTCGATGCCGAGGGCGGGACGATTGAACTCAAGCGACACTCGTACAGTCACTTCTAGGCGCCGCGGCCGTAGGATGGGTTGAGCGTAGCGAAAACCCATGCTGACGTCGGTGCGGCTGGCTCGGCCGATGGGTTATCGCTCCGGCGCTGCGCGCCTGCGCTCAACCCATCCTACGGCCTGAGCTAAATCAGGCCGCCAACTACATCCCCTCCAAAATCCGCTGACAGTCCATCGGCCGCCGTTGCACGCCGATACCGATTTTGCCATGCTCGCGATACGAGAGGCCGTCCATGCGTTCTCCGGGCCAGGCCTCCGATCAAACGCGCCAACATAACAAGGCGCCGGGCAGGAAGGACTGAGGCAGATTCCATGACAGCATTGTGGGTGATCGTGCTCTGCGGGGCACTGTCGATCGTTTACGCGATCTGGGCGACGGGTTCGGTGTTGAAGGCGGATGCCGGAAATGCGCGAATGCAGGAAATCGCAGCGGCGGTGCGCGAAGGTGCACAGGCCTATCTGCGGCGGCAATATCTCACCATCGGCATCGTCGGCGTCGTGATCTTCGCGCTGCTGGCATATTTTCTGGGCATGCTTGTCGCCATCGGATTCCTGATCGGCGCGATCCTCTCCGGCGCTGCCGGCTTCATCGGCATGAATGTCTCGGTGCGCGCCAATGTCCGCACCGCGCAGGCGGCGACCAGTTCGCTGGCCGGCGGCCTCGAACTGGCCTTCAAGGCCGGGGCCATCACCGGGCTTCTGGTGGCCGGCCTCGCGCTGCTCGGGGTGACGCTGTATTTCATGTATCTCACCCACGGGCTCGGTCTCGCGGCCAACAGCCGCACCGTGATCGATGCGCTGGTGGCGCTCGGCTTCGGCGCCTCGCTGATCTCGATCTTCGCCCGTCTCGGCGGCGGCATCTTCACCAAGGGCGCCGATGTCGGCGGCGATCTGGTCGGCAAGGTGGAAGCCGGCATTCCCGAGGACGATCCGCGCAACCCCGCGACCATCGCGGACAATGTCGGCGACAATGTCGGCGACTGCGCCGGCATGGCGGCCGACCTGTTCGAGACCTATGCGGTGACGGCGGTCGCCACCATGGTTCTCGCGGCGATCTTCTTCGCCTCGTCGCCGCTGCTGGTGAACATGATGACGCTGCCGCTGGCCATCGGCGGCATCTGCATCATCACCTCGATCGTCGGCACCTTCTTCGTCAAGCTCGGCGCCAGCCAGTCGATCATGGGCGCGCTGTACAAGGGCCTGATCGCCACCGGCGTGCTGTCGCTCGCGGGCCTTGCGCTCGCCATCGGCTGGCTCACCGGCTTCGGTCCGCTCGAGGGCGTGAAGTATACCGGCTTCGCGCTGTTCGAATGCGGCGTGGTCGGTCTTGTCGTCACCGGCCTGATCATCTGGATCACCGAATACTACACCGGCACCGACTATCGGCCGGTGAAGTCCATCGCGCAGTCGTCGGTGACCGGCCACGGCACCAATGTGATCCAGGGCCTCGCGATCTCGATGGAGGCGACCGCAGGCCCCGCCATCGTCATCATCGCCGGCATCCTCGTCACCTATAGCCTTGCCGGCCTGTTCGGCATCGCGATTGCCACCACGACGATGCTGGCGCTGGCCGGCATGATCGTGGCGCTCGACGCCTTCGGTCCGGTCACCGACAATGCCGGCGGCATTGCCGAAATGGCGGGGCTGCCGAAGGAAGTGCGCAAGGCCACCGACGCGCTCGACGCGGTCGGCAACACGACCAAGGCGGTCACCAAGGGCTATGCGATCGGCTCCGCCGGTCTCGGTGCGCTGGTGCTGTTCGCGGCCTATAATGAAGACCTCAAGTTCTTCATCGCCAATTCCGCGAAGAACCCGTACTTCCAGGGCGTCACGCCGGACTTCTCGCTGAACAATCCCTATGTGGTGGTGGGCCTGCTGTTCGGCGGCCTGTTGCCCTATCTGTTCGGCGCGATGGGCATGACGGCGGTGGGCCGTGCGGCCGGCGCCATCGTCGAGGAAGTGCGGCGCCAGTTCCGCGAAAAGCCCGGCATCATGCAGGGCACCGACAAGCCGGACTACGGCAAGGCCGTGGACCTGCTGACCAAGGCGGCGATCAAGGAGATGATCATCCCGTCGCTGCTGCCGGTGCTGTCGCCGATCGTGGTCTATTTCCTGATCTATGTGATCGCGGGCGGCGGCGCGGTCGGCAAGTCGGCGGCGTTCTCCGCGGTCGGCGCGATGCTGCTCGGTGTCATCGTCACGGGCCTGTTCGTGGCCATTTCGATGACCTCGGGCGGCGGCGCCTGGGACAATGCCAAGAAGTATATCGAGGACGGCCATTTCGGCGGCAAGGGCTCGGATGCGCACAAGGCAGCCGTGACCGGCGACACCGTCGGCGACCCCTACAAGGACACGGCGGGCCCCGCGGTGAATCCGATGATCAAGATCACCAACATCGTGGCGCTGTTGCTGCTGGCGATATTGGCGCATTGAGACGAGCTGTAGCCCGGGTGCCGCGAAGCGTAACCCGGGGATGTCGAGTTCGTTGACACGCCGGTCCCCGGATTGCGCTGCGCTTCATCCGGGCTACGCGTGCGGCGCACTGGACGAGCGATACCGACAATGCAAAAATCCCGCGGCGCAAGCTGCGGGATTTTTCTTCGACACTGAAAGACGATGACAATGCGTGGGTTCGTTTCCGGTCTGTATGCTGCTTTCGTGCTTGTTGCCTGCGCGTTGGCGGCGCCTGCGCTCGCTGCCGAAAAATGCCCGATCTCCGATGAAGCCATCGCCAAGGCGGGCGGGCTTGCCAATGCGGTGACGGCGGCCGTCAAGACCGAGTTCAGTTGCGAAGGCGCTTATCGCGTGCTCGATCTCTGCCAGCTCGGTTCGACGGCGGACAATGCGTTGTCCGACATGGTGCTGACCAAATGTGAGCCGCGTTTCCTGCCCAAGGCGCTGCCGGCGACTAAAGCCGCCTATGAGAAGGCGCGGGCCAAGTGCAGCAAGATCGCTGCGAAGGATGGCACCATGTATCAGGGGCAGGCGGCGGTGTGTCTGGCCCGGGCCGGTCGCGATTTCGCGCGCAAATACGGGACGAAGAGCTAGCGCGATCAAGCGCGACGGGAGCGGCACCGATGGCTGATGGCGATCGTTTCTCTTTCGCGCTCGACCTCACGCCCGACGACTATCAGCACTATTTCTCGCTGCTAGGGCAGCGCCAGCAGAGTGAGACGCGGACGACCTGGCCCTATGTCGTCGCGATCCTGGCGGTGTTTCCGGTGGCCACCTTTCTCGGCCTGTATACGCCGGCCACCAGGCTGGCCATCGGCATGAGCTGCGGCGTTGCATTCGCGCTTGGCCTGATCGCGATGATGCGCGTTCTGCGTCTTGAATACGCGATGACGATGCGCCATCTGGGCGCCAGAGGCGCGAAGCAATGGAAGCGGTTTTCCGTCACCATCGATGCAGATGGTGTCATGGCGGCCGGCGATGATATCTCCATTCGCAGCAACTGGTCCGCGATCCGGGACGTCACCGTGGAGCATGGTGGGGTCATGATCTGGATGGGGGTGCTGCAGGCGGTGCATATTCCCGCGCGTGCCTTCGCTTCCATCGCCGAGCGCGATGCGGTGGTCACCTATCTCTCCGCGCGGCTTGAGCGAGCATAAGGGAACAATCAGGACGACGCATGACGGATGACTTCAAACTCGACCGCTATCTCACACGCATCGGCTATGACGGGCCGCTGCAGCCCGATCTGAAAACGCTGACGGCACTTCACGCGGCCCATGTCGGCGCGATTCCGTTCGAAGGTCTCAATCCGCTGCTGCGGCATCCCGTGGTCCTCGATCTCGCCTCGTTGCAGCAGAAGCTCGTCGAGCAGCGCCGCGGTGGCTATTGCTACGAACAGAACGCCATCCTGCGCGCGGCGCTGCAGGCCATCGGTTTCAACGTCACCGGTCTGGGCGGACGCGTGCGCTGGAATGCGCCGCCGGATAGTCCGCTTGGTCCGAAAACCCATATGTTGCTCAGGGTCGACCTGCCGGACGGGCCTTATCTCGCCGATGTCGGCTTTGGCGCCTGCATGCTCGATGCACCGCTGCGGCTCGTCACTGACATCGAACAATCGACCGCGATGGGAACGTACCGTTTGACCGAAGCCGACGGGCTGCTCTGGCTCGCGGCCAAGCGGACGGCTGGCTGGCGCACCATGTATGTGTTCGATCTCGTGCCGCAGCTGCGGTCCGACTATGAGCTCGGCAACTGGTACACATCGACCAATCCGGCAGTACCGTTTCCGACCACGCTGGTGATGGAGCGCGTCAAGGATGGACGACGTTACAAGCTGGTCAATCGCCACCTGATCGTCGAGGCGCATGACGGCGAGCAGGTCTCGACGCGGACTCTCGAGAGCGCGGGAGAGTTACGTCAGGTGCTGGACGAGACGTTCAATGTCGCATCGCCCGTGGCTGTCGAAGAATTGTGGGCGGTCATCAGCCGCGCCGTACCGTAGGGCGGATTAGCGAAGCGTAATCCGCCGCTGCGGTTGTCGATCCGATTGCGGCGGATGACGCCTTCGGCTAATCCGCCCTACGATCGATCATCACTGCGAGAGAGTCATGTCCCTGTCTTCCGCCAAGAATCACGCGCTGCGCGCCGCCAAGTCGCAGGACCAGAAGGAAGCCACCGAGCTGCTTTCAAAAGCGATCATGGAATTGACGCTGGCGATCGAGGCGCAGGAGGCCAAGATCAAGAAGATCAACAAAGGCGGATAGGGCAGGCCAGCCACGATGAAAAGATGGATTGCATCTGCTACCATTGTCGCTGCTTTGGTTATCGGCGGGATGCTCTATCTTGACGATATTCTCGAATATTCCGGGATACCTTGTGCCACAACGATCAAGCGCGTGGTCGCATCCCCGAACGCGACCAAAAACGCGGTAATATTCGAGCGTGAATGTGGTGTAACAGCTCCGTTCAATACGCAGGTTAGCCTAGCGCCTGGGGGGCAACGTTTCTCGCCAGGGCGCTATCCTTCGTTCTTGTCTATCGAGGGACAGCATACGCTGGCAATTCGGTGGACCGGGGAAAAGGCGCTCGAAATCGATCTTCCGGCAACGGATCAAGCTTTTCGAAGCGAAATGACGGTTGATGACGTGACCGTCGCTTATCGAATTGCAGAAACCGCTCGAAATTGAACCTATCCGCTCCTCGCACGTTCTGTGTTCCCCATAGCGAAGGAACACGACATGAGCGCACTCAGCAAGGTCAAGGAACATATGGAAGTCATCGGCGCCGATGGTGTCCATGTGGGCACCGTCGACAAGGTCGAGGGCAACCGCATCAAGCTGACCAAGAAGGACAGCGGCGAGGGCACCCACAAGGGCCATCATCATTTCATCGATGGCGGGTTGGTCGCCGATATCGAGGGCAACAAGGTGCGGCTGTCGGCCAATGGCGCCGTGGCGTTCTCGATGGAGGAAGAGAAATAGAGCTTAAAACTCGCCGTCATTGCGAGGAGCCTTTGCGACGAAGCAATCCAGTCATTGCTCGTGGGCTTCTGGATTGCTTCGTCGCGTTGCTCTTCGCAATGACGAAAATTACTTCACTTCCATCTGCAGGCCTTCCTTGTCGATGATGCCCTTGAACTTCAGGGCCTCGGCCTCGACGAAGGCCTGATATTGCGCCGGGGTGCCGTAGTCGGGCACGGCGCCCATGGCGGCGATGCTCTTCTTGGCGGCGTCGGTGGAGAGCAGAACCTTGATCTGCTCGTTGAGTGCCGTCACTGCCTCGGTCGGGGTGCTCTTGGGGTAGAACGCGCCGAACCAGGTCGAGACATCGAAATTCTTGAGCTCGGGCACGCCGGTCTCGCGCATCGACGGCACATTCGGGCACTGCGCATTGCGTTCCGGCGTCGTCACCGCGAGCGCGTTGAGCTTGCCATCGAGCACCTGCGGCAGCGACGGATAGAGATTGTCGCACAGAATCTGCACGTCGCCGGCCAGCGCTGCCTGCAAGGCAGGGCCGGCGCCGCGGAACGGCACATGCTGCATCTTCAGGCCGGTGAGCTGCAGCCACCACGCGCCGGTGAGATGCGGGCTCTGGCCGACGCCGGAGGAGGCGTAATTCAGCTTGTCCGGATTGGCCTTGATGTAAGCGATCAGCTCCGGGATCGTCTTGATCGGCACGCTCGGATGCGCGCACATGATGTTGGGCAGCTTGATCATGTTGGAGACCGGCTGCAGTTGGTCGATCTTGTAAGTCAGATTCTTGAAGATGCTGTAGGCGATGGCGTTCGGGCCGGGATTGCCGACCAGGATCGTATGGCCGTCGCCCTTCAGCCGCGCGACTTCGGCGACGCCGATGGTGCCGCCGCCGCCGGAACGGTTTTCCACGACGACCGACTGTCCCCATACCGGCTGCAGATGCGCCGCGAGCATGCGGCCCATCACGTCGGTGGAGCCGCCGGCTGCGGCGGGCACGATGACGCGGACGGTTTCGGTCGGCTTCCATTCGCCGGCGCCAAGGCTCGCACGCGGCAGGATCGTAGCCGTCGAAAGCGCGGCAGCGCCGGTCAGTATGCGGCGGCGGGTTACCAATCTGGTCATGAGTATTTCCTCTCCGGCAGTATTGCTTTGGTGGTTAGCGAAAAGCGTAGTCAGAGCCGTGACCGCAGACAAGACGCGTTGGCGTAGCGAACAAACAAAAAGCCCCGCAGCTTTTGCTG
>JAEXHR010000337.1 GCA_023449855.1 Pseudomonadota bacterium | reverse complement strand
TTAAAACGCCGGTCCCCGGGTTACGCTGCGCTCCACCCGGGCTACGATAACCACGGCTTTCGGCGCTTACCTCTATCCCCTGCTCGCCTTCACCCACTTCCGGAAATAGGCCACGCCGACCATCGCGGCGATGCCGCCCAGACTGACCACGAGCTGAAACCAGAACGCATCCGAGACGAGGTGAATGGCGAAGTAAGCGACGAAGGCCAGGAACACGCCCGCGCAGAACACTTCGAGCGAACGCTGGCCGCAGACGATCAGCGGACGCCAGACCGGCCAGTGCAGCGCCGGCGCATCCTTCGCAATCAGCCGCGCGACCACGATGGCGAGCGCGAGGAAATGCACGATGCGATAGGGCGCGAGATTGGTCTTGTCGTTCGGCACGAAGAGCGAGCGGATGACATCCGGAAGCCGACCATCAAGTCCGGTATGCGCGGCCACGGTGACGATGGCCGAGAACACGAGGATCGCGACGCAGAGCGGCATCACGGTGCGCGAGCGCAAAAGACGTTGCAGCTTCGCCTGATCGGTCACTGCGGTCCATGCGCCGATGACAAAGAGAAGCTGCCACGCGAATGGATTGAAGTACCAGGTGCCGGAGGGATAGCCGGGCAGATTCCAGCCGAACTGGCGGGCGGCGATATAGAGCGCCAGCGACATTGCCAGCGTGACATTCGGCGCCCTGATCAGAAGCCAGAGCACAAACGGGAATGGCGCCATCAGCACGATATAGAGCGGCAGCACGTCGAGATTCAGCGGCCGGTATTCGAGCAGCAGGCCGTGCTTGAGGAACTCGACGGGCTCGGCGATGAGGCGACGGATGTTGAACTCATCGAGCAGATGCGCGTGACCGTAGCGCTGGGCGACATAGCCGATGGCGACCACGTAGAAGACGAACAGCAGGATATAGGCGACGTAGATCTGCCAGACGCGGCCGAGGACGCCGACCGACGCCGTGAAGAAGCCCTTCGCCCGCATCGTGCGGCCATAGACGAAAGCCACCGTGAGGCCGGATACGAACACGAACAGTTCGGCAGCATCGCTGAAGCCGTAATTGCGGGCGGTGACCCACGCGATGATATTGTTGGGCACGTGATCGAGGAAGATCGCCCAGTTGGCGAGACCTCGGAACAGGTCCAGTCGCAGATCGCGGGTGGACTCTTTTGTGATTGTCGGTTGGGTCATCACTGTCACTTAGAGGCCGTAGGATGGGTTGAGCGAAGCGAAAACCCATGCTGTTCGTCCGCCTGCGGCAAGCTCGGCCGATGGGTTGTCGCTCCGGCGCTGACGCGCCTGCGCTCAACCCATCCTACGAGGACTACGACGGCGTCAGTTCTTGAACTTCGCCTGCCCGGACTTCCCGGCGGCGGTCTTCAGCGTGATGCTCACCGAGGCGCCCTTGGCGATGTCGGCTTTCGCCTCGCCCTTGAGCGCGTTGCCGGATGCCGCGAGCGTCAGCGTTTCGCGCTCGCTGCCTGTGGTCAGCAGGGCCGAGCCCGAAAAGCCGGCAGTCGGGAGCGGCTTGTTGGCTTCGTCGAGAATGTTGAAAGTGAGCGTCTTGCCGGATGCGACCATTTCGACATGCACGCCGGCGACATCCTCCATCGGGCCGCCATTCGGCCCCTTTTGATGGACGTGTTGCGCCATCGCCGGAGCGGCGAACAGCAGCGCTGATGCGACGAGCAGGATCTTCTTCATCAGTAGGTTCCTATGTTTAGAGCGTAGAAATCGTAGGGCGGATGAGCGGAGCGTAATCCGCCGCCGAGGTCGTGGTTGAAACTCCGCGGCGGATTACGGCTGCGCCTCATCCGCCCTAAGGAGGTGTTTCTCTTCGCGGCGGAAGATGATGTAGAGCGCCGGCAGAACCAGCAGCGTGAGGATGGTGGACGACACGATGCCGCCGATCACGACTGTGGCGAGCGGGCGCTGCACTTCGGCACCGGGGCCCGTGGCGATGGCCATCGGCACGAAGCCGAGCGAGGCCACCAGCGCCGTCATCATCACCGGACGCAGGCGCGTGAGCGCGCCTTCGCGGACGGCCTCGACGATCTTCATGCCCTCGGAGCGCAGCCGCTCGATGAAGGTGATGATGACGAGACCGTTGAGCACCGCGACGCCCGACAGCGCGATGAAGCCGATGCCGGCGCTGATGGACAACGGGATGTCGCGCAGCAGCAGCGCGGCGACGCCGCCGGTGAGCGCCAGCGGCACGCCGCTGAACACCAGCGCCGCATCCGCCGCCGATCCCAGCGAGATGAACAGCAACAGGAAGATCAACGCCAATGCGACCGGCACCACGATGGTGAGGCGCTTGGTGGCGGACACCAGCTGCTCGAACTGGCCGCCCCAGCCGATCCAGTAGCCGGCCGGCAGTTTCACCTTTTCGGCAACCTGGGCCTGCGCCTCGCTGACGAACGAGCCAAGATCGCGGCCGCGCACATTGGCCGACACCACGATGCGGCGCTTGCCATTCTCGCGGCTGATCTGGTTCGGCCCCGGCGTGACCTCGATGGAGGCGACGGCGGAGAGCGGCGTATAGCGCATCTGCGACAGCGGCGAGTTGCTGGTCAGCGACGCCCGCGTGGCTGTTGCGGCCGGCGCTTCCACCGCCGGCAACGGGATCGGCAGGTTCTTCATCGCCTCGACA
>JAEXHR010000051.1 GCA_023449855.1 Pseudomonadota bacterium | reverse complement strand
TCAACCGGCCGGAGAAACAATCTCAACCCTAGGGTGACCAATCAGCACCCGGGAGAGTACGAAGCAACCGGAAGCACCATCGCGCGCGGAACGCTGGGCACTTGCCTGGGGTCTCCGGAAGTCCTGGGCGCATCCATGCGGAGTACCGCATCAAGCGCACAGGCCATGGGTGCCTTGGGCACCCGGCGTTCCGTGCGCCCTCTTTCAAGGAGAGGGTGGAAGGAGTGCGCATAACTCGGGCGCGGAAGCGCGGCGAGAACGGGATCGCATGAGTTCAGGAATGACGGGGCTGTTTGACATTCGAATAGGAAGCGACGTCGATAAGACGTCTACTCTCCCGCCCGCAGCGCGACCATGCAGGCTGCTGCGATCATACGGCGGGTAAGCCGGGATCGATGGCCGTCATCGCGATGGAGATGTCCCAGAGGCGCCTCGCAAGCAAAGGATCCTGAGCTTCGGGAGCGAGCTTGGCCTCTCCCGATGGTCCTCTCACGCCTCCCAATTGCATCGGCCCGTAATATCCGCCTGGGCTGATGTCGCCGGTTGCGGCCTGCAATGCCGGCCATGCGCCTCGTTCGGCGTTGTTGAGGATTACGCCGACGAGTGGGTTCAAAATCTGGAGCGGGCCCATGTGTCTTCCGAGGCTGGTCTTCGCCATGCCGGGGTGACAACCGACAGCGGTGACCGGCGATCCTGCAGCCCGCAACCGGCGATCCAGCTCGAAAAAGAAAAGGGCGTTCGCAAGCTTGCTGGCAGAATAACGCTCCATCCGCGCATAGCCTTCAGTGGCATTGATATCGTCCCAATCGATTCTCGCTCCCTTATGCGCCACGCTGGACGTGACGACGATGCGTGAACCGCGCGTTTCCGACAATTTCGGCAGGAGCAGCGAACTCAGGGCATAGGTGCCGAGATGATTGACTCCGAATTGCAACTCGAACCCTTGGGCCGTTCGCATAAGGGGCGGAGTCATGACGCCGGCATTGTTGATCAGCGCATCGATGCGAGGCTCGCGTGCCGCAAGTTGAGCTGCGGTCCGCACACTTTCCAGGTCGGACTGATCGAGTGGCAGAAAGGTGAGATTCGCACCCGGGACCGTGAGCCGTATCTGCGCCATCGCATCCTCGGCCTTCGTCCGCTCGCGGCAAGCAAGCAAGACTCGAGCACCGCGCGCAGCCAAAATGCGGCAGATCTCGAAGCCGATACCGGCATTGGCACCGGTCACGATAAAGCATTTGCCCGACTGATCCGGGACATCTTCAGTAATGAAACCGTGCGGCATTGATTGTCTCCGTATTATGAGTATGTAGGCACTCATTAATAAGTGCAGGATGTGAGATAGCGCGCTATGCAGCGGCGCCTTTCCAAAAGAGGTCGAAGCCCGCCTGTGTGATCGCGTCCCGATCGCCCGGACTCGCGTCGATGCCATCCACGGTGACATTGGCCAGACCGAACAGAACCCGGTCGATATAGAAGCCGATCCGATCCGCTGCGGCGTATCCCGTCAGGCAATGCTCGACCATCTGTCGGGCGTCCCGCAGCATGTCTTCGCAATAGCGCCGGCTCTGCTCGCTGATGCGATCGCTCGCCTTGAGTTGGTGCATAACCTTGCGCTCGACTGGGTGCTGGATTCCCCAGTCGATCAGGCGATACCAAATCTGGTAGAGCTGATCCCGTTTCTCCCCGCGCTTGGGGAAAGGAGCCAGCATCGTCTCGGACAAGCTTGTCTCGACGTCGACAAAAAGCTGGTTGAGCAGATCGTCCTTCGACGGGAAATAGGTGAACAGCGTTCCTTCCGACACGCCCGCGGATTGGGCGATCTTGGCGGTCGACGCGCTCGTACCGACAGCGGCGATCAAGTCTGCAGCCGCACTCAAGAGCGCCTTTCTTTTCCGCTCACTCAACGGCCGTGCCATCCCAGTCTCTCAATAATGCGTAAGTTATTACTCATTTATCGAACCGAAGCTATAGCGTCAAGCCGAGTAGTGCATTCCGAGGATGAGCTCGCTTCTCGTCTTGCCCGGCAAATTCAGCTCCCAAGGACACCACTGCCGCTGCGCTCCTCACTTCGCCGCTGCAAATGCCGTCGGGCTTTTGCCCGTCACCTGACGGAACGCATGCGAGAAGGCGGGAAAACTCGCATAGCCGAGATCCGAGGCCAGCTGTTTCATCGGCACACTGCCATTCACCGACAGCCGTTCGATCGCTGCAGCGATCCGTGCGCGCTGGCACCAGCTCTTGAAGCTCAACTCGGTCTCCGCCGAGAACAGCCGCGACAATGTTCGCGTCGATGTCCCCACCAGTTGCGCCAGTGTCTCGATCTCATAGTTGCGCGTGGGGTCGGCGAGCACGATCTCGGCGGCGCGGCGGCAGCGCGGCTCCTGCGGCAGCGGCATGAAGGTAGTGGGATCGCTGGCCTGCTGCAATTCGAGCAGCGCCAGCCGGATCAGCAGGTCGATCCGCACGGCATCGCCGCGTCCATCGAACAGTGCGAGGATGGCTTCGTGCAGCAATCGCGACACGCGGACCACGAATTCCGATGCGAGCGCGGCGTTGCGATCCTGCGCCAGCCGCTCGGTGTTGAAATAGAGCGAGCGCATCTCGATATCGGCGAGCACGTCGATGGCGTGCGGCAGGTGCGCCGGCACCCACACCGCGCGATCCGGCGGCACCAGCCAGCGGCCTTTCGGCGTCGTCACCTGCATGGTGCCGGCCGCGGCATAGACGAGCTGGGCCTCGCGATGGGCGTGGGTATCGAGCCGCGTGCCCTTGGGATAGCGCGTCGCCAGCATATGGGCGCCATCGGCCGTGGACTGGCGGCGGTCCGAGAGCGGCAGAATTGGCGTTTCCACGATAGTCATTGGCGACATCCCGATGTGCTCCATGCTTATAACGGCATCACAGGTCACGTTGGAAATCGATTCATGAACTCGCCAGCCCGCGTTATCACCCTCGTCAACGTCGCCCATTTCATCGATCACTATGCGATGCTGATCTTCGCCGCAGCGGTGCTGGTCATGGGCTCGTCCATGAACATGACCTACACGGAACTGCTGCCCTATGCGACGCCGGGCTTCGTGGCCTTCGGCGCGGGCTCGCTGTTTACCGGCTGGCTCGGCGATCGCTGGAGCCGCCGCCATATGATGGTGATCTATTTCTACGGTATCGGCCTGTCGATGATTGCGGTCGGCTTCGTGCAGACCCCGCTGCAGCTCGGCGCAGCTCTGTTTGCAGTCGGTCTGTTCGCCTCGATCTATCATCCGGTCGGTACCGCGATGATCGTGTCCTATGCGGACAAGCTCGGCAGCGCCATGGGCGTCAATGGCGTGTTCGGTAATTTCGGTGTCGCGTCGTCGGCGCTGATCACCGGTGTCATCGGGCAATATCTCGGCTGGCGCTGGGCCTTCATCGTTCCCGGCGTCGTCACCGTCGCTGCTGGTGTCGTCTTCATGCAACAGGTCGCGCATGAGGATCGCTCCGGCTTCAAGCAGGCTGCCGCACAGGCGCGGGTCGCAAAATCCGACATGTGGCGCGTCATCGTTGCGCTGCTGGTGACGGTGGTCGCGATCTCCACCGTGTTCAATGCCATCACCATTGCATTGCCAAAACTGTTTGCCGAAAGGCTCTCGGAGCTGACGCACAGCCCGGCCACACTCGGCGTCATCGCCGCAGGCGTCTATGTGTTCGGCGCGCTGACCCAGTACAATATCGGCTGGCTGATCGATCGCTATTCGCTGAAGGCGGTGTGCCTGCCGCTCTCTTTGCTGCTCGCGCCGTTCCTGTACTTCGCCGCAACCATGTCGAACGTGTCGCTGATCCTCGTCGCGATCGGCGTCATCGTCGGCCTGTTCGGGCAGATCACCGTCAATGAAACCATCGTCGGCAAATATACTGCGGAGGAGTGGCGGTCGCGGGCCTATGCGGTGCGTTACTTCGTCGGCTTCACGGCCGCCGGCGCTTCGGTCGGCCTGGTCGCGTGGCTGTATGAACTTGGCGGCTTCATGCTGATGCTGCATGCCTTCGCCGGCCTCTCGGTGCTGGTGATCATTGCGGCGCTGATTCTGCCGCCGGAGCTGCCGGCCAAGACGTCGGCCTGATCTTTCACGAATTCACTTGGCGTTCGCTGCAGTGCGGTATAAGTAAGCCTCAGTCGCCCCGTGTGCCATTTGTGCCGGGGCCAGTAGCTTATTGCTTTTCGCGCAGCCTTGATCGCCAAACGCTTTTCCGTGGAGCATCCCGGGAATGTGTCGCGTTTTGAGGTGTTGCATCGCTGAGCAAAGATTCCACATTTCGGAAACATTGCTGCGTTGTCAGGACCCATCGTGCTGGATTCATCTTCAGATTTTGAAGCGCTCGTCGACGAGATCTATGAGGCGAGCGTGGTGGCCGATCGTTGGCCGCTGCTTCTCGATCGCCTCGCGGCCATCGCCGATGGCGAGGGCGCACTGATTTTTTCTGTCGCGCCGGGCGCTTCGCGCTGGCTGTCATCGGAACGTATCCGGGAGCGTATCGAGCGCTGGACCCAAGGCCCTTATGCCCAGCGCAATCCGCGCAGCGAGCGGCTTGTCCCCAATACCGAAGCCCGGTTTCTCACCGATCTCGATCGCTTCACCGAAGCGGAGCTCGATGCCGAGCCGTTCTACAGGGAGCTCTTGCGCCCAAGTGGTCTCGGCTGGTGTGTCGGCACGACGATCCGGTCACCCGCAGGCGATACGCTCGTGGTTTCGATCGAGAAGGCCTTCGCCAAGGGGCCGGTCGAGCGGGCTACCGCGGAAAAACTGGACATCCTGCGCCCGCATCTTGCGCGCGCCGCGGTGCTGTCCGGCCGTCTCGGCTTCGAGCGGGCAAGGATCGCCGTCAATACGCTTGACCTGATCGGTCTGCCGGCTGCGGCGGTGACCCATACGGGCAGGGCGGTGGCCGCCAATCCGGGCTTTCTGGCGCTCGGTTCCGCGGTGCAGGTCGGCGCGCAGGATCAGGTGCAATTCACGTCACCTGCGGCGCAGATCATGTTCAAGGAGGCGCTGACGGTGCCGTCCTCGCTCACCAAGGCCGGGCGGTCGATTCCCGTCGCCGGCAGCGAGGCAAATGCGCCCTTCATCGCCCATGTTCTGCCGCTGCGCCTGTCCGGCCTCGATCTGTTTGCCGGCGCCGTGTCCATCGTGTTTCTCACGCCGGTGACGGAGCAGCGAAGCCCGGGACCGGAATTGCTGCAGGCGCTGTTCGATCTGACCCCGGCGGAAGCGCGTATCGCCAGTCTGGTGATCGACGGCAAGTCCGTGGATTCGATCTCCAAGATCCAGAGTGTCAGCCTGAACACCGTGCGGACGCAGTTGAAATCCGTGTTCATGAAGACCGGCGTCGACCGTCAGGTCGATCTCGTCCGTCTGCTCGGGCAACGGCACGGCCAGCCGACGCCCTGATGAAAAGAAAAAGGCCGGCGGTGAAGCCGGCCTTATCCTCAGTATCGCCACTCAAAAGATCTGCGTCGTCAATATATGGTCCGCCGAAGCGGTAATTTGAAACCGTTTTGGCTGCCGATGCGGCGGCAAGACCGGTCCCCCGGTATCGACGTAGGCGATCGCGCAAGATGAAGCGTCACCAATTTGGGTGAAATTTACCGAATTACTTGACTGAGCGTCTCATCTTCAGATTGGGAGGGAACTTTTTGGGCGGGAGCTCTTCCGGGCTTTAATCATTCCGTGGCAGGCGCCAGCCAACCACTTCAGCTTCCACAAGGTCGCCCGTTCCGGCATTCCGCCATTGGCCGTTGGCATAAACGCAGACGAAGGGCAGCAGGTAGGTGCCGCTTTTATCTTCGCACAGGACCTGCACTGGCTCGTCGGGCGGTGGGGTGCCCCGACCGTCGAACTCCGCCAGTCGCTGATCGCGCGTCACCATGGGATGCTCCTTAACAAGGAACTGCACGGCGGCTGTGTGGTTCCCAAGGGTTGATTGACAGTTGGCCACGAACACCGTTGCTCTCATGGTCGGACGTTGGCGAAGGGATAGGCAATGCGCGGCTGGACACTTTTCACTCTGACTTTCCTTGTTGCGGGCAGCAGCGCGGCGATGGCGCAGGATGTGCCCGGCATCGAGATCTGCACCGTCGAGAAGACCATGGAGCGGCGCACCAGCTGTCTGCAGAGCAACGTCAATTTCCTGCAGCAGACCGTCAACAAACTGCGGCTGGATCAGCAACAGCGTCTCGACGCCGCCAATCGTCAGATCGATGCCTTGAAGGCGACGGTCACGACTTTGCAGAAAACGGTTGAGGAGATGCAGGCGGCGCAGAAAGCCGCGGCGACTTCGCAGGTGAAAGCCACGCCTGCCCCTGCAAAGGATGCGGCCCCCGCCGCCAAGGATACCGCGCCCGCTGCCAAGGATGCGGCGAAATAGGACGTTCTATTCGCTGCTCAGCACCGGTCCGAACAATTCCCAGCGTTCGCCCTTGAAGCGCATCATCTGCAATTGCTGCAGCGGGCTGTAGTCGGTGGGACTCGTCTTGACGCGCGTGCCTGGCAGGAAGATGCCGACCTCGTAATCGAGGCTGGTCGCCTGCATCATGACGTTCTCGCGCGTGAGATTGTCTCCGCACTGTTGCAGGATATGCACCAGCGTGCGCGCGATGCCGAAGCCATAGAGCGTATAGATGTCGTTCTTGTCGCCGTCGGGATAATATTTATCCATGAAGGCAAGCCATTCCTTGATGGTCGGATCGTCCTTCCATTGCGGATCGGTGGGATCCTTCATATAGGCGGCGCTGATCACGCCCTGCGCATTGTCGAAGCCCGCAGGCTTGATCACCGAGCCGACCGATTGCGAGACATTGACCAGCATCTGCACCGGCTTCCAGTTCAGCTCGGCGACTTTCTTGATGGCCTGCGCCGCGAATTTCGGCGAGGCGATATTGAGGAAGATGTCGGGATTGGCGGTGCGGATCTGCACGATCTGCGAGTCCACCGTGGGTGAGCTGGTCTCGAAGCTCGCCTGCGTCACGATCATCTTGTCGGCCTTGTTGCCAAGGCCTTCGCGCACGCCGCCCAGATAGTCCTTGCCCATGTCGTCGTTCTGGAACAGCACGCCGATCCTGGCATCGGGATGGTTCTTCAGGATCCACGTCGCCCAAATGCGCCCCTCGTTGTGATAGCTGGGCGACCATCCCATCGTCCACGGAAAGTGTTTCGGATCGGCCCACTTCGACGCGCCCGACGACACGAAGAGGTGCGGCACCTTCTTGATGTTCATGTATTTCTGGATTGCCGAATTGGTCGCGGTCCCCAGCGGATTGAAAATGAGAAGGACCTCATCGCTCTCGACGAGCTTACGCGCCTGCTCGACCGTCTTGGGCGGCGAATAGGCATCGTCATAGCTGATGAAATTGATCTTGCGGCCGTTGACGCCGCCCAGGTCGTTGACCATGCGGAAATAGGCGGCCTCCGATTTCCCGATCGAGGCATAGGACGAGGCCGGCCCGCTATAGGGCATGATATTGCCGATCTTGATCTCGGCGTCGGAGGCGCCGGGATCGTATTTCTTTTGCGCCGATGCAGGGGAGGCGAGAGCGCCGATCGCGAGCGTGGCGACAAGGGCGACTGCGCTGCGGAGGTGCGTCCGGTTCATCGTTTCCTCTGGCGTCGGTTGTTGCCGGCCATTCTGCAGGCCACCTGTTCGACGTCGAGTATGCATGTTTGCGCCGGAGCGCATAGCGGCGCGAGCGGGAGACCCCTCTCCAGAAATGGAGAGGGGAAACCGTGTTGCGGAATTCGACTATGATTCCTTTTCGCCGGACATCAGCGGGCCGAACAGCTCCCAGGTTTCGCCCTTGAAGCGCATCATCTGCAATTGCTCGAGCGGACTGAAGTCGGTCGGGCTGGTCTTGATCTTTGTGCCAGGCAGATAGATGCCGATCTCCATGTTGAGATTGGCGGCCTGTCGCATGATGTTTTCACGCGTGAGATCGTCGCCGCATTGCTTGAGCACCTGCACGATCCCTTGCGAGACACCATAGCCGAACACCGTGGCGCCGTCGTCCTTGTCCCCTTCAGGATAGTACTTGTCCATGAAGGCGCTCCATTCCTTCATGCCCGCATCGTCCTTCCATGTCGGATCCTTCGGATCTTTCATATAGGCCGCGCTAAGCACGTCCTGTGAATTGGCGTAGCCGGCAGGCTTCATCACACTGCCCACCGAAGCCGAGACATTGGTCACGATATGTACCGGCTTCCAGCCCATCTCGCCGACCTTCTTGATCGCCTGAGCGGCGAATTTCGGGGTGGCGATGTTGATGAAGATATCGGGATTGGCCGCCTTGATCTGTACGATCTGCGAATCCACTGTCGGCGAAGCCGTTTCGTAAGGCACTTCGGAGACAATGTAGTCTTTCAGTTTGTCGCCAAAGCCTTCATGTAGGCCGATGATGTAATCCTTGCCGAAGTCGTCATTGGCATAGAGGACGCCGACTTTTTTCCCGGGATGGTTCTTCATGATGTATTGCGCGTAGATGCGCGCTTCGGCCTGGTAGCTCGGCTGCCATCCCATCGTCCACGGGAAATTCTTCGGGTCGGCCCATTTCGCCGCCCCGGTCGAGACGAAGAGCTGCGGCACCTTCTTGGCGTTCATGTATTTCTGGATCGCCGTATTTCCCGGCGTGCCCAGCGGGTTCATGATGAAGAGCACTTCGTCGTTCTCGACCAGCTTGCGCGCCTGCTCGACGGTCTTCGGCGGCGAATAGCCATCGTCATAGGAAATGAACGTGATCTTGCGGCCATTGATGCCGCCCTTCTCGTTGATCATCTTGAAATAGGCTGCCTCGGTCTTGCCGATGGTGGCGTAGGACGAGGCCGGCCCGCTATAGGGCATGATATTGCCGATCTTGATCTCGGTATCGGTAGCGCCGGTGTCGTATTTCTTTTGTGCGTGAGCGGTCGTGGTCAGCGTCAAGGTGAAACAGGCGAGCGCCAGCGCTCGCAGGACTTTCAAGTCATGCATGATGATTTGTCCTCCCTTTGCTTCGATCAACCGCACCGCCCGTCTGCGCGGGCGTGCACGATGCGGCTCGAATGCAGGGAGTATGCACCAAGCGGAAGGCTTGGAAAGCGAACCGTCAGCGCAATCGTCGCGGCGGCGCACAAGCGCCGCGCTATCGCGCTGCACAGGCGCCTAGCGGCCCTTGAAGTCGGCCGGGCGTTTTTCGAGGAACGAGGCCATGCCCTCGCGGAAATCCTCGGTGCGGAACAGCGGCAGCAATTGCAGGAAGACGTGATGGACGTGCTCGCCGAAATTCTCGGACAGGCCGGCGCGCATCATCCGCTTCGCGGCCTGGACGGCAAGCGGCGCATTGGCGGCGATCTCGGCGGCGACGACACGGCCGCGCGCCTGCAGATCGGCATCGGCGACGACTTCATTGGTCAACCCCATCTCCAGGCTTTCGCGTGCCGACAGCGTGCGGCCGGTGAAGATCAGTTCGGCGGCCTTGGCCCAGCCGATCATGCGCGGGAGAAACCAGGTGCCGCCGGATTCCGGGACGACGCCGCGCTTGACGAAGGCCGCGGCGAATTTCGCGCTCTCCGCCATGATACGGATGTCGCAATTGAGCGCGATGTCCATGCCATAGCCGGCCGCGGCGCCGTTGAGCAGGCAGATGGTCGGCTTTTCCATGTTGAACATGACGATCGGCTGCGCCGACTTCATGTCCAGCGTGGTGCGCGAGCTGTTGGCGTCGTTGGCCGAGCCAATGCCCTTGCCCTGGGTGGCGCTGACCATGTCGAGACCGGCGCAGAACATGCGGCCGGCGGCGGTGAGGACAACGACGCGCACGTCCGGGTCGGCATCGGCTTTCAGGAAGAGCGCGCTGAGCTGGGCCAGCATCTCGCGCGAGATCGTGTTCATCCGCTCGGGGCGATTGAGCGTGATCGTGGCGATATTGTCGGCGACGGAATAAAGCACTTCGTCAGATGTCGCGGCTTCAGACATGGGCTTCCTCTTGGCGTTTCTTCTGGCGTTCTGTTTTGTGGCGCCAGCTAAGGCGGAATGGCGATGGCGTGCAAGAGGCCATGCATTTGCGCGCCTTGGCAGGGCGAAGCCGGTTTGCTCTACTTTGCGCATTCGCGCGCCGGCATGAATCGGCGAGACCAAGAAAAGCCAAGGAAAGTTCAAAGGGAGAGCTTGCTTATGTCCGGCCCCAATATCCGCGTTCTCGCCACCGATCTCGCATTCCCCGAAGGTCCGGTGGTGATGCCCGATGGCTCGGTGGTGCTGGTCGAAATCCGTGCGCAGCAACTGACGCGGGTCTATCCCGATGGCCGCAAGGAAGTCGTCGCCAAAATTCCGGGTGGCCCGAATGGCGCGGCGCTCGGACCGGATGGCAAGATGTACATCACCAACAATGGTGGCTTCAGCTGGGTGCCGTCCCGCGGCACCTTGATGCCCCATGCGCCGGAGCCGCATGAATATATCGGCGGTGCGATCCAGCGCGTCGATCTCGCCAGCGGCAAGATCGAGACGTTGTTCACCAAATGCGGCGAGCACAATCTGAAGGGCCCGAACGATCTCGTTTTCGACAAGCAAGGCGGGTTGTGGTTCAGCGAGCTCGGCAAGCGCCGTGCGCGCGACATGGATGTCGGCGGCGCCTATTACATCAAGCCGGGGATGAGCGAGATCACCGAACAGGTGATCGGCGTGCTGCCGGCCAACGGGATCGGTCTCTCGCCGGACGAGAAGACCATGTATATCGCGGAAACGCCGACCGGCCGTCTATGGGCCTATAATGTCGGCACGCCGGGCGAGGTCGTTCCGGGCGACACCATCTATCGCGGCGAGCGCGGCCGGCCGATCTGCGGCCTCGGCGGTTATCAAATGTTCGACTCGCTGGCGGTCGAGGCCTCCGGCAATGTCTGCGTCGCAACGCTGGTGAGCGGCTGCATTTCCGTCATTGCGCCGGACGGCAAATTGGTTGAACAAGTCGAGACGGGCGATCGCGTGACGACGAATATTGCTTTTGGCGGTCCCGAGCTGAAGACGGCGTACATCACGCTGTCGGGCAAGGGCGAGCTGATCGCGATGGACTGGCCGCGCGGTGGCCTGCCGCTCAACTTTTTGAACAAGTAACCGTAGTCGTCATTGCGAGCGTAGCGAAGCAATCCAGCTCTTCCTTTACTTGGCCCTGGATTGCTTCGTCGCTTCGCTCCTCGCAATGACGACAAACAAAGGACCGACCAATGCCGTGGCTTGAACCCGTAACGCTCTCCGGATCTCATGCCCGGCTCGAACCTCTCGCAAAAGATCACTGCGACGGCCTGATCGCGGCCGCGCAGGACGGCGATCTGTCGAAGATCTGGTACACGGCGATCCCGTCGCCGGAAAAGATGGCCGCCGAGATCGACCGGCGGTTGGCGCTGCAGGCCTCGGGCGCGATGCTGCCCTTCACGGTCAAGGATGCCAGCGGCAGGATCGCCGGCATGACGACCTATATGAATGTCGATGCCGCCAATCGCCGGGTTGAGATCGGCTCGACCTGGTACGGCAAGTGGGTCCAGCGCACCGCGCTCAATACGCAGTGCAAGCTGATGTTGCTCGGGCACGCTTTTGAAAAGCTCGACTGCATCGCGGTGGAGTTCCGCACGCATTTCTTCAACCATCAGTCCCGTCGCGCCATCGAGCGTCTCGGCGCCAAGCAGGACGGCATCCTGCGCAATCACCAGATCGCACCCAACGGCACACTGCGTGATACGGTGGTGTACAGCATTCTCCCCGGCGAATGGCCGACGGTGAAGGCGCATCTGACCTATCAGCTGGATGAGAAGCCGCGGTAACGATCATTATACCCGACAGGATCGGCGCGTTTGAGCTCCGCCTTCATCCTGAGGAGCGCGCTTTGCGCGCGTCTCGAAGGATGGCTGCGTACTCCATTCATGGTTCGAGACGCGCGCAAGAGCGCGCTCCTCAC
>JAEXHR010000038.1 GCA_023449855.1 Pseudomonadota bacterium | reverse complement strand
CGCGGCCGCCCGCCAGCAAAGGAAAAGCCCGATCTCCATCACGGCTGATCACCGACACAAACCCTCCCGCCAAACTAGGGAATTTTAGATGCCCACTTTTGCGGAATCTTCGGTGCCCGTTGACAGCCGTTCCGTTCGCCAACGCTTCGCGCACGGCAGCCTCTACCGGCTCCAGGCCATCGGTGAGGACCGCCGAGAGGACCCGCACGAACCTGCGATCGGCCTCGTCCCCGGTGCCGAGCCTTCGCCGTAATCGGTGCAGGGCGGGCGGCAGATCCCAGTCCTGGAACGGTGCGCCGTTACGCAGCGCACCGGGCTTGTGCGCGAGGACCGGCAGATAATGCCAAGGATCGTATATCGTGCGGTTCCGACCGAAGTGGCGCTCATGCTCCCCGACGATCGCATCCCCGCAGCGTATGACGATGCGATCGGCGTAGGAGCGCACCTGAACGGTCCGGCGTGCGGCCGTCGACATGACCGAGTAGCGGTTGCGATCGAAGCTGATGAGGCAAGTGCCGGTGACGGCATGCTCGCTCTCATGGAAGCCGTCGAACGGCGTCAGGATCGGCTGCAGGGCCGGTCGCTCCATATCCAACGCCTCGGCGACGGTAATATCCCCGCGTTCGGGATGGGCATGATGCTCGGCCCAGCGTCGGCACTCGGCCTCCAGCCACCCGTTGAGCTCGGCCAGGCTGGCGAACCGGAGCCGCGGCTGGAAGAAGCGGCCTCGGATCGTCTGGACCTGCTGCTCGACCTGGCCCTTCTCCCATCCCGCCGCCGGCGAGCAGGCGGTCGGCTCGACCATGTAATGATCGGTCATGATGAGGAAGCGGCGGTTGAACACACGTTCCTTGCCGGTGAACACGGCCGTCACCGCCGTCTTCATATTATGGGATGGACGCCTCCCGTCTTCCAGGCACCATGGGTGTTCAACCAACAAGGAGGAAGGCGATGACCATGAAAATGCTGGCGATCGATCTCGGGAAGCAATCGTTCCACCTGCACGGCATTGATGCTCACGGCGTTGTGATCTCACGTAAGGTGAGCCGCACTAAGCTTGAGAGCGCTGTGGCGGAACTTGAACCTGATACCATTGCAATGGAGGCGTGCGCGAGCGCCCACCACTGGGGGCGTCAGTTCCGAGCGGCCGGCCGGGAAGTACGGCTTGTCAATCCGCGGTTCGTGAAGGCGTTTGTGCGCGGTTCGAAGAACGATGCAGTCGATGCGGAGGCGATCTACGACGCAGCATCACGGCCAACTATGCGCTTCGTGCCAGTGAAGACCACTGAGCAGCAGGACTTGCAATCGCTGCATCGCGTACGAGAGCGTCTGGTAATCCAGCGCACGTCGCTCATCAATCACGCACGCGGATTGCTCGCCGAATACGGTGTCGTACTTCCTAAAGGGCCATGGCGCTTCCGCGATCAGGCGCCGCAGGCAATCGAGGAGGCGGGCCTCTCCGACCTTGCCCGAGAACTGTTCACCGAGCTTCTGGACCAACTTCGAGACGTCGAAGCGCGGCTTGCCAAGCTCGATGCTGAACTGGTCAGAATCTGCCGAGAGCATGATGCCTGTCGCCGACTCGCTGCGTTGCCGGGTGTTGGGCCAGTCATTGCGACTGCCCTTGTCGCTGCAGTTGATGATGGTCGACACTTTCGTTCAGGCCGCGAACTGGCTGCATGGATCGGTCTCGTACCGCGACAATACACGACCGGCGGCAAGCCTCGGCTTGGTGGCATCGGTCGACGTGCGAATCATTATCTGCGGCGTCAACTGATCCATGGTGCCCGCGCAGTCATTAGCCGCTTGGCCGGACGCGACGATCGGCGTTCAGCATGGCTAAAAGGGATCGTCGCCCGCGCCGGCTTCAATAAAGCCCTTGTTGCACTCGCCAACAAGACGGCTCGCATCGCTTGGGTGCTGCTCGCGCGGAAGGAATGTTACATGCCCGGCTGATCAAGCAGGCTAAGGGGTCGCCGCCAAAACGGCGATAAATGCGAGGTGGATAGTGATGGTGCAACGGCAAGGGCCGCCGCTTCAAAGCCTGATTTACGACAAGGCCAGCAAGGCCGATCATGTTATGAGGCAAGAGGCAGCGGACTCCCATCAAGGCCAGGGGCGGAATTGCTCCAGCAGAAGGCCGGATAGATTCACGCAAGCCATGCCGAGCGCACCAGACCGAAAACGCCTTGCGGCGGGAGGCGTCCATAGATTATCGTAGATACCGCGTCGCGGCACACCGCCGAAGAACGCGAACGCCCGGGCATGGGCATCGAACAGCATCTCCTGGCCCTCGCGCGGATAGGCCCGGACATAGGGTGCGCGCGAGGCGCAGAGACGCATATGCGCCACCTTCACCCGCATCGGCTTGCCGGCGATCTCCACATCCTCGTGGCTCCAGTCGAACTGGTAGGCCTCACCCGGCTGGAAGGTCATCGGGATGAACGCCGGTGCGCCTTCGCCAGCATCCTTCCGCCGCGCAGCACGCCAGCGCGCCGCATAGCGGCGCACCGCATCATAGGATCCATCGAACCCCTCGCGCACCAGCAGGTCATGGATACGCGTCATCCGTAGCCGATCGCGACGGCCGCGACCTTCGTTCTCCTCAAGCAGCGCATCGAGACGATCCTGATAAGGACCGATCCGCGGCTGCGGCTGGACTTTGCGCTGATAGTTGAACGCCGCCTCCGGCGACCGGATCGCTTTGCGGACGACCTTCCGCAACAAACGAAGGTCACGAGCGATCGCCTTGATCGCCTTACCCGCTGCATGCTCACGCCGAATCCGAACCACTGTCTCCACGATCAACATCCCGTTCTCGCCAACTGATCAAAACCAGTCGGCCAACTAAATCCCCGGGATGAAGGGGTCCTTTTTGCACGCCGATCACCCCACGAAGGGGGTGCCTATTGCACGCTGATCCTCACGTCAGCCTGGACGGATTTCCTCAGCCAAGCGGCCTTCGACTATTCAGGGGCGATCGGCAGGATGATGAAGCTCGAAATCGACGAAGCCGCCCTGGTCACAAATGCGGTCACCGGAGACGACCTTCGCGACATCGGTCTCTCCGCGCAGCTGGTCGCCTGACGTACGCAGAGGAGCAGCGCTCTCGCGTTACCTACCGGATAGCGCACCCGTCTGCAGCCGAGTTCAAGTGTTGGTCATGAAGGGATCAGGGCGGCGATAGCGCCTTTGCGTCAGCGCGATCGCACAAAGGCCTCCGCCGGCAACCGCGAAGCTCAAGCCGAGCGTCGCCGAGAATAGCCTCACAAATTCCGGTGCTTCGCCAAAGACGGCGATCACCAGCATGGCAAACGGCGCGCCAGCCAGGAGCAACAACCCCAAGGCGAGATCGACGAAACCGCGCAGGAGAAGCCATATCCAGTTCGCCATGGGCGTAAGGCGCGACTGAAACGCGACGTCGATCGACAGCAAGGCGCGGAGGAGGAACCAGATCATGACGAACGGCGCCAGCGGGTAGAGGCCATGCCACGGTCCGCCCACGAAGAGGGCGCCGAGCACGAGCGTGAGAGCGCCCGACCCGAAGGTGATCCGTCCCACCCAGCTGTGGCGTCCGGTCCATGAGAGCAGAAGCTCGGATAGGCCACCGGCGAGCAACAGCCAGCCGACAAGCTTTGGGAGTGCATCGACGTGCAGGAGCGGCAGAGCGAAAGCTCCGGCGGCGAGCAGGAGCTTGAACAGGCCGCATCCCAGGGTCAGCTGCCATGGGGCGACGTGGAAGGGCCGATGCATCGCTTTCAGCACTCGCCCGTGCAAGCCTCAAGCGCGTCCTGGTCGAGAATGACGATTGCCCGGCGCGAGGGTGTCGTGATGATGCCGTCGTCCCGCAGACGCGTGATCTGCCGGCTGACCGTCTCGATCGTGAGGCCGAGCAGATCGGCCATGTCCTGGCGGCTGAGAGGCAGTTCGAAGCGAAGCGGTCCATCGCTCTTGTCGCTGGAGTGGCGCTTGGCGATGTGCAGAAGGAAAATCGCGACGCGCTCGCCGGCGCTCTTGCGCGCCAGCATCATCATCCATTGTCTGGCCCTGTCGAGATCGGTCAGGGTCCTTTCCAGTAGGCCGTGCTCCAGGGGCTGGTGATCTTGCGCGAAAGTGTCGAACGCCGAGCGCGAGAAGGTGCAGACACGCGAGTCGGTGAGGGCGATGACGGAATGCATGCTCGTCGCGCCGAACGGACGTCCGATAAAATCGCTGGGCAGCACGATACCGAGCGTCTGGTCGCGGCCATCGGCGCTCGAGACCGACAATTTGAGCGCGCCTTCGAGCACGTTGCCGACAAGGAGCGACTCGTCGCCCTGCCATACAAGCGCCTGCCCCTTCTTGACGATTTGATGCCGCCCCAGCCGATTGAGCTCTTCCAGGCTTTCCTCGGGCAAGGAATGGCAGATCGCCTTGTCGCGAACAGCGCATTGCGTACAGGCGTTCATGGTCTCTCCGCGCGTTGGCCGGTGGGTGCACGGTTCCTATCCGCGGCCCCGGGGCGGAGACATTAGTAGTTTACCTAAGGGAGGATCGGGTCACACGGCCGAGCTGAACCTCCTGCTGTCAGGTTGGCGGTAGGCGTCGAAAGTTGCCGCGATAGTGCGTGCATAAGGGAGCGCGGAAGGGGCGATGGAGAGCGTGTCGCCCTCCCAGCACACCAGGCCGCGGTCG
Source organism: Pseudomonadota bacterium (assembly GCA_023449855.1). Taxonomy (GTDB): domain Bacteria; phylum Pseudomonadota; class Alphaproteobacteria; order Rhizobiales; family Xanthobacteraceae; genus Tardiphaga. The sequence goes on along the minus strand of JAEXHR010000038.1, from coordinate 17,171 downwards.
AGGAACGGCGCGAGGCGATCGTGAGCGGGCAAGAGGAGATCAGCCGGCACACTCGCTTTCCCCTGGCAGAGCAGCTGCTCGATGACTTCGCCGCGAAGACGATCGTCAGCATTCCGGCGGATGCCTCGATTGCCGGTCAGGCGCTGCTGCGAAAGCATCATGCGATAGCGGCCTGCGTTCTTTTCGTTTTGGATGAGGAGGTCGGGGAAGCTGCTTATGGCAGACGCGCCAAGACCAATCACCACAGGAGCGTCATCGTCGGTGAACCCCTGAAAATTGCGCGACAGCCGGCTTTCGCGGGTCGCCTGCGCCAGGCCGTCGTGCGGCAGCGCGAAATGATCGAAGCCCACAGCCTCATAGCCGCTCCTCGTGAGCAGCTCATGTCCCTGCGAGGCCATTCGAAACCGCATCGCCTGATCGGGCAGCGCGTCCGCATCGATCCGCCGTTGACGGGCGATCAAATGCGGGACGTGCGCATAACCGAACAGCGCTATCCGATCGGCGCCTAGCTCGACCGCTTTGGCGAGAGAGTCCGCGAGGTCCTTCTCGGATTGTCCGGGCAAGCCGTACATGAGGTCATAGTTGAGGGAAGTAACGCCCGCCTCGCGCAGCATCGATGTGCACCGCTCGATGTCCTGTAGCGGCTGAATCCGCCCGATTGCCTCCTGGAGGCGCGGATCGAAAGTCTGCACGCCCAGGCTCGCATTGCTGATCCGCGTGCCCGCGATCGCCTGCGCCCACGCAGAGGTCAAAGTGCGTGGGTCCAGTTCGATCGAGACGACGGGCTTCTCGAGCCGAAAACTGTCCGTGAGCGAGAGGAACAGGCGAACGAAATCGGTAGCCGTGATCGCATTGGGGCTGCCGCCGCCGAAGGACAGGCGGCGGACCGTTGCGGTCTTCGGCAGCATCCGGCCGACCAGCGCGATTTCGCTATGCAAAGCCTCCAGATAGCTGGCCAGCCGCTGCCGGCGATTTGCACGGCCCGTGTTGCACCCGCAGTACCAGCATATCGTTTCGCAAAAGGGGATATGGACGTAAAGCGAGACATCGCCGTCTGTTCTCGAAAGGGCAGAGGCGAAATCCTGCTCCCCCACATCGTTGCCGAACTCGGCTGCTGTGGGATAGCTTGTATAGCGCGGGACCGGGGTCGCCAGCAGGTCTGGATGGTAAGGCCACATGGTGCGATCTTGCTGCGCCAAGCAGCCTGTTTCATTGAGGAGCATCAAAAATCTGGCCAATTGCCCGTGGCTTTCAGTTTTACGTGGCAGGGCAGCTCTCGAGCGGTGGTGCCAAGGACGCCGCTGCTTATCGCGATCTTAGTCGTTCGGTCGCAAAGGCGCCGGGAAGTGTCGCAAAGACAATCTTTTTGGATTTGACAGAATATTGATTTGAAGCAAAGTTCGGCGTCGAAGGCGCCGCTATCGGATCGCTCGAACCTTGTGGAGACGACCAGCGAGACGACATGGTCGCCCGGTTCCGGCATGCTTGTCGAGCATGCCTTGAAGCAAGCGGGAGAGGGGCCTTGGCAGTCAGCTGCGGCGCGAACGATCACGCGCGCCGTATGTCCAAGGGTCGATCATGTGCCAGTTTGCCTCTCTGAAGCCATCCGCAACATCAGTGTCGCGCTTTCTGCCTATCCTCAGAGCGTGGGAACAGGACTGCCGGCCGAGCCGTATCAGCTTCTTTGCTGTCGACGCGGAGCGTAGCCGGCAGCCAACAGCAAGGGGTTAGTGATCATGAGCCTGCCCATCGGAATGTGGGGGATGATCATCGGCGTGCTCGGGATCATCGCCATCGCAAGCGGAGCCTGGTTGCTCTTCCGCGCGCGCGACGTGGCCCGACTGACGGACACGCCGAACAACGAGGTCGCGCCGGGACGCAAGCGGAGGCCATCGGCCAGCCGCACCAAGGTGCGGATCGTGCTCGCCATCAACGTGCTCTCCACGATCGGGGCGCTCACGATCTTCGCGCTGGTCGCTTCGCGCACCATCGGCTCCAACGAAACGCAAAACGATCCCTACGCGGCACGGCCCTGACGTAGAAGCAAAGGACGGCGAGAATGGACGAACTACTCTTCAAGGTCGGGGGCTGGTTGTTGCTGGCCATATTGGCGCTCTTCGCCTGCGCGCTCGCCCTTGATTCGGGCTTCTCGGTCCACATGGCGATCGCCTCCGCCACGGCCCTGCTGATCGCCTGGATCACGATGTACAAGGCCGACTTCCAGGTCTTGTCAGGCTTCAAGCCGGCGACAATGCCGGATGTGACCCGGTACGACGACGATCTCATCCGGCTCGGCGTCATTGCGACGCTGTTCTGGGGCGTCGTCGGCTTCCTGGTCGGCGTGGTGATCGCGACGCAGATGGTCGTCCCGACCCTGAACCTCGAGCCCTGGTTCAGCTTCGGGCGCATGCGGCCGCTTCATACGTCTGCCGTCATCTTCGCCTTCGGCGGCAATGCGCTCATCGCGACGAGCTTCTACGTCGTCCAGCGCACCTGCCGCGCGCGCCTCGCATTCCCGGCGCTCGCGCGCTTCGTGTTCTGGGGCTACCAGTTCTTCATCGTCCTGGCCGCGACCGGCTACCTGATGGGCGTCACTGCCAGCCGCGAATATGCCGAGCCCGAATGGTATGTGGATCTGTGGCTCACGATCGTCTGGGTCGCCTATTTCGTCGTTTTCGTCGGCACGCTGCTGCGCCGGACCGAGCCGCACATCTACGTCGCCAACTGGTTCTATCTGAGCTTCATCATCACGATCGCGATGCTGCACATCGTGAACAACCTCGCGGTGCCGGCAAGCCTCTTCGGCTCTAAGAGCTACTCGGCCTTCGCCGGCGTGCAGGATGCGCTTACGCAGTGGTGGTACGGCCACAACGCGGTGGGCTTCTTCCTTACCGCCGGCTTCCTGGCGATGATGTACTACTTCGTGCCCAAGCAGGCGGAGCGGCCGATCTACAGCTACCGTCTGTCGATCATTCACTTCTGGTCGCTGATCTTCCTCTATATCTGGGCGGGACCGCATCACCTTCACTACACGGCGCTGCCCGACTGGGCGCAGACGCTGGGCATGGTCTTCTCGGTTGTGCTGTGGATGCCAAGCTGGGGCGGCATGATCAACGGCCTGATGACTCTGAACGGAGCCTGGGACAAGATCCGCACCGATCCGATCATCCGCATGATGGTCTTCGCGCTCGCCTTCTACGGCATGGCGACCTTCGAAGGTCCGATGCTGTCGATCAAGGCGGTCAACTCGCTGTCGCACTATACCGAGTGGACCATCGGCCATGTGCATTCGGGCGCACTTGGCTGGAACGGGATGATTACCTTCGCCGCGCTTTACTATCTCGTTCCGCGGCTCTGGGGACGCGAGCGACTCTATTCGCTGCGCATGGTGAACTGGCACTTCTGGCTCGCGACGCTGGGGCTGGTGCTCTATGCGGCCGCGCTCTGGGTCGCCGGCATCACGCAGGGCCTGATGGCGCGGGAATATGGCTCGGACGGCTACCTCGTCTACGCTTTCGCCGAGATCGTGGCGGCCATGAAGCCCTACTATGCGATCCGCGTGCTTGGCGGCCTGCTCTATCTCCTGGGTGCGCTGATCATGGTCTACAACGTGTGGATGACGATCCTGGGCCGGCTTCGCAAGGAAGCGCCCATGTCGAGCGCCGCCTACAATCCCGAAGCCGACCGGCCGATCGTGCCGGCCGCGACCCCGGCTGAATGAAGGGAAACGTCTGATGTCATCGCAGCTCGCCACCCAGCACAAGAAGCTGGAGCGCAACGTCACTCTTCTCAGCGTCTTCGCCTTCATAGCCGTGGCCATCGGCGGCATCGTCGAGATCGCGCCGCTGTTCTGGATCGACTCCACCGTCGAGAAAGTGGAGGGCATGCGGCCCTACACCCCGCTCGAGCAGGCGGGGCGCGACATCTATGTGCGCGAAGGGTGCTACACTTGCCACAGCCAGATGATCCGACCCTTCCGCGACGAAGTGGAGCGTTACGGCCACTACAGCCTCGCCGCCGAGTCCATGTACGATCACCCCTTCCAGTGGGGCTCGAAGCGTACCGGACCCGACCTGGCGCGGGTGGGCGGGCGCTATTCGGACGAATGGCACGTGCAGCACCTGAAGGACCCGCGGTCGGTGGTGCCGGAATCGATCATGCCCTCCTATGCCTTCCTGGCGGACACCGAACTCGACCTCAAGGGGATCGACGGAAAGATAGGCGCGCTGCGCAAGGTCGGCGTTCCCTATACAAAGGCAATGATCGACAGCGCCGAAGCAGACGCCAAGCTGCAAGCTTCGTCGGACGGCGACGCGGCCGATCTCGCCAAGCGCTATCCCAAGTCGCAGGTGCGCGACTTCGATGGCGATCCGTCGAGGCTCACCGAAATGGATGCGGTCGTCGCCTACCTGCAGATGCTCGGCACGCTGGTCGACACCAATGCCGCCGCGGCGCAGGAGCGGCGCCGATGACCTACGACGCGCTGCGTCACTTTGCCGACAGCTGGGGCCTGGTGCTCATGGCGATCATGTTCGCGGTTTTTGTCGGCTGGACTTTTCGAAAGGGCGCGCGCTCCCGGCAGGACCGCGCCGCCCGTTCGATCCTGGAGGAAGATGATGGCTGACAAGCGGATCGACGAGGCGACGGGGACGCCCACGGTCGGGCACGAATGGGATGGGATCGAGGAACTCGACACACCCATGCCGCGCTGGTGGCTGTGGACCCTCTATGCGACAATCATCTGGGGCATAGCCTATACGGTGCTCTATCCCGCCTGGCCGCTGGTCAATTCGGCGACGAAGGGCGTGCTCGGCTGGTCGAGCCGCGAGCAATTGGCCGGCGAAGAGGAGGCGGAGCGCCTGCGCAAGGAGCCCCTGCAACTTGCGCTCGCCCGCATCCCGATCGAGCGGCTCAACGAGGATTCGCGGCTGATGCAGGCGGCGGTCGAAGGCGGCCGCGCGGCGTTCAAGGTGCACTGCGTCCAGTGCCACGGCTCTGGCGCCGCCGGTAGCAAGGGTTATCCGAACCTCAACGACGACGACTGGCTCTGGGGCGGGGACATCAAGCAGATTCACACGACCCTGGTCCATGGTATTCGCCAGCCCGGTCACGCCGAGACGCGCATGTCGCAGATGCCCGCGTTCGGGCGCGATGGTATCCTTACCTCCGAGCAGGTGGAGGACGTGGTCAGCCACGTTCGCGTCATCTCCCGTCAGGAGAAGCCGAGCGCAGCCTCGCAGCGCGGCGCGAAGCTGTTCGCCGACAATTGTGCGGTGTGCCACGGCGCGCAGGGCCAGGGCGATCGCAAGTTGGGCGCACCCAATCTCGCCGATTCCATCTGGCTGTTCGGCGGCGATCGGGAGGCGCTCGCGCAAACGGTCAACAACTCCCGCTATGGCGTGATGCCGGCTTGGGGCGCGCGCCTCGATCCGGTCACGGTGAAGATGCTGGCGGCTTACGTACACTCGCTGGGGGGCGGCGAGGATTTCATCCCCGAGCCCGCGCCAAGCGCCGCTGCATCCGCGGCGCCGCAAGCGGCTCCCTCCCAGGCGGCCAAGAGCAATGTCCAGCCCAGATGATCTGACCGGCTCCAAGCAGCAGCTGTTCGAGAAGCGGCAGAAGGTCTTTCCCAAGGCGATCGACGGGCCGTTCCGCCGCTTCAAGTGGCTGGTCATGGCAGTGACGTTGACGATCTACTACGTCACGCCGTGGCTGCGCTGGGATCGCGGGCCCTATGCACCTGACCAGGCGGTGCTTGTCGATATCGCCAACCGTCGCTTCTACATGTTCTCGATCGAGATCTGGCCGCACGAGTTCTATTATGTCGCCGGCCTGCTCATCATGGCCGGCATCGGCCTGTTTCTCGTGACCTCGGCGGTCGGCCGGGCATGGTGCGGTTATGCCTGTCCGCAGACGGTCTGGACCGACCTCTTCCAGCATGTCGAGCGCGCGATCGAGGGCGATCGCAATGCCCAGCTGCGCCTGGAGAAGGCCCCGTGGGGGCCTTCGAAGATCGCCAAGCGCGTGACCAAACACGCGATCTGGCTGCTCATCGCCGTGGCGACTGGTGGCGCCTGGATCTTCTACTTCGCCGATGCGCCGACGCTCGCTCGCCAGCTTTGGGCGCTCGACGCGCCTTATCAGGCCTGGTTCACGATCGGGCTGCTCACCGCCACGACCTACATACTTGGCGGGCTGATGCGCGAGCAGTTCTGCATCTATGGTTGCCCCTGGCCGCGTATCCAGGGTGCGATGCTCGACGAGAAATCGCTGATGGTCACTTACAAGGCCTGGCGGGGCGAGCCTCGGACTCACGGCATCAAACGGGCGGGCCCCGCAGTGCACCAGCCCGATGGCGAGCTCGGCGCCCAGGCGCAGTACGGCTTACCCTCGCTTGTGGCGCTGGCGTCTGCTCCCGAAAACAATCCGCGTGTCATCGGCGACTGCATCGATTGCAACAACTGCGTAGCGGTGTGTCCCACCGGCATCGACATACGCAACGGTCCGCAGATCGGCTGTATCACCTGCGGTTTGTGCATCGACGCCTGTGACGACATCATGGAGCGGATCGGTAGGCCCAAGAAGCTGATCGGCTATTCGACGGTCGCCGACGAGCTGCTCGCAGGCAATGGCAAGACGCCGGAGCCGCCGCTCAAGCGGCTGTTCCGTCCGCGCACGCTCATCTACTTCCTGATCTGGGGCTCGATCGGCCTGGCGATGCTATTCGCGCTCGGATCGCGCACGCGGCTTGACCTCAGCGTCCGTATGGAGCGTAACCCCATCTGGGTGCAGCTGTCGGATGGCATGGTGCGCAATGCCTACACCATCAACGTGCGCAACATGGAAGCGCGGCCGCGCTCGGTCACTTTGTCGATCGAGGGCCTGCCCGATGCGCAGATCTGGACCGATGCGCAGGCGCGCGGTGGCGCCGGTCAGGCCGTGGAGATCGCGATCGGCCCCGACCAGGCCCGCAAGACGCGGGTCTATGTCGCGGCGCCCGAACGCCAGCAGCGTGATTTCGCGTTCGTCATTCGAGCCAACGACGGTCAAGGAGCAACGGATCGCGAGAGCACCGTGTTCGAGGGGCCGGAGAGCGAACGATGAGGCGCGAGTTCACCGGACGCCACATGCTCTTCATCATGCTGGGCATGTTCGGGACGATCATCGCCGTCAATCTGGTGATGGCGCGGTTCGCCGTCACGACGTTCGGCGGCACGGTCGTCGAGAATTCCTACGTCGCCAGCCAGGCGTACAATCGCTGGCTGGCCGAGGCGCGGGCACAGGACGACCTCGGCTGGACGCTCGATCTGGTTCTGATCCCAGGACGGATTGTCGAGGCCAAGACAACGCCGCGGGAAGGCACGCTAGCCGGCGTAGCCGAGCATCCGCTCGGCCGGGCTCCCGACCAACCGCTGACGTTCAGGAGATCCCCGCAGGGCTTGTGGCGATCGACAACCCCGCTGCCGCCGGGACGCTGGCGCGTACGCCTCGAACTGCGGAACGGTGGACAGTCGGCGCGTTTCGTCAAGGACGTGCCGGCGTGAGCGCCGTCACCAGCACGTTCAGCGTCCCGGGGCTGCACTGCGCCGGCTGCATCGCCAAGCTCGAAGGCGGACTGGCGCGGACGGACGGCGTGATCAGCGCCAGGGTCAACTTCACCAAGCGCCGGGTCGCTATCGCCCATACGGACAAGCTTGGCGATGATCACCTGAGGGAAATCATCGGCAGGATCGGTTTTCCGGCGGAGCGCCTCCTCGGCGAGGAGGAGACGCGCAGCGCGCCGGAAAGCCGTGAACTCGGCATCGCGCTCGGCGTCGCCGGCTTTGCGGCAATGAATATCATGTTGCTGTCCGTCAGCGTCTGGTCCGGGGCGCAGGGCGCGACGCGCGACCTGTTTCACTGGCTCTCGGCGCTGATCGCGCTTCCTACCGTGGCCTATGCAGGCCGACCCTTCTTCCGCAGCGCCTGGGGCGCTCTTCGTCACGGCCGCACCAACATGGACGTGCCGATCAGCATCGGCGTGACCATGGCCTGCGCCGCCAGCTTGTACGAGACGATCAATAGCGGTCCGCACGCCTATTTCGACGGCGCGGTGATGCTGCTGTTCTTCCTGCTTGCCGGTCGCTTCCTCGACAGCGTGATGCGGGTACGCGCCGAAGACGGCGTCGCCGCGCTGCAGCGCCAGCGCGCGCCGCGGGGCCTGGTCGTCGGCAAGGACGGCGTTGCCGAATGGCGCAACGCCGAAGAGATCGCCCCGGGCATGACTCTGCTCGTGGCGGCGGGTGAAACCTTCGCAGCGGACGGCGTGATCGTCAGCGGGGCGTCGAGCATCGACCGGCAACTGGTCACGGGCGAAAGCGCGCCGGAGAATGTCGGCATCGGCGACGCCGTCCTTGCCGGCACGATCAATCTCGCCGCGCCGCTGACGGTAAAAGTCAGCGCCGCGGGCGAGGGGACGGCGATCGCCGGCATCGCCCGCCTCATGGAAGCCGCGAGTGGAGCGAAGTCGCGGTACGTGCGGCTCGCCGACCGGGCTGCGCGCTATTATGCTCCCGCCGTGCACGTCCTTGCCGCGCTCTCGCTGGTCGGATGGCTGATCGCCGGCGCCGGATTGCACCAGGCGGTGCTGATTGCGGTGGCCGTGCTCATCATAACCTGTCCGTGCGCGCTTGGCCTCGCCGTCCCGGTCGCCCAGGTCGTCGCGGCCGGTTCGCTCATGCGCCGCGGCGTGCTGATCCGCGACGGCGCTGGCCTGGAGCGTCTTGCTGAAGCGAATGTCGCGCTTTTCGATAAGACCGGAACATTGACGCTCGGCCGGCCGAGACTGATCGATGACGGGAATTTGTCACCGGACGAAAGGCCGGTTGCCTTGGCGCTTGCGCAGAGAAGCCGCCATCCGCTCGCCAGGGCATTGGCGACAGCACTGGAGGGTATCGAGGCTGCCGACATCAGCGATGTCGAGGAAGCCCCGGGTCTTGGCGTCGCCGCGATTTGGAAGGGGCAGCGTGCCTTCCTCGGCCGCATCGACGATGCCGGACCTGAAGGCGGCGAGGCTCCCGGACACCACGCGCTCACCACCGGGTTCAGGCTGGGAGGTGGGCCGGCCCGCCTGCTGCGCTTCGAAGATGCCCTGCGCCCCGATGCCGACGCCGCGATCGCCCGCCTCGATGCGCTGCATATGCAGCCTACCATCGTTTCCGGCGACCGCGAGCGCCGTGTCGCGCGGCTCGCTGTCAAGCTTGGCATGCGCGGGCAGGGCGATCTCGATCCGCAAGGAAAGCTTGAGGTGATCGCACGCCTCAGCGCGCAAGGTCACCGGGTCCTGATGGTCGGCGACGGCCTCAACGACGGCCCGGCGCTCAATGCCGCGCACGTTTCCATGGCGCCGTCTTCGGCAAGCGATGTCGGGCAAAGCGCCGCCGACCTCGTGTTTCTGGGCGACTCTCTCTCGGCGGTGCCGGCATCCGTCGCTGCCGCAAGGCGCACGATGCGCGTCGTGAAGCAGAACTTCGCCATGGCGATCGGCTATAATGTGCTGGCCGTGCCGCTGGCCGTTGCCGGCATGGTGACGCCGCTGGTCGCCGCTCTTGCCATGTCACTCTCGTCCATCATCGTCGTCGGCAATTCGCTGCGTCTTCGGGACGCCGCGCGGTGACCGGGCTTACGATCCTCATACCGGCAGCGCTGTTTCTCGGTCTGCTCGGCCTTGCCGCCTTCTACTGGTCGATGCGGAACGGCCAATATGACGATCTCGACGGCGCTGCCGAGCGCATCCTGCTCGATGAAGGCGACGAACTATCGCAAGATCCGGCGCCAACCGGCCGCCGCGAACACGACCGCTGAGCCGCCCAGCGGCGCAAGCGGCACAAGTCAGCCGCCTTCGGTCAGCTCAGCTTTCGCGCATAAGACGCTTGCGGCACCGATCGGCGTGACACGCTGTCAGGCAGCAGGATTGCCTGTCGCTTGGATCCGGCTGCCGCTCGACCGGGATCGGAACGGTTCGCGCAGAGCCGTCGCTGGCACAGAGCTGGACCCAGAGCAGGGTTTGCGACGACGGCATGCCGCTGAGTGATCCGGGAAGGATCGCCGCAATCCCGACGAGCGCCATCAGCTTCATTTGAAACTCTTCCGTCGCCGGGCATACAGCACTGTCATTGTGACTTTCCACGTATAACGAAAGGTTGTGCGGAGTATATACGACGGCGGCCGAGCGGGGGATTTGATGACGAGCAATCTTCCGGCAGATCACGCCGCCTGCGCGGAATATTGAGCCGGGTCAAGGCGCACGGTTTTCTGCCTCGATAGGGCATTGTCGTCGCCGCAATAATCCTTGTTCGCGCGGGGCGAACGCTGCGGCGGCGGATGAGGGAAGATGAAAAACCTAACGCTAACGGCCGCCACCATTGCCGCGATCGCCATGTCCACGCCGGCTCTCGCGGGTGACGCCGCGGGACGCTGGCAGGTCAAGGTCATGGGCACCGCCGTGTTGCCGGACGGCAAGATCGACAAGGTTCTGGTCGATCCGGGCCTGCCGGCGGGAACCGACACCAAGGCCGACGACAATTACGTGCCGACCGCTGCGATCGAGTATTTTTTCTCACCGAATGTCTCCGTCGAAACGATCTGCTGCCTCACCCAGCACGACGTCGACGTCGCTGCCGGGCCACTCACCGGCGGCCAGCTCGTCGCGGATCGCAAGATCGTACCGGCCACGCTCACGGTGAAACTGCACATGCCCCTGGCGAGCGGGATCAAGCCCTACGTCGGGGCGGGCCCGGCCTATTTCATCTTCTTCGACGAAAAGCCAGGCGCGGCAGCCCGCTCGCTGCTTGGCGCCACGAAGCTCGCCTTCAACGACAAGCTCGGCGTGGCCGTCCAGGCGGGCGTCGACGTAGCGCTCGGCAATTCCGGGTTCGGCTTGAGCCTCGACGCCAAGCGGTACTGGGTTCGGCCGACCGCCCACTGGTCCAACGCCTCGGGCGCCGAGGTGTTGGCGACGCGCCACAAGCTCGACCCCTGGGTTCTGAGCGCCGGGGTGGCCTACCGGTTCTAAGAGGCTGACGAAGGAAGCCCCGCCCCGGCGGGGCTTCCTTTCGTATGCGGCTGGAGCAACATCCCGAACGGGGGGTGGACTCGGCCTTACCCGCCAATGGGGCGGAGCGCTCTACCCCGCTTCTCCAAAGCGACGGCGGAACCGACATCGAGCCCCAAACAAGGTCCGAGGCATTTTCCAAGGACCTGGCTGATGCAAGCCGCGGACGGCGCGAGAACTACTGAATCGGCGTGAACAGATAAAGCGCGGCGGAACTGTCTTCCGCCGCGCCTCTCAGCACCAGTTCGGAGCGGTCAGGCGACCTCCACTTCCTTCGCGCGCTTTTCCGCGTGAGCCTTGAACATTTCCATGACGTCACCCGACGTCACCGGCCGGGTTTCGGTGGTAGGAACCGAGCCTCCCGAGCTCTTCGGCGCGGTGTCGACCTGCTTGGCCGCCGCGCGTGCATGGCAGGCGCCGACGGTCATGTCCTCACGGCGGTTATGTTCGAACAGGGCGTCGTGGCGTAGCCAGCGGATGGCGTTCAGGTGCGTGACCTTGTCGATCTGCTCGTCGCTGAGGTTCTTCACCTGCTCCCAGAGGAGTTCGGCCGCATCTGGCCAGAGCGCATCCGAATGCGGATAGTCGACCTCGTAGGTGACATTGTCCTCGCCGACTTCCGCCAGGTTCTTCAGGCCATAGGGATCCCACAGGAAGCAGTGCGCGAAGTGACGCTTCATCAGCTCGCTGGGCTTGATGTCCTGGAAGCGCGAGCGCGTCCAGGCCTTGTGGCGCCAGTTTGAGAAATCGGCGCGCTCCATCAGGTAAGGCACCCAGCCTATCGATCCTTCGGAGACGATGATGCGCATGTCCGGATATTGATGCAGTTCCTCGAGCTGGAGCCAGTCCGCGACGCCCTGCGCGACGGAAAGCGGCATCGTGCTGATCCAGGCCTCGATAGGCGTTTCCATCGAGGCGTGAGGCGCCGGGTTGCCGCTACCGATATGGAGCGCGATGGTCATGTCGTTGTCCATCAGCGCCTTGAACATCGGATTCCAGTAGTCGTTGTGAATGCTGGGCAGACCTTGAACCGTGGGGTTCTCGTTCATCGAGACGACGCGGAAGCCCTTCTTGGCGCACCGATGGATTTCGGCGACCGTCGCATCCATGTCCCAGGTGGGCATGATGGCAAGCGGAATGAAGCGGCCGGGATAGGCCATGCACCATTCGTCGTGATGCCAGTCGTTGTAGGCCTGCATGTGGCGCAGCGAGAGCGTTTTGTCCGGCGCCTTGTGAAAAGTCTGGCCGTCAAAGCCGATCGAGTTGCCGAAGCACATCGAGGCGGCGACGCCGTTCACGTCCATGTCGTCGATGCGCTTGTGCACGTCCCAGCAGCCATCGCGGAGCTGATCGAGAGAGGTCGGCTCCATCCCGTATTCCTCGAACGGGCGGCCGACGACGGCGTTAAGCCCGACCGAGGGGCGGATATAGCCCTGATACTGCCAGAAGTTCTTTCCCTGGGCGTCTGTCTTGAGCTTTGGCGCCGAGGCGAGAAGCTCGCCCGAAAGCTGATTGTCGAACAGCGTCGGGGGCTCGCAGATGTGATCGTCAGTGCTGATGACCACCATATCGTTCATGTGCATGGCAATTCTCCGTTGCATCGATGCAGGGCACCCGGGCGGGGAGAGTTCTCCGCCGTCAATCCGCTCTGCCAGCGACAAGTGCGCTGCCCCGGTTAGTCCGTCTTTGCAGGCCAGCGACATTGATCGAGGTCAACTTGTCGCCGCCGCCATGCCCGCCATCGCTCTGGCGAACCGCAGCAGAAATTGCGCTCGATCAAAGCCCGGCGATCGCAAGACATGTGACTGCAGCAACGCCGCATGTCGCGACGACTTTGAGGGAGCTGGATATGGGTGAGGTGGGCAGGATCGCCGCGGCCGAAGAGCGCGCATCGAAGGCGGTGCGGATTCCCGTCGAAGCCTATGTCTCTGAAGACTATGCGCGCGCCGAGCGCGACCGGCTCTGGCGAAAGGTCTGGCTGCAGGCGGGCCGCGTCGAAGACATTCCCGAGATCGGCAACTTCCTCACCTACGACATCCTCGAGGATTCAGTTCTCGTCGTCCGCACTGAGGCCAATACGATCAAGGCTTACTGGAACGTCTGCTCCCATCGCGGCCGCCGCCTCGTCGACACGCCTGCCGGGCAGCGCAATGCGCGCGGAAAGAAGATGACCTTCGTCTGCGGCTTCCATGCCTGGACATTCGATCTTGAAGGGCAGTGCACTTTTATTCAGGCGCAGCATGAATGGGGCGGCGCGCTCCGAGAGGAGGATACCCGCCTCGGCCCGGTGAGATGCGACACCTGGGGCGGCTTCATCTGGGTCAATCTCGATCCTGATTGCGAGCCGCTGCGCGATTATCTCGAACCCGCTGCGACGATGCTCGATCCCTTCGAGCTGCAGAACATGCGGCCGCGTTGGCGCTTCTGGACGGTGTTCGACTGCAACTGGAAGGTGGCGCTCGAGGCCTTCAACGAGACCTACCATGTGCCCGGCACCCATCCGGAGTTTATGGCGTTCGGCGACTTCACCGGTTGGGGCCGGCCGCAAGGCAAGCACAGCCACATCGGGTACGACACCGGCGAGGGGCCGAAGGAGAATGCCTCCAAGCTTCGGCTCGGGGCGGGCGACCCGCGAACAACGACCGCCGAGATGCAGAAATACACATGGGAAGGGGTGAACACCAACACGACGCAGACGTTGGTCGATGTCGCGCAGACATTGCCCGACGTGCTGCCCGAGGGCACGCCGGCGGGCGAGGTGCTCAAATATTGGCTGGATACCGCGCGGGCCATCGATGCGAAGCGCGGTGTCTTCTGGCCGGAGGTCGACCCCGCCCACGTCGCCGCGAGCGGCACGAGCTGGCAGATCTTTCCGAACCAGCAGATCGGCCATGCGGTGAACAACATGCTCTGCTATCAGGCGCGGCCTTACGGTTTCGATCCCGGCAAGTGCTACTTCGAGGTCGCAGTCTACGAACTCTACCCGGATGGGCAGGCGCCCGAGACCGAATGGACATTCGCCGAGCCGGAGAACTTCCCGCACGTGCTCCAGCAGGATTTTTCCAACATGGCTGCGGTGCAGCAGGGCATGAAGAATCTCGGCTATCGGGGAAACATCCCCAATCCGAAGGCGGAGGGCGCCGTCATCAGCCTGCACCGCAATCTTGCCCGCTACATGGGCACGGGTCATCCCGAGCCGATTGCTCGGAAGGTGCCATGAACTTGCAGACTGCTTGCGCTCCATAGCACGTCAGCGGTCGGCTGTCGGTCTGCGCAGAGGCGGAGCGGTCAAGGCGATGCTTGCCACGATCGGTGGCCGACCGGCGTCCAGTGGCGTTCCAGCTGCCCTGATTGGCCATTATGCCTGCGTGCCGCTCTCTCGCAGAGTGGACCGAGCTGAAGCTGCCGTTCGCGGTCGGAACCTGCGGTCTCACGAACGGTCCCCGCGGTAGCGCCTGCTCAAAGCTTCGGCTGCTCGCGGTGACATTCTTGACGCCAGTGTTCCGCTGCCAACGCCATCGCGGCCGCGTGAGATTACGACGGCTCGCCTCAGCGGACGATCATGAAAGAACTGCGCAAGCGACGCTGCGCGACGCAGCTGTCAGTCCAGAAAAAAAGGGCTGGCACGAGGCCAGCCGGAGGTGGGGAGAGTATCGGGTCCGATCGGGGATCGGAGGCGAACCGATGCGTTTCATGATGGCGGCAGCCGAGCCCTGTTCCTTGATCCGGATCAACTCACGGCAAATCGTCCCTGTTTTCGGCAAGATAGCGGATTTGATTGCAATCAAGGTTCCAGTGATCGGGACGGACCATCGACAGGGCCGAAGCCAGACACACGAGGTCGTCATGCCCCTGAAGCCTAGCGATTGCCCGCCTGCCAGCGAGATCGATATCCCGGCGATGCGCGCCAAATACCTGCGGGAGCGCGATCGTCGGATCAAGAAGAACCACAATGACCAGTATGTGTCCGCGAGCGGCAAGTGGGCAGACATCTATGAGGTCGATCCGTACACGCCGGTCAAGCCGCGCGCGCCCATCACTGGTGAAACCGAGGTGGTCATTCTCGGCGCCGGCTACTGCGGCATGATGGTTGCGGCCCAGCTCAAGAAGGCGGGCATCAGCGACTTCTACAATATCGATCACGGCGGCAATTTCGGCGGCACCTGGTACTGGAACCGCTATCCCGGCATCCAGTGCGACAACGACAGCCTGGTCTACATGCCGCTGCTCGAAGAGACGAACTACATGCCGTCGAAGAAGTTCGCCGACGGCTACGAAATCCACGATCATTGCCAGATCATCGCCGACACGTTTGAGTTGCGCGAGAATGCTCTGTTCCACACGCTGATCGACACCCTGGTTTGGGACGAGGGGTTGAGCCGCTGGCGCGTGGGCACGAACCGCGGCGACGACATCAAGGCGCGCTTCGTGGTCTTGGCCATGGGACCGCTGAACAAGCCGAAGCTGCCGGGCATTCCGGGGCTCGACGACTTTCAGGGCAAGATCTTCCACACGGCCCGTTGGGATTACGACTATACCGGCGGCGAGTGGCGCAACCCCGTGCTCGACAACCTCGGCGACAAGAAGGTGGCGATCATCGGCACCGGCGCGACCGCCATCCAGGTCGTGCCCTATCTCGCCAAGTACGCCGGCCAGACCTACGTGATTCAGCGCACGCCCTCGACGATCGACCACCGCAACAACCGGCCGATCGACCCCGAGTGGTTTTGGTCGCAGAAGCCCGGCTGGCAGGAAGAGCGGATCAGGAACTTCCATCACGCCGCCATGGAGCGGCTGTCCCCCGGGGAGCCCGATCTCGTCCAGGATATCTGGACCGAGATCAGTCGCAATCTCGCCGCCGAACTCGAGGCGGAGGGCTGGCCGGACATCACGCCGGAGGAGTACGCCCGCCGGCGCGAGATCATGGACTACCGCGTAATGGAGCGTCTGCGCCGGCGCTGCGATATCGTCGAAGATCCGGAGACCGCAGAAGCGCTCAAGCCCTATTACCGTTGAGGAACAACACCTCGAAGAAGCTTTTCCGATGATCGCGCGGGTCCGGACGAAACCGATAGACCATCGGCAGTGAGATCCCCGGGAACACGAACATGTTCGGGAAGAGGTTGTAGGAGAAGCAGTCGAGCAGTTCGGAGTCCGACACTGCGCCAAGATCGGCATTGTTCGCCGCCTCGAAAGCCGCGCGGAACAGCTTGGCCATGGCGCTGCGCGCGGTCTCGCCGTCTGCCAGGCGCCGCTGTGCGCCATCCAGCGCGCTCGCATCACCCAGGACGAACTGGTTGAGGACATCCTGCTCGGTGATCTTGCCATAAAGATGAGGACTGACGACACCGAGCGTCGAGATGAAGCGGTTCACATGAGCGCCGTAGAAGTCATATTGTGAGTTGGCGTCGCCGTTGGACGGCGAGACCTGCGGATGCGTCTCGAGCACATGATAGGCTTCGTGGAACGCTTCCTGGTTGAGCTTCCAGTTGCATTGAAGCCGCTTGATCACGTGACAGTAGACGTAGCGGTCCTCCAGCTTCCACGCGCGGAAATGGGCGAGTGCCTCTTCGCCGATATAGTCCTCGAGGCTCGGCGCCTCAGGATCCATGTTGATGAAGACAAAGCCGCCGAGCGTGGCGACGCGGGCTTCGGGCAGCGCGAGCTCCTCCGGTCGCGCATGCGGGAAATCCCAGTCACAAAGCACCTTCCGACACGAGCCGTCGATGTTCCAGCTCCACCCGTGGAACGGGCAGCGAAACTCGCTGGCGCTTCCTTCGGTGCCGCTGTGCCGCAGCTTTGTGCCGCGGTGGAGGCAGGCGTTGTAATAGGCGCGAATGTCATGCTCGGCCACGCGCGTGACGATGAACGAATGAGCACCTATGTCGTAAACACAATAGTCGCCGATATCAGGAATATGCTCTTCACGGCACGCGAACTGCCAGGTGCGCGTCCACATCCGCTGGTCACGTCCGTCAAGCTGGTGTAATTTTCTGGATGGCCTGAGGGCATGATCAGGCGGCTTTTGTGGTTATGCTGAGGATGGGATCGATCTCCTCCTTGTCGATCTGTGCGAATG
>JAEXHR010000360.1 GCA_023449855.1 Pseudomonadota bacterium | reverse complement strand
GCTCCAGGTGCCGCGCCTGCGACGCCGCCCACTGCGGCCGCCCCCGTTGCACCGCCGCCGACGCCGAGCGCCGCGCCCGTCGTGGTCGCCCCCGGCGGTGGCAACATCAAGGTCGTGCAGCCGGTCGCACCGCAGGTGACTGCGCCGATCCCGGCTCCACCGCCCCCTGCTGCCGCCCTGACGCCGATCGCGCCGGGTGCTGCGCCACAGGGGCCGCGCCGTATGGAGGATTTCCGTGGCCAGCGTAGCGAACGCCAGGAAGGCGGTCGCACGGTCTATACGGAGCCCGGCCGTATCATCGTGCAGGATCCGACCGGCCAGGCCTTCATCCGCCACAACGAGCTCGATCGCTTCCGCTACGGTGCGCGTGACATCCGCACCGAACGCGTCGGCAATGATGATCGCACGATCGTGATTCGGCCGGACGGCTCGCAGATCATCACGGTGGTCGGCCGCGACGGTCAGCTGCTGCGCCGTATCCGCAGGGATCGCAACGGGCAGGAGATCATCATCATCGACAACTCGTTCCGCGATCCGCGTGGTCCCGGAAACTTCTATGTCGACCTGCCGCCGCCGATGATCCGCATTCCGCAGAACCGCTATATCGTGGACTACGATCAGGCGTCGCCGGAGCTGGTCTACGACACGTTGATCGCCCCGCCGGTGGATCGCATCGAGCGCCGTTATACGCTCGATGAAATCCGCTACAGCCCGATGGTGCGCCAGCGCATGCCGTCGATCGATCTCGACTCGATCAATTTCGATACGGGATCGTGGACCATCTCGCCGGATCAGGCGTCGAAGCTGCAGGTGATCGCCGACGGTCTCAACAGAGCCATCTCGCGCAATCCAAAGGCGGTGTTCCTGATCGAGGGTCACACTGACGCTGTCGGCTCAGATATCGACAATCTGTCGCTGTCGGATCGCCGCGCAGAAGCGGCTGCAGAATTGCTTACCCAGCAATTCCAGGTGCCGGCGGAAAACCTGACCTCGCAGGGTTATGGCGAGCAATATCTCAAGATCCAGACCGACGGTCCGGAGCGCCAGAACCGCCGTGTCACCATCCGCAACATCACGCCGCTGCTGAACGGGGGCCAGGCCTCGCTGCCGCCGCCGCCTCCGGGTACGGCGCCGCCGCGTCGCTGAGCGGGGCTACTAAATACCGACGGCCGGGAGCGATCCCGGCCGTTCTGCTTTGAGATGCTCCAAGCTCGCCATGTCGTGATGCGCATTGGGTCGCTGCGTCACAATGACCGCATATGAAACTGGCACGTGAACCGCACGTAATTGCCAAGGCCGCATGTGACGGCCAGCAAATCTGAGGAGAAGCACCCCATGCCATCAATGTCCCGACGCCAATTGATGTTCGCTGCGACCGGCATGGCTGCCGCCGTGGCCGCGCCACGCCTTGCTTTCGCCCAGGCCGCGACCCCTGCCGCCGCGCCGGCTGGCACCGCGCCCTTCGTGCTGCCGCCGCTCACCTATCCCGTGAATGCGTTCGAGCCGCATATCGATGCCAAGACGATGGAGATCCATCACGGCCGGCATCACTCGGCCTTCGTCGCCAATCTCAACACCTTCGCCAAGGACACGCCGATGCTCGGCGAGAAACCTGTCGTGGAAGTGCTCGGCAATCTCGCCAGCGTGCCTGACAATATCCGCACCGGCGTGCGCAACAATCTCGGCGGCCATGCCAACCACACCATGTTCTGGCAGATCATGGGCCCGAATGGCGGCAAGCCGGAGGGTGAAGTGCTCGCCGCCATCGATCGCGATCTTGGCGGCATGGAGAAGTTCCAGACCGATTTCAACGGCGCGGGTGGCCGTCAATTCGGCTCCGGCTGGGTATTCGTGATCGTCGACAAGACCGGCAAGCTCTCCATCGAGACGCGCCCGAACCAGGACAATCCGATCATGGACGGCAAGCGTGCGCTGATGGGCAACGACGTCTGGGAGCACGCCTATTACCTCACCTATCAGAATCGCCGTGCCGACTATCTGAAGGCGTGGTGGAATACGGTGAACTGGACCAAGGTCGGCGAGCGCTATGCAGCGGCGAAGGCCGGCACGCTCGCGGTTTGATCGAAGTGAATACCGCCGCGCTCAGGGCACTGGGCGCGGCGATGGTGCGTTGCCCTTCTTCGCCGAGCTGAGAAGCTTATGCGCAGCCAACCCCGCCGCTTCCATATAAGCTGCATCCCTATGCAGCAGCACAGTCGCAAAAGAGCCATCGAGCAATAGCGCGATCTGCCGTGCGAGCAGCGCCGCATCGGATAGTTTCGCGGTGGCGAATTCCATCTGCAGCCACGCTTCGAATTTCTTCTTGTGCGCGGCGCCGATCTTCATTGCGGGATGTCCGGGCATGTTGGCGAGCTCGGCCGATGTCCGCAGAAAGCCGCAGCCGCGCCATTTCGGATGACGCGCCGAGCGCGCGAGATTGTCGAAGATGGCCTGTATCTTCGCAGGCAGCCCGCCTCCGGCCTCGTCGAACCAGCGCTTGAACAGTGCAAGATTTGGCTGATCGCGGCCCTCGAGATAGGCCGCGATCAGGTCGTCCTTGCTCTTGAAATGATAATACAGCGTCCGCTTGGTCACGCCGGCCTTCTCGGCCACGGCGTCGACGCTGACGCCGCGGATGCCTTCGTCATAAAACAGCTTGTTGGCGGCCGCGACGATGCGGTCTTTGGTCGGTTTGGCGGAGCTGGTCATGGCTGAATGTATACTGCCTAGTGAATATACATGAGGGCGTCAGCTTCCTACGGTCGCGTGCAGATCGCAAGACCGGAGCTTGATATGACTGAACTCGTGACCATGAGCGTCGATCGGGAGATCGCGCTGCTGACGCTCAATCGCCCAAGCCATCTCAATGCGTTAAATTTTGCGCTGATCGATCGTCTGATGGTGCTGCTCGACCAGATCGAGCTGGAAGAGGGCATCCGCGCGGTGATCCTGACAGGCGCAGGCGAGCGGGCCTTCTCGGCGGGCGCGGATATCCCGGAATTCAGAGAAAGCGTGCAGCAGGGCACGAGCGAAGCGTTACGTCACTTCGTTCGCCGCGGGCAGGCAATGACAGCGCGGCTCGAAGCATTTCCCAAACCGGTGATCGCTGCGGTCAATGGTCTTGCCTATGGCGGCGGCTGCGAGATCACGGAAGCAGTGCACCTGGCGGTGGCGAGCGAGCGGGCCTCATTCGCCAAGCCGGAGATCAAGCTCGGGATGCCGCCCACCTTCGGCGGCACCCAGCGTCTGCCGCGGCTGGCCGGCCGCAAGCGCGGGCTCGAATTGCTGCTGACGGGCGACAGCTTTTCACCGGCGCATGCGCTGCAGATCGGTCTCATCAATGCGGTGGTCCCGCATGATCGGTTGCTGCCGGCGGCGCATGACTTCGCGCTGCGCATCCTGCGCCATTCGCCGCTCGCGGTGACCAGCGTCATCACCGCAGTCACGCGTGGGATCAATCTGAGTATCGGAGAGGGGCTTGAGGTCGAGTGCGAGCAGTTCGCCCGGATGGCGCCAACCCATGACCTTGGCGAAGGCCTGGCTGCATGGATCGCTCGCCGGGCTCCGGTTTTTACGGGGCGGTGACTACTTCGTCACATCGCCCGCATCTCGCTCACTTTCGGCGAGCGTCGCCGGCTCGATGCTGAAGCGCTTCACCAGCGGCATCTGCAGCACTGCGAAGATCATCGTGATGGGGATTACGCCGAATGCCTTGAAAGTCACCCAGAAGTCCGTGCTCTGGGTGCGCCAGATCGCTTCATTGAGCACCGCCATGGCGGCGAAGAACAGCGTCCAGCGCAGCGTAAGGGCGCGCCAGCCTTCCGGCGTCAGGTTGAACACCTGATCGAACATGATGGCGATGAAGGAGCGGCCAAACACAAGGCCGCCGCCGAGCACCACGGCGAACAGGCCGTAGATGATGGTCGGCTTGACCTTGATGAAGGTCTCGTCGTGAAGCCAGAGCGTCAGCCCGCCGAACACCAGCACCACGAAGGCGGTGACGATTGCCATGATCGGGATGTGCTTGACGACCACATAGGACGCGATCATCGCGGCCACGATGGCGACCATGAACGCACCGGTGGCAGCGAACAGGCCAAATTTCGAATTGGCCACAAAGAACACGATCAGCGGCCCCAGCTCGGTGGCGAGCTTGAACAACGGGTGTGGTTGTTGCTTGTCCATCTATCACCTCTCGCCCTCGCCCTTCGAGACGGCGCTACGCGCCTCCTCAGGGTGAGGGCTCTTACGTCCCACTATGCCCTCATCCTGAGGAGCGCGCCTCTTGACGCGCGTCTCGAAGGATGGCGACCTACGACTCAATCCCCGCCACGGCCTTGGCGAAATCGCTGGCCGTGAACGGCGCGAGATCGTCGATGCCTTCGCCGACGCCGATGAAATGCACCGGCAGCTTGTACTTCTCCGACAGCGCCACAAGGATGCCGCCGCGGGCGGTGCCGTCGAGCTTGGTCATCACGAGGCCGGTGACGCCAGCCGTACGATGAAACGCCTCGACCTGCGACAGCGCGTTTTGTCCCACCGTGGCGTCCAGCACCAGCAGCACGGCATGGGGTGCGGTCGCATCCACCTTCTTGATGACGCGCACGACCTTTTCGAGCTCGTTCATCAGCTCGGCCTTGTTCTGCAGCCGGCCGGCGGTGTCGATCATCAGAACGTCGCGATTGTCGTCCCGCGCGGCGGTCACGGCGGAGAAAGCGAGGCTCGCGGAGTCCGAACCTTGCGTGCCGGCAATCACCGGAACCTTGTTGCGCTCGCCCCAGACCTTGAGCTGCTCGATGGCCGCGGCACGAAACGTGTCGCCGGCGGCAAGCATCACCTTGCGACCCTCGGCCGTGAGTTTGGAGGCCAGCTTGCCGATTGTCGTTGTCTTGCCGGAGCCATTGACGCCGACCACGAGCAGAACGAACGGCTTGTGGCTGGTGTCGATCTCGAGCGGTCGGGCCACAGGCGCCAGTACTTTCTCGACCTCGGTGGCGACCACGGCCTTCACTTCATCGGCGGAGATTGCCTTGTCGAAGCGGCCCTGGCCGACCGCCTTGGCGATCCGCGCGGCGACTTCGGTGCCGAGATCGGCGCGCAGCAGCACGTCCTCGATATCCTCGAGCATCGCGCGGTCGAGCTTGCGCTTGGTCACGAGATCGGCGACCGCCGAGCCGATCGAGCTCGAGGTGCGTTTCAGGCCGTCGGAGAGCCGTCGCCACCAGCTCTGTTTTGGCGTTTCGGGAGTGTCGCTCATGTCGGGGGTGTGTTAGCCGTTTCGCGCCATGAATCAAAGTAACAGCGAAGAAAGTGACGTCGATGCCCTGCCGGTCGCAGTCGTCGAGCCGGCGCTGGTCGGCGATCTGACCGAAGCCCAGATCCTGTCGCGGGTGCTGCACCGGGACGGATTGATGCTGGTAATCGACAAGCCGGCCGGTCTGCCCGTGCATCGTGGGCCCAAAGGTGGGCCGAATTTGGAGAACGCCTTCAAGTTCCTGCAATACGGCCTGCCGCGCCCGCCTGTGCTGGCGCACCGGCTGGATCGGGATACATCGGGCTGCCTGGTGCTGGGGCGTCATCGCAAGGCCACGGCCTCGCTGGGGCTGCTGTTCAAGCACAGCCGCATTTCCAAGACCTATTGGGCGGTGGTCGAAGGTGGGCCAGAGGCCGATACGGGCGTGATCGACATGGCGCTCGGGCGTCTTAATGCCGAGCGCGGCTGGTGGATGAAGCCGGACCCGGAAGGGCTGCCGTCCGTCTCGAATTTCAGGGTGCTGGGCCGCGGTAGCGGCATGAGCTGGCTGGCATTGGAGCCGGTCACCGGCCGCACGCATCAGCTCCGCGTGCACACGTCCGCTTCGGGCTATCCCATCGTTGGCGACAACATCTACGGCAATGGTCCCCGCTTCGGCGAGCCGACCTTGCATCTGCATGCGCGGGAGATCGTGATTC
The DNA here is from genome assembly GCA_023449855.1 of Pseudomonadota bacterium. GTDB lineage: Bacteria > Pseudomonadota > Alphaproteobacteria > Rhizobiales > Xanthobacteraceae > Tardiphaga. The sequence goes on along the minus strand of JAEXHR010000360.1, from coordinate 167 downwards.
CGATCTCCCGCAACAAGGAGCCGGTGCGTGTTGTCGCACCGGTGCCTGCTCATCTGCATGAGCGGATGCGGGCGTGTGGGTGGAATGGAGAGTAACTCTCGGCGTAGCCCGGATGGAGCGAAGCGCAATCCGGGGATGCCGAGATAATTGAAACGCCGGTCCCCGGG
>JAEXHR010000259.1 GCA_023449855.1 Pseudomonadota bacterium | reverse complement strand
GATGCAGCACGCTGAAATCGCGCGAGGTGAAGCCGCGGCCTTCGAGCAGGGCGATGGCCAGCGCGTCGCCCATGGCGAGCATCATCAGCGAGGAGGTCGAGGGCGCCAGATTGTGCGGGCAGGCCTCGCGGGCCTTCGGCAGCGTCAGCGCGACATCCGCGGCCTGCGCCAGCGTTGATCCGGCTTCGGAGGTCATCGCGATCAGGCCGATGCTGAAGCGCGTGGCGTAGGTGATGAGGTTCTTCATCTCCGGCTGCTCGCCGGACCACGACATCGCCAGGATGACGTCGTCGGCGGTAATCATGCCGAGATCGCCATGGCTGGCTTCGGCGGCATGGACGAAGAAGGCCGGCGTGCCCGTCGAGGCGAAGGTGGCGGCGATCTTGCGGCCGATATGGCCGGACTTGCCGAGGCCGGTGATGATCAGGCGGCCCTTGGCGTTGCGGATCAGCTCGGCCGCGGCAGCAAAGGTCGGGCCGAGATCGGCCTGCAATGCGGCGGCGAGTGCGGTGACGCCGCTGGCTTCCGCCTCCAGCGTGCGCAGCGCCGAGGCGATGGCCTCGCTGGCCTGATCGCTCATGGTCGAAGTGGGGGTCTTGGAAAGCGCCATTGGTCGTGTCCTGCGGCCGGTCCGCCAGCCATTTGATGGCCGTCCTTTAGCACGCGGCGGCGCCGGAAGCGAAACGCCGGCGCGGTGTCTCAACGGCCCATTAACCATAACGGTTTTAACTCCCTTAACCATGAGTTGTCGCCCGGCCGCCCGCCGCGGTTTTCGACGAACTCGCTCAAGTTTCTGATGGCGTTGGAGTTTTTGTGATTGTGAGGATGCGTCGGGCAGACCGGACGAGGAACCGCGCACGGGCGACCGGCGCGGTTTCGGCATGTCTGTGCCTCGCGCTTGCTGCGCCATCCCCTGCTTTCGCGCAGGCTCTGACCTCTGATCTGCTGGCGCCGGTTCCCGGCGGCTTCGCGCAGCCGGGAAATCTGTCGTCGCGCAGCCCCGGCAGCAATGTCCTGCAGCCGCGAGGCACGCTGCAGACCAGCCTGCTCTCGCCGGAGCGGGCACAGCAGTCGATCATTACTCTCCCGACTCCCGCTGCGTCGGGCGCCGCCGTAACCGGCTATGACGCGCTCAACCGCAAGCGTCAGCAGGTCAAATATTATCCCGGCCAGCAGAAGCCGAAGCGTCCGGTCGGACCCGGCAGCCCGCCGCCGCCCCTCGTGCCGGAAACGCGGCCGGCGCCGCCATCGGCCAAGGCCGCCAAGCCGCCGGTTGCGCCTGCGATCGCCGGCACCGTGATCGGTCAGCCCACGCGAAAACGCCTGGCTGTCGATCCCGATCCCTACGCGCCCACCGGCATCCGTGTCGGCAGCTTCCTTGTGAAGGGCGCCGTCGAAGTGATGGGCGGCTATAGCGACAACCCTGCGCGCCTGCTGCAGCCGAAGGGCTCGGCACTTTATCAGATCGCACCGGAGCTGCTGGCGGCTTCCAACTGGTCGCGGCATTCGGTGATCGTCGATCTGCGTGGTTCTTTCACCGGCTACGCGAAGGAATTTCCTTCGGCGGTGCTGCAGCAGGTCTCGCCATCGCCCGAGAATGTCGATCGCGCCGAGTTCAACGGCAAGATCGCCGCCCGCATCGACGCCACGCGCGATACCCGCATCAATACCGAAGCGCGCATGCGCGTCGGCTCGGACAATCCCGGCAGTCCGAGCATCCAGGCCGGTCTCAGGGACTTCCCGCTGTTCACGACCACCGGCGGTACGGTCGGCGTCGAACAGGACTTCAACCGCTTCCAGTTGAAGATGGATGCCCTGGTCGATCGCACCGTCTATCAGGACTCGAAACTGACGGATGGAACGTCGACCAACAACCGGGACCGCAACTTCAATCAATATGGCGGCGTCGGTCGTGTCAGCTACGAGGTGCTGCCCGGCCTGAAGCCGTTTGCGGAAGTCCAGGGTGATGTTCGCGTCCACGACCAGCAGGCGGATCGCTTCACCTATCTGCGCGATTCAAGCGGCGGCTATATCAAGGCCGGCACCACCTTCGAATTCACACGCCTGCTGAGCGGCGAAGCCTCGGTCGGCTATCTCGCGCGCAAATATCAGGATCCGCGCCTCGAAATGCTGAAGGGCCTGTTGACCTCGGCCTCGCTGGTGTGGACCGCAACGCCGCTGACCACCGCGCGCTTCATCACGACGACGTCCATCGACGAAACCACGGTGCCCGGCGTTCCCGGCGTGCTGACACGGCTCTACACGGTGCAGGTCGATCACGATTTCCGCCGCTGGCTCACTGCGGTCGGCAAGTTCACCTACGGTACGCAGGATTATCAGGAGAACTTCCGCTCCGATAAGACCTATTCGATCGAAGGAAACCTGATCTACAAGATGAGCCGCGAGCTCTGGATCAAGGGGCAGGTCCGCCGCGACATCCTCAATTCGAACGTCGCCGGCGCGAGCACGGCCGCAACCGTCGTGATGCTCGGCGTGCGACTGCAGCGCTAGTCGCGGGCAATGCCTACTTCCACTTCCGCAAAAACTTTGCCGTCTTCCGGTTGAACTTCACGCCCGATCCATCGGGCAGGCGTGTCGCCACGAAGCCGGCGGCGATACATGCCTCGCGCTGGGGCATCTGCTCTTCCGGCGCCCGGTCGGTTTCCCACCACGATGCCCGCTGTGACGCGCGTGGCAACGCGTCGTCGATGATCTCTTCGATCGCGTCCATGGTCAGGACGATTTCGTCCTTGGTCTGGGCCGCCAGATAGGCGCGCAAGAGATCGTAGTCGGGCACGGATGGTCCTTTGAAGTTTAGACGTCGGGATCGTCATACGCGGCTATCGGGTCTCGCGCCACCTCTGCCTTCGGTAGCTCGGCACCACATCTGCCGGTCGCCGCGATCCCCGGCAATGCTTCGTTAACGCCGTAGGGAACCAGCGCCGGGTATTTAAGTGCTCGGCAAGCTTTCGCGTGCGATGCGTCGCAGCAGGAGTTTTATTTTATGAATTTCTGGAATCCAGTCATTGCGATGCGGCGATGGCCGTCGTCGGCGAAGCTGTTGATTTTGTCATCTTTGGTGACGATCGTCGGATTCTCCGCCATTTGCGGCAGCGTCATGCTGGACATGCGCCACAGCGAACAGGCGTTGGCCAAGCAAACCAGCGAAAATCTCGCCACCTCCATCGATTCCGATATCGGCCGCACTATCGAGCAATACGACCTTTCGTTGCGTGCGGTGGTGTCGGGCATCAACACGCCGGAAATTCGCCAGCTCAGTCGTGAGCTGCGCCAGTTGATCCTGTTCGACAAGGCCGCTTCGTCCGCGCAGTTCGGCGCCATCCAGGTGTTCGACGCCGACGGCAATCTCACCATCGACGCCGCATCGCTCGATCCGGCCAAAGAGAAGCGGGCGAACGAGGATTTCTTCAAGATCCACCAACTGGATGGTGAACGCGGCCTGTTCATCAGCGTGCCGCGCTTGCATCGCGGCGCCTATTCGATCGTGCTCAGCCGACGCATTACGGACACGGAAGGCAATTTCGCCGGTGTCGTCGCTGGCTCGATCCGCTTTTCCTACTTTCTCGATCTGTTCGAGCGGCTTCGCCTCAATCCGGGCGAGACGATCACTGCGGTTCGACGCGATGGCGTCGTGATCATGCGGGCGCCGTTCGACCTGAATGTGATCGGCAAGGATCTGAGCAAGACGCAGGGTGTGATGCGGGTGCTGGCGCGGGCCAATGGCAGCTATTCCGGCGTCGGCGCGGTCGACAAGATCAGGCGCCTGTATGTCTGGCGCGATAGCGGGCGGCCGCTGATCGCGATCGTCGGCAGGCCGTGGGACGGCATCTATAGTATGTGGCAGCGTCAGGCCTGGCGCATCGGTGCCATCATGCTGGCATTGATCGCCTTCATCAGTGTGGGAACGGTATTTCTCGCCCGCGAGATCGGCCGTCGTGCCCGCGCCGAAGACCGGCTGGAAGAACTTGCCACCACCGACGCACTCACGGGCCTGCGTAACCGTCGCAAGTTCGATGCGGCGATCGAGTTGGAATGGCGACGCGCCATCCGCACCGCAAGGCCGATCGCCTTGCTGCTGGTGGATGCCGACTATTTCAAGATCTTCAACGATTCATTCGGGCATCAGGCCGGCGATCAGGCGCTGATCGCCATTGCCGGCTGCATCTCCGCGGCGGCGAAGCGTGCGGGCGATTGCGCCGCGCGCTATGGCGGCGAGGAATTTGCCGTATTGCTGCCGGGGGCGTCGGAACGCGATGCGCGTGAGATTGCCGAGAATATCCGCCAGCGGGTCGAACGCGTTCCCGCCGATCCCGCGCAGTTGTCCGTCAGCATCGGCATCGCCAGCATGCGGCCGCTGGTGACGATGGAATGGACCGGATTGATGGAAGCCGCCGACAAGGCGCTCTATGCGGCCAAGGCGGCAGGTCGCAACCAGTGCGTCGTCGCGGAAGAGACCGACAGGTCGCTGGCGGCGTAATTTGGAATTTGTAGGATGGGTTGAGCGAAGCGATACCCATCACCACCTGAGCCAGCGATGATGGGTATCGCTCCGCTCAACCCATCCTACATCCTCACTTCCCGAGATAACGCAGCATGTCCGCGCGCAGGGTCTCGTTGAGGTCCGCGCGCTGCAGGCCATAGGCGATGTTGGCGCGCAGGAAGCCGGCCTTGGAGCCGCAATCGTGGCGCTCGCCTTCGAACTTCACACCGAAGAAGGGCTGGTTCTTGGCGAGGCCGATCATGGCGTCGGTGAGCTGGATCTCGCCGCCAGCACCACGCTCCTGGGTCTCCAGGATCTTGAAGATTTCCGGCTGCAGGATGTAGCGGCCGGTAATCGAGAGATTGGACGGCGCCGTGCCCTTCGGCGGCTTCTCCACCATGCCATCGATGCTGTACGCATTGGCATGGTCCGGATGACGTCCGCTGACGCTGCAGATGCCGTATTGATGGGTCATCTCCATCGGCACTTCTTCGACGGCGACAAGGTTTGACTTGGCGTCGAGGCCGCTGGCGATATCGACCATCTGCTTCAGGGCGCCCGGCGAATTCAGCACAAGCTCGTCCGGCAGCACCACCGCGAAGGGTTCGTCGCCGACGATGTGGCGGGCGCACCAGACGGCGTGGCCGAGGCCGAGCGGCGCCTGCTGGCGCGTGAAGCTGGTCTCGCCGGCTCCGGGCTGGAAGCGCGCGAGCTGTTCCATTTCGGCGGTCTTGTTGCGGCCCTTCAGCGTCTCGTCGAGCTCGAACATGCGGTCGAAGTGATCTTCGATCACGCCCTTGTTGCGGCCGGTGACGAAGATGAAATGTTCGATGCCGGCTTCGCGCGCCTCATCGACCACATACTGGATCAGTGGCCGATCGACGATGGTCAGCATTTCCTTCGGCATCGCCTTGGTGGCGGGAAGGACACGGGTGCCAAGACCAGCGACGGGGAAGACGGCTTTGCGAATTTTCATCGGGAGCTTTGCAATGAGCTGGAAGGGAAGGGCGTGCAGGCAACACAACGAGGATTGCGCGCCATGGTTCCCTTTGCAAGCGGTAACAAAGGCGGATGTATGTCACGGGTGCGACGATTGTCGGTATTCCGAACGACGGCGCGATCTGACTTTGGCGGCGGAATCGGACTAATATTAAGCGGATGGAAAGCCTTCACCGGCCTTTTGTCATCACACCGTTACGATGGGAATTCTGGGATGACGACCACAGGAATGAGCGCGCGCGAACAGATACTGCCCCGCGCGCGTTTGGCCGCGATGGTCGTCGGTATCGTACTCGCCATGTCGCCCGCTGCGGCGCAGGCGCAATCGGGCAATCCGCTTAATTTCCTCGACAACATCTTCAACAATTCCGGCCAGCGCCCGGCCCAGGCGCCGAGCGCACCGGCGCCCGGATCGAGCGCGCCGCAGCCATGGAGCGGCGAAGACGGCGCGTCCGGCCATCCGCTGATGACGGCTGCCGCGATCCGCGAAGCCGCCGCAAATTTCGACAGTTGCGTCGCCGGACTGTGGCCTGATGCCGCACGGCGCGGCATCTCCGAACAGAACTATCGCGACATCACCGCCGGCCTGACGCCCGATCTGCGATTGATGGATCTCATGGACTCGCAGCCGGAATTTACCAAGGCGATCTGGGACTATCTCGATATCCTCGTGAACGACAACCGCGCGGCCAAGGGCCGCGAGGTGCTGGCACAGTACAAGACGATCTTTGACGCAGCCGAGCGTGCCTATGGCGTCGACCGCTATATCATCGCTTCCATCTGGGGCATCGAGTCCAACTACTCGACCATGATCGGCGACCGCGACGTGGTGCGTTCCACGGCGACGCTGGCCTGCGTCGGCCGTCGTCAGGCTTACTTCAAGGACGAATTCCTCACCGCGGTCGAAATCCTGCATCGCGGCGATCTGCGCCGCGAGCAGCTCAAGGGCTCATGGGCCGGCGCGTTCGGGCCGACGCAATTCATGCCGACGGCGTTCAAGCGCTTCGCTGTCGACGGCGACGGCGATGGACGCCGCGACGTGGTCGATAATCCGACCGACCTGATTTTCTCGACTGCCAACAACCTGAAGAAGGATGGTTGGCAGAGCGGACAGCCTTGGGGCTACGAAGTCGTCATCCCACAAGGCTTCAACTACATGCAGGCCGATCGCGCCAGGATGCTCACGCTGGCGCAATGGGAACAGATGGGCCTGAAGCGCGCCAACGGTCAGCCGTTTCCGCACAGCGGCGAGAAGGCCTATCTGCTCGCGCCTGCCGGCGCGCAGGGACCGGGGTTCCTGATGATGCAGAATTTCCGTGTGATCATGAAATACAACCCGGCCGAAGCCTATGCGATGGCCATCGGCCATTTTGCCGATCGGTTGCGCGGCGGGCCGCCTTTCGTTCAGCCGTGGCCGCGCCAGGAGCGCGTGCTGTCGCGCGCCGAACGGCTCGAACTGCAGCAGTTACTGGTTCAGCGTGGCCTCTACAAAGGCACGCCGGACGGCCAGTTCGGCAGCATGACGCGTGAGGCCTTGCGCAACTTCCAGGCATCGGTCGGCATGCCGGCCGATGGTTTTGCGACTTCGGAAGTGCTGGATCGCCTGCGCGGCAGATAGGCGTGAGGTTCAGTTACCGACGATCCGTTGCCGCGCGCTAGAGGCTGATCCATCTTCGATGAATCAGCCTCTAGCGTTTTTCTCTATTGGAGCATGATCTTGTCCGAAAACCGGTATCCACTTTTCGGGATCATGCTCTAGAGGATCGCAACTTTCAGCGACGTGTTGATCGCGCCCTTGACGATGTTCAGCACGGAGTCGATGAATTTCTGGACCTGCACGAGCATGATCTGGGCGGTGTTCGCAATGCCTTGAACGAGGAGCAGGCGGGCATTCTGCAGATAGAGCTTCGCATCGGCCTTTGTGATCTCGTCGGCCAAAACGCCAGCGGCGATATCGAGCAGGTTCTGCGAGAAGCCGCGAATATAGAGCGGAGCCGATTTCTGGATCTTGGTCCAGGTCTCACCGCCGATGGTCGTCGCCTGCGAGATGATCTGATTGGCGATCGAAGCTAAATCCACAGTGGACACGATGAGCGCTCCAGATGTTTAGGTCGCGGGTTTGTTCGCGATGAAGGTTTGGATGCTGCCGAGGATCGAGGTCTGCAAGATCCCTCCGGCCGCCTTCGCTTCCGAGCGGTTGAGGATGCCGTCGTTCTTGTGCGCATATTCGAGCTGAGCGACATAAATGCGGATGGCGGCCAGCTGATACTCCCGGCAGTCGAATTTGAGATATTCGTCCGGCAGAGCCACCTTGATGGGGCCGGTTTCACTGAAGTCCTTCAGGGTGGCATTCGTCGGGCAGGCAACGAGCCCGCGGCTGAGACGCGCACGATCGCTGAGACGATCGAGCAGATTATAGGCCGAGGCATAATAGGCGACGGCCTCCTTGGACGCGTAACTGCGTTCGCTGGATCCCGCAGATGCAGCCGCGACGAATTTTGCCGTGTCTTCGGAGAATTTGTTCAGCGACTGATCGAAAGTCGCGTCGTAGATCGAGACGAGCGATCCGCAGCCAATCAGCAGGAGGGACGCGCACAACACCGCGCCCGTGAGAATACGCGACCGTACTGACATCTTACTCATCCCCAACCGGAAGTGAGTAAAGCCGAGCGCGCTATAATTGTAAACAGATTTGATGCTCGCTGAGTGTGTGGCGGTTGGCGACGTTCCCTGTTACCGGCGGCATCGCCTCAGGCATTGCGCGCCATCAGCCCGCCATCGACCGGAATGACCGCGCCGGTGATGTAGGACGCAGCGGGCAGACACAGGCTCACGGTCATATGCGCGACCTCTTCCGGATCGCCGTAGCGGCGCAGCGCCGTGCGGCGCTTGGCGAAGATCACCTTGTGCTCGTCGCTGATGCGCGCGGTGATGCCTGTGGTGATCGGGCCGGGACAGATGCAGTTCACCGTGATGCCTTCGCGGCCGAGTTCCACGGCGAGCGAGCGCGTCAGGCCCGTGACGCCCGCTTTTGCCGCGGAATAGGGACTGTGCAGCGCCGTTGCGCCGAGCGCTTCGGTGGAGGCGATGTTGACGATGCGCGGGCATCGCGATTGGCGCAGATAAGGTAAGGCGGCGCGGATGATGCGCTGATGCGAGGTCAGCATGACGGCGATGGCGCGATCCCACACGGCGTCGTAGCCGTCCTTGTCGATCTCGGTGGAAACCGACATGCCGGCATTGTTGACGATGATGTCGAGCCCGCCGAAATGCGCCGCGGTTTCGCTCACGACGGTCTTGATACGCTCGGGATCGGCGACATCGAGCGTCCAGGCGCGTGCGCTGCCGCCATGCGCGGTGATGGCCTCCGCGACAGCAGCCGTCCCGTCCGCCGAAATATCGGTGACCGCGACATGGGCGCCTTCTTCGCCGAACACGCGCGCCGTGGCGCGGCCCATGCCGCTTGCGGCGCCAGTGACGAGAACGGTGAGGCCGCGCACCGAGCGGCTGAGTGGTTTGTAATCGGACACGCACGTTCTCCCATGGCTGCGCCTTCATGATGAGGCTTGCGCGAAGGCTTGCATCGATTGCCGGCGCGGTCAAACATGCGCGGGCAAAAAATCAAAAAGGATGCAGGGATGAACGAACTCGATTTCTCAGGGCAGCAGGTTCTCATCGTCGGCGGTTCGAGCGGCATCGGCAATGGCATGGCGCAGGCCTTTCGCAAGCGCGGCGCCAAGGTCGATGTCTGCGGCACGCGCGCAAAGGCGAGCGACTACTCCATCGACGAGGGCTCCAATCTCGACGGGCTCGGTTATCATCAGCTCGATGTGAGCAGTGCGTCGGCCATCGAGGCGTTCGATCCGAAGCTCGATAGGCTCGACGTGCTGATCCTCGCGCAAGGCGCCGTGATCTATCGGCGCGGCGAGTTCGAGATGGATGGCTTTCGCAAGGTGATGGAGGTCAATCTCATGAGCCTGATGGGCTGCGCATCGAAATTCCATGCGCAATTGAAGGAGAGCAAGGGACGTCTGATCATCGTCAGCTCTACTGCCGCCTATCATGCCACCAAGGGCAATCCGTCCTACAATGCGTCGAAGACCGGCGCAGTCGGTTTGACGCGCACGCTGGCGCAGGCGTGGTCCGAAGACGGCATTCGCGTCAACGGCATCGCGCCCGGACTCGTCGATACCAAGATGACGAAAGTGACCACCGCCAATCCGCAGCGGCTCGAAGGCGCGCTGTCGCGGATTCCGTTGCAGCGTCTCGGCACGCCCGACGACATGGCCGGCGCGGCGTTGTTCCTTGCATCGCCGCTGTCGTCCTATGTGTGCGGTCACACGCTTGTCGTCGATGGCGGACTGATCCTTTAATTTGCGGCGGAAGCATTCACCCGGAACCTGCAAGCTCCTCAGGCATTACACCGGCGAGAGTTTCCCTCACGGAGTGATCGATATGGATAAGGACCGCATTGCAGGTGCCGCAAAGGATGCTGCCGGCAAGGTTGAAAGCGTTGTTGGCAAGGTCACCGGCGACGAGCGCACCGAGATTTCGGGCCGCACGCGCGAAGCGGAAGGCACCGTGCAGAATCTGTATGGACAGGTGAAAGACGGCGTGCGCGATGCTTCCGAAAAGGCAGCCAGCTATGCCAAGGATGCGCTCGACAGCGACGCCTATCGCGATGGCACGCAGGCGCTGACCGACAAGGTGCGCGACAATCCGCTCGGCTCGCTCTTGATCGCAGGCGGTATCGGCTTTGCACTGGCGATGCTGATGACGCGCCCGCCGCGTCGCCGCCCGAACCGCTTCGGTTACTAAATATCTGATATCGCTAAATAAAAATGCCTCGCCGGCGAAAGCTGGCGAGGCATTTTTGCGCGTCGGTTTTGCGATCAGCGGAAGAAGAAGCCGGAGGGGGCGGAGGCGGCGGGGCCGACATTGGCCGGCGGGCGCGGGCCGCCCTGCTGTTGCTGACGGGGCCGCTGGGGGGCGGTCTGCTGCGCCGGGCGGCGCGGCTCGTCATTGCCGAACAGATTGCCGAAGAAGGACGGCGTTTCGGTGACCACCGGCGTCTTTTTCTTCGCCTGCTGTTTTGGCGCGGCCGGCGGAGCCATCACGGGCACGATGCCATCCGGCAAGGCAGCGGCCGTCGCATTGCCTGATGTCGAGGGCGACGGCGTCACTGCCGCCATCGGTACGTCGCCCTTGGCCTGTTCGCGGCCGATCTCGCGGCGCGGCCAGGCGAAGTCATCGGCACGGCCGGGCGGTGCGCTCAGCGGTTCGCCTTTGGCCAGCGTCTTCGCCACCAGCGGATCGACGGTGAGCGCCTTGGCGCCGGGGCCGCCGAGCAGCGTGTCGCCGCCGATGGAGGCCGCGACCAGCGGCACGATCGGACCCGCCAGCGGACGCGGCGGCGGCGCGCCGGGCACGACATTCGTATCGGGCTGCGCCGGCTCGCTCGGCAATTCCACGGGCGCGGCGCGGCCGGACAGCAGGCGCGTGATCTCGCGCTCCACGTAATGCGCCATCTTGCGGGCGCCGGCCTTGGTGAAATAGACGCCGTCGGGCGTGCGCAGCCGGCGGATCTGGCCTTCGAAATCCGGGCCCTGCTGCAGGAAGCGGCCGGATTCGTCGACGAAGCCGTCCCAGATATCGACATAGGTGATGCCTGCCTTGCCGGCGGCATCGCGATAGAGATTGTTGAGATAGACCATATCGGCCATCGCCTTCGGCCCGCGCACCGCGGGCAGGCCGACCCAGAGCACGGGCACGCCCTTGCTCTTGGCGACGCCGATCATCTCCTCGATCTTCTTGGCGTAGAGGTCGCCCCAACGGTCGTCGCGGAATTCCACCATGCCGCCGCCGCTGCGCGTGCCGCGCTCGTTCACGATGGAGCCGGGGTCCGAAATATCCGCATCGTCGGCATCGGCATTGTCGGCCGGCTTGTCGCCGGGCTTCACCTCGGCGGCGCCATCTTTCTTGGCGGCCTTCTTGTCGGGCTCGCGCAGCGGGATGCGGTCATTGAGGCCGAGCATGATGACGATGGCATCGGGTTTCTCATTGGCGAGAATGCCCTTGGCCGCCGCCGCCCAGTCGGACGGTTCGCCCTTCGGCTGATAGCGCAGCAGGCCGGAGACGGTCTTGTGCTTGCGGATCACGCCCATATCCGGCTGTTCCGAATAGGCGTCTTCCAGCCCATAGCCGAGCCAGTCGGCCATGCTGTCGCCGAGCACCAGTACGTTACGTTCCGCCTGGGTGTCGCGCTTGTCGGATTGCGGGGCGCGGGAAAAATCCTCGCGGCGGCGCGGTGCCTGCTGTTGCGGCGCCTGCTGCTGGAACGGCTGGAAGAAATCGCCGCCGAACCAGCCGCCGCCGAAACCCCCGCCGCCGCGCGGTTGCGGTCGTTGCTGCGGCGGCGGGCCGCCGAAGCCGAAAAACTGCGCCGAGGCGGTTCCCGCGATGCCGATCAGCAGCGCCAGCGCCGTGACGCCGACGGCCAGCGTCAGCCGTTCGCGGCGCCACAGATCGGGCCGCCATCGGGCTTTCGGTGCTTTCGGCTTGTCGGACATTCGGACTGATGGCCTCGACCGCTGGACGGGCACAAAGGCCCGGGTTCCATCCGGATTATACCCGGATTCGGGCCGCAAGCGGGCAGCCGCGTTGCCCGCCATCAAGCCTTGCGGGCCGGGAAGGTCAAGCTGTCCCGCGATCTTTTCGCGGCAAGGTTACCGGCCAACCGTGTCCCGGGCGCAATGCGGCGCGAAGTGCCGCTTTGCAGAACCGGGACCGCCCAAAGCTCCGAGATCGCTACGGTCCCGGACGCGAGCGGCAGTCGGATTACTTCCAGAGCCCGTAGGATGCCCATTTTGCGGGCGGAATGGCCGCGCCGGTCTTGTAGCTGAAATCCAGCACGGTCTTGTGGTCCGGCGTCGCCTTGCAGGTGAAGGACATCTGGTACCATTTGCCGCTGGCCCGGAACGCGCCGCCCTTGACCACCAGCATGTTGCCGAGATGCTGCGGCGGCGTGATCACGTCGGATTTGGCGCGATCGACCCGCGCGCCGGCCGCCTTGCTCTGGCTCATCCGCCGCATCGCCTCGAGATCGCAGATCTGCTCCAGCCGGGTTTTCGGATCGAGCTTGTCGAGCGCGCGGAGAAACCGCGCATCGGGCGCGGCGACAGCAGGCGCCGGAACAACAGGCATGAGAATCGCGGCAAGCGCAGTCGCGACAAGCGCGCCGGAGAACGCAGAAGTCTTCATGAGGCCGTGCGGATGCGAGGAGAGATCAGGCGGGACGTTTCCGATAGCGCAGCCGCGCCGCATTGGCCAGCGACTGCGGGTTACATGACAGGGCGATATCGCGCTCCCGTAGGGCGGATGAGGCGGAGCCGTAATCCGCCGCCGCTGACGCGATGGAAACGACAGGCCAACATGCTTGGTGAATTCCGCGGCGGATGACGCTGTCGCTCATCCGCCCTACGGTCGAGCAGTTTCATCCGCCCACGCGCCGTCCTTGCCGCGCCCTTGCGCGAAGTGGCTTTTCACCTGGGCTCCCCCGCAAAGGTGAGGGGGATGACGCGCCAACAAGCGCATAGTCCTGGTCATTCTCGCGATGATGTCGGCCATGACCGGCCTTCGCCATCGCGCGTCGCCTCTCGGCGCGCCATCGCGGGATTTTGGGCTGGAGGACCGTTCTGTCGCACACCGGCACGTCCCGTCTGGCTCGGCTTTGTGGGCAGCGAGCTTCGGGAGACGTTGATCCCGACGGATTTCTCCGCCGTTCGCCTGTGCCGTCGCAGCCGAACTATCGGCTCTCCCCCGTAGTGGGGAGGGACGGTGGCCCCCGGCCTCCCGAGTCCTGCTTGCGAAGCAAGGCCGCGGGCACCGCATCCTCCTCCACCCTCAAGACGCCCTCGAGAAGCGCCCCTCGTGAGAAGGATGGAGAGGAATATAAGCCGAAATGTGTGTTTGTCAACAGTATCGCCCTTAAGTAGAAATTGCGGTCATTTACCGCTAATCTTCCACTACGGGAACGTGAGTTTGTCGTCACGTTGGGGAGTTTAGATGGTCGATCATGAGTTTGGCGGACAGCATACCGAACTCAAGCTGTCTATCGTCGAAGGATACTTACAAGCCTTTACAACTGCACTACGGCCGCACTTCAAGCATCTCTGGTACATAGATGCATTTGCTGGGACTGGCAGCCGCACGGTGCGAACGGAAAGCAAGGGAGCTACATTAGTCGAAGCTCCAGCGGCGGAGATTATTGAGCATCGTCGTGGTTCAGCGCGAATCGCAATAGATGTTCGTCCCCCATTCGATTTCCTCGTGTTTATCGAAAAGAATGCGAACTACATCGCGGCTTTGAATGATTTGGCAGCGCACAACCTACAGCGTTCTATTGTCGTCGCAAAGGAAGATGCGAATACGGCTTTGCAGCGATTGGTTGCGACCAATCGTTGGGACGATAAGCGAGCGGTGGTGTTTCTAGATCCGTACGGAATGGAGGTCGAGTGGGCCACACTGGAAGCGCTTGCATCGACGGAGGCAATTGACGTCTGGTTTCTGTTTCCGTTGGCGGGATTGTTTAGACAGGCCACGCGCCGCCTAACAGATATTGATGAGTCCAAGCGTGCCGCGCTTACACGCATGTTCGGCTCATCGGCCTGGGAAGAAGAGTTGTATCCGGTCGAAGATGCGGACTTGTTGGGGGCTATACCTGAACGGCGTCGGGATTTGGACCCTCGAGGTTTGGAAGCGTATGTTCAAAAACGGCTGAACACCATATTCGGAAAGGTACTAAAGCCGCTCGCACTGCCCGTTCATAGAGGCCCGCAGATGTTCTCCTTATTCCTCTGCATTTCGAACAAGACGCCTAAGGCAACGGCGTTGGCGATGAGGATCGGGAATCATCTCTTAGACCCGAAGCGGCATCTCATCAAAGGTTCTGCCACGAAGTAGGCGGCCAGATATTTTCTTATTCTTCCCGCCCCATTGTTTGAAGAAGAATGCAGCGCCCGATTTGCGGCACATGGATTCGATCTCATCGACCCACTCCGGCCTCATCTTGCGTGCACGCGGGCCGCTTTCGCCGCCCACAATGACCCAGTGAATATCGCGTAGGTCACCGCCAACAACGGATCCGATAAGTGGCTCCATCGAAACGAAACGGACGGCAGCCGGAACAGCTCTGATTGCGTCGAGCCGGTTAAGAACTCTGCTGTCCTCTATACTTGTTCCGAGCCATACATTTGGAAGTATGGGAAAGCGAGCACCGCCTAGAATTGCAGCCATGCGTTCAGGGCGCTTAGACAGAATTTGGTAGGTGTGATGCGGCGTTTCTCGCATTACAGCCCAAACCCGATGGATAAAATCGACCGGGACATCCTCGTGAAAAAGGTCTGACATTGAGTTGACGAAGACCTTGCGAGGTTTTGCCCAAGAACGCGGGGTATCGAGTGAAGCTTCGTCTATTCGAATTTCCCCGGTCCAGACCGCTCGACCGCCACTCTTGCGGGTAAGTCCTTTGTACTTCTCAAGACCCATGGCATCGAGCCGGGCTGCCATCCGCATCGCATAGCAATTCGTGCAGCCAGCGGTCAGCACAGTGCATCCAGCAACTGGATTCCAAGTCGCGTCGGTCCACTCGATTGATGTGTCAGCCATAGGAGCCTCGTAAGTTCCTATAGAATCTCAAGAAAGAGGTTAAATTTAGTTACTCGATCTTTTGTTTGAACTGACGGTGATTGCTGCCCTTTCAAGGATACACATCATCGCCCCATTCTCCTCACCTCGTCGCCCCATCCCCTCCAGACCTTCCGCACACTTCCGCGTTACCGCTGGTCGTCCAATCAACGGAAAGGACAGACCATGCGCTCCATGACAGCTCTCGCTCTCGCCGCCACGCTCTCTCTCGGCACGCCCGCGCTCGTGATGGCGCAGGGGACGGCGCCGGCGAAGGACACCAGCGCGCCGAAATCCACCGTGCAGATCAACAAGATCCAGGTGATCGATGTCAAAACGCTGCCGGATGCCGTGAAGACGCAGGTCGATGAGGTCGTGTCCAAGACCAGCGACGAGGACATGAAGGGCCTGCGCGCCTCCATCGATGCCTCGCCGGCCGCCGCCAATGCGCTGAAGGAAAAGGGCGTGACATCGGCACAGGTGGTCGCGGTGAATATCGCGGACGGTGTGCTGACGATGTTCACGAAGGCGGCGTGAGGACCTGTAGCCCGGATGGAGCGCAGCGTAATCCGGGAATCAGAGCATCCTCATGTCGCCGGTCCCCGGATT
>JAEXHR010000180.1 GCA_023449855.1 Pseudomonadota bacterium | reverse complement strand
CGGATTACGGCTGCGCCTAAACCGCCCTACGGCCGTGCGCTTCACTCGATCCTGATCTTCGCCGCCTTGATCACGTCCGCCCACAGCACCTTCTCGTCATTCATGCGCTTGCGTAGTTCCTCGGGCGTGGTCGGCGAAGGCGTGATGAGCTGCGCCTTCAGCTTCTCGATCACCGCCGGCTCGGTCAGCGTCTTGCGCACCTCCGCATTGATCGCGGCGACCACATCCTTCGGCAGTCCGCCCGGGCCGACCAGCGCGTTCCAGGCATCGGACTGCACGTCCACGCCGCTCTCCTTCAGCGTCGGCACGTCGGGCAGGAAGGGCGAGCGCTGCGCTGTCGTCACCGCGAGAATCTTCACCGCGCCGGTGGCGAGCTGCGGCGTCACGCCGATGGCCGGAAGGCACGCCACCTGCACATCGCCGCGGATCAGCGCCGTGGTGGCGGCAGGCGAGGACGGATAGGGGATGTGCACCATGTTCACCCCGGCCTTCTGCGCGATCGCCTCCATGCAGATCTGCGACAGCGTGCCGACGCCGATGGAGCCGTAGGCGAGACCCTTGCTGTCCGCCTTTGCTTTCGCCAGCAGCTCCGCCACCGAATTGACGCCAAGGCTGCTCGGCACCGCGAGCGCGCTCGGCAATTGAGTCAGCAGCGTGATCGGCGCGATGTCGGTGTCGGGATTGTAGGGCAGCTTTGCAAACAGCAGCGTGTTGATGGCGAGCGGGCCGCCGAGCGAGATGCCGATGGTCGAGCCATCCGGCGTCGCCTTGGCGATGGCATCGGTGCCGATATTGCCGGAGGCGCCGGGCTTATTCTCCACCACGAAATTGGTGCCGGGATGCCGCGCCTGCAGGCTGTCGGCGAGCACGCGGCCGACGATGTCCGGGCTCGCGCCGGGGCCGAACGGCACGATGATGCGCACCATCTTCGGCGGCCACACCGCTTGCGCCAGCGCCGCATGCGGCAGCGCCAGCAGCAGCAGGGCGACGGTCGCCATGCGCGGCATCAAGGGCCAGCGGGCGGGCAGAGTGACATGACGCAGCATTGCGCGTTTCCCCAAAAAAATGATACCGGACGTCGTCCTGCCGACGATCCAAACGGCGGGACCATAATTGGAATTTTGGGGCGAGCAACCCATCCGGCACGCAACCGCCCTGCGAGAGGAAACAGGCCATGGGCCTCGCCACGATGATCCTCGGCCTCGTGCTGTTTCTCGGCATCCACGTCTTCATCACCCGCCGCGATGCACGCGCCGATCTGATCGCGCGGATCGGCGAGGGCGGCTACAAGATCGCCTTCTCCGTGATCTCGCTTGTCGGTCTTGCACTGATCGTCTGGGGCTTTGCGGCCTACCGCGCCACCGGCTGGATCGATGTATGGTATCCGCCGCTGTGGATGAAGCATCTCACCATCGCGCTGATGCTGCCGGCGGTGATCATGGTCGCTGCGTCCTATATCCGCGGCCGCATCTATACGACGCTCAAGCATCCGATGCTCGCCGGCATCAAGCTGTGGGCGCTGTCGCATCTGCTCGCCAATGGCGATCTCGGTTCGATCATCCTGTTCGGCTCGTTTCTCGCCTGGGCGGTGTTCGATCGCATCTCGCTGAAGCGCCGCGCCGATAGCGGCGCGCCGCCGATCCCGGTGGGGGGCGTCGGCAACGATGCGATTGCCGTCGGCGTCGGTGTCGTCGCCTATCTCGCTTTGGGTTTCGCCTTCCACCCGGTGGTGATCGGCGTGCCCGTGTTCGGAGCCTGAGCCATGTCGATTCAATCAGCCGTCAAGCGCAAGACCGCGCCGGATATCCTCGCCCGCAAGAATGGCGAGCCGATCGTGATGCTGACCTCGTATCACGCCCATACGGCCTCGCTGGTCGATCGCTATTGCGATGTGATCCTCGTCGGCGACAGCCTCGGCAATGTGATGCATGGCTTCGAGACCACCGTGCCGGTCACGCTGGAGATGATGATCCTGCAGGGCCATGCGGTCATGCGCGGCTCGAAGCAGTCGCTGGTCGTGGTGGACATGCCGTTCGGCTCCTATGAAGCGTCGAAGGAGCAGGCCTTTCATTCCGCCGCGCGCATCATGAAGGAAACCCATTGCGGCGCCGTCAAACTCGAAGGCGGCACGCGCATGGCGGAGACCATCGCGTTCCTCACCGAGCGCGGCATTCCTGTCATGGCGCATATCGGCCTCACGCCGCAATCGATCAACGCGCTCGGCTCGTTCCGCTCGCAGGGCAAGGATGAAGCCGAAGCGCTCGCACGCGGCGAGAATGTGAGCGGTCCGATTCAGAACGACGCGATCGCGGTGGCGCAGGCGGGCGCGTTCTCCGTCGTCATCGAAGCGGTTGCCGAACCGGTCGCGCGAAAAATCACGCAGACGATTGCGATCCCCACCATCGGCATTGGCGCGAGCTCGGCCTGCGACGGTCAGGTGCTGGTGCTCGAGGACATGCTCGGGCTGAACGCGCGGGTGCCGAAGTTCGTCAAGAAGTACGGCAATCTCGGTTCGATGATCGAGGCCGCCATCGAGGGCTATGCCACCGAAGTGCGCTCCCGTGCATTTCCGGGACCGGAACACGTCTATGGGGGCAAGCCCAAAAGCTGACGCAACTTCGCCGCAAGACGGCCGCATGATTTGCGCGCGGATCAGGGAATTTCGCGCGAAATCCGGTGTTGTGAGCGGTAGGGCGACAGAGAAGGACGGTCGGTCATGAAGACCTTGAAATATCTGGGCTTTGCAGCCGCTTTGATGCTCGTGCCGCAAGTTTGCCACAGCGAGCCGGTGGCAAAGCATCGCAAGCCGCATCTGCAATCTACCGATCGGCGTCCGCTGGTTCGCTCTCCGGAAGACATCTATCGCGGCAATGCGGCGCTTGGCGGCAACAATGCCAATTCGGCCTATGGCTCTAATAGTGCTGATGAAAATCCCAATGGCCGTACCGGCGGCGGATTCGGCGGCAGCTGAGCGCCCCGCCGTTTGACTTCGTTAAGCTTTGCGGGATAACGCATTGATCGCGTTGGCTTTGCCTTGCCAACGCCATAACGCTAGGGTATCGCCGCCGCGATGCGCGGGCGAATGCGCCCTGCGTCGCTCGGGGTGAGCGCGGCCGATCCGTCACAGGAAATCTCTAAGTGTCTGAATTATTTAATGAAGTCGACGAGGATCTGCGCCGCGAGCAGCTCAAGAAGATCTGGGAAAAATACTCGCTCCTGATCATTCTGGTTGCAATCCTGATCGTCGGCGGCGTCGGCGGCTGGCGCGCTTATTCGTATTTCGAGGCCAAGAAGGCCGCCGAAGCGGGCGCGGCCTTTGATCGCGCTTCGGAATTGTCCGAACAGAACAAGCCGGCCGAGGCCGAAGCCGCCTTCACCAAGCTCGCCGCAGAAGCCCCTGCAGGCTATCGCACCCTGGCGCGCCTGCGCGCCGCCGGTGAAGCCGCCAAGCGCGATTCCGCTGCAGCCGTGAAGCTTTACGACGCCATCATCGCTGACAACACCGTCAGCGCGCCGGAGAAGGATCTCGCCCGCGTCCGCGCCGGCGCTTTGCTCGTCGAAACAATGCCTTACGACGCGCTGCTGCCGAAGCTCGAGCCCGCCACCGCGGCCACCAGCACCTATCGCCATTCGGCCCGCGAGCTGCTCGCGCTGGCCGCCTGGAAAGCGAACAATGCTGGCGAGACGCGCAAATGGGTGGACCTCTTGTCCAACGATCCCGAAACCCCGTCCAGCATCCGCACCCGCGCCGAAGCGCTGCAGGCGCTGCTGCCGCCCGCGGCCAAAAGCTGATTCCGGCGTCCGAACGAGTCTGAGTGAGATGCCCATGCGACCGATGCAACGCCTTGTTTCCGCTGCTGTTCTGATCGCGCTCGCGAGCGCCCTGACGGGCTGTGGCGGCGCGTCGAGCTGGGATCCGTCGGATCTGCTCGACTTCATGGACACCAAGAAGAAGCTTCCGGGCGACCGCAAGCCGGTGTTTCCCGAAGGCGTTCCCGGCCTTGAACAGGGCGTTCCCCGCGATCTCTACAAGGAAAGCGTCGAGCGCCAGCAGGCCGAACAGGCCGCCGCTGCGGCAGCCGCAGCAGCTCCGCCGCAACAGGCCGCGCCGCCGTCTCAGGCCCGCAAGTCAAAGTCGCGCAGCCGCGGCGATGTCGAAGTTGGCAATGTCCGCCAGGATGGCGCTGCGTCCACCGACGAGGGCGGCGCTGCCGCCGTTGAGCAGCCGCCGGCCGGCCGCAAGATCACTCGCCGCCGCACCACTGCGCCGCCGCCCGAGGAGCCCGCTGCCGCCGCACCGGCCGCGCCCGCGCAGCAGCAGCCGTCTTCGGCATTTCCGGCCCCGATGCCCTCGGGAAGCTTTTCGCGTTAAGCTCATATGAGCGCAGCGCATTGACAGGTCGTCCGTAACGGGCGAACGGATCGCCCATGTCTTCTTACACGATCGCCATTATCGGCCGGCCCAATGTCGGCAAGTCCACGCTGTTCAACCGTCTGGTCGGGCAGAAGCTGGCGCTTGTCGACGACACACCCGGCGTCACCCGCGACCGCCGCGAGGGCGCAGCGAAGCTCGGCGATCTCGAATTCACCATCATCGATACGGCAGGCCTTGACGAAGGCGCCAAGGGCTCGCTCACCGCGCGCATGCAGGAGCAGACCGAGACCGCGATCGAACTTGCCGATGCACTGTTCTTCGTCATCGACGCGCGCATGGGCCTGACGCCGAACGACCGCGCCTTCGCCGACTTTGCCCGCCGTGCCAACAAGCCGGTGCTGCTGCTCGCCAACAAGAGCGAGGGCAAGCATGGCGAGATCGGCGCCATGGAGAGCTACGCGCTCGGCCTCGGCGATCCCATCCAGATCTCCGCCGAGCATGGCGAGGGCATGGGCGAGCTCTATGACGAACTCGCCAAGCTGCTGCCCGAACCGGTCGAGGAAGAGGAAGAAGAGACGATCGCGGAAGAGTGGAGCGACGAGGAGATCGCCTCGCGTCCGATCCGCGTCGCCATCGTCGGCCGTCCCAATGCCGGCAAGTCCACCACCATCAATCATCTGCTCGGCGAGGAGCGCCTGCTGACCTCGCCGGAGGCCGGCACCACGCGTGACAGCATCTCCGTCGAGGTGGACTACAAGGGCCGCAACTTCCGCATTTTCGATACGGCCGGACTTCGCCGTCGCTCGCGGATAGAGGAGAAGCTGGAGAAGCTCTCTGTCGCCGACGCGCTGCGCGCCGTGCGCTTCGCCGAAGTCGTCGTGATGATGATGGACTCGCAGAACAAGTTCGAGGAACAGGACCTGCGCATCACCGACCTCGTCGAGCGCGAGGGCCGTGCGCTGGTACTTGCCGTCAACAAATGGGATCTCGTCGAGAAGCGCGGCGGCATGATCGGCCAGCTGCGCACCGAGGCCGACCACTGGCTGCCGCAGATCAAGGGCGTGCCGATCGTCGCCATTTCCGGCCTGATGGGCGAGGGCATCGACCGCCTGATGGCAGCGATCCAGGAAGCCTACAAGATCTGGAACCGCCGCATCGCCACGGCCGCGTTGAACCGCTGGTTCGAGGATGCCATTTCGACCAATCCGCCGCCGGCGGTGTCGGGGCGTCGTCTGAAGCTGAACTACATCACGCAGACCAAGGCGCGTCCGCCGAGCTTTGTGGTGTTCTGTTCGCGTGCGGACGCCGTGCCGGAAAGCTATCTGCGCTATCTCACCAACAGCATGCGGCAGGCCTTCGATTTGCCGGGCACACCGATCCGCATCACGCTGCGCGAGAAGGCCAACCCGTTCGCGCACAAGCGGAAGCGGCCGAACTAGGCTCGGATCGTAGGATGGGTTGAGCGTAGCGATAACCCATCGGCAGAGTGCGCCCGCAACCGGTGGACAGCATGGGTTTTCGCTGAACGGCCGTAGGGCGGATCAGCCGAAGGCGTAATCCGCCGGCCGAGTTCATAGTGGAGACTCCGCGGCGGATTACGCTGCGCTCATCCGCCCTACGATCCAGGCAACAAAAAGCCCCGCCCGGTC
>JAEXHR010000094.1 GCA_023449855.1 Pseudomonadota bacterium | reverse complement strand
GCGCGATGGTGCCGTGCTTACTGCGGCATCTTGATGTCGGCGTCGGCAATGACCTTCTTCCAGCGCGCGATCTCTTCGGTGACGAAGGTCTTGAACTCGTCCGGCGAGGTACCCATCGGAACGATGCCCTGATCGTCCAGCTTCTTGCGCAGCTCGGGATCGGTGAGGGCCTTCCTGGCTTCCTCGGCGACGCGGTCGACGATCTCCTTCGGGGTGCCTGCGGGAGCGATGATGCCCGACCAGGTGCCCGACGCGAAATCCGGCACGCCGGCTT
The DNA here is from genome assembly GCA_023449855.1 of Pseudomonadota bacterium. Taxonomy (GTDB): domain Bacteria; phylum Pseudomonadota; class Alphaproteobacteria; order Rhizobiales; family Xanthobacteraceae; genus Tardiphaga. Next base: position 10,041 of record JAEXHR010000094.1, on the reverse strand, counting down.
CGGTCATGGTCGGCACATCGCCGGCTGCCGGCACGCGCTGCTTCGCCGCGACGGCGAGCGCCTTGGCATTGCCCGACTTCACCTGCGACATCAGCGGGCCGATCACGTCGAACATCACATTGATCTGGCCGCCCACCGTATCCTGCAAGGCGCCGGCCGTGCCCTTATACGGGATGTGCTGCAGGTTGAGGCCTTCGCGGCTCTTCAGCATTTCCATCGTCAGATGCGCGGCCGAGCCGATGCCCGACGAGGCGAAGTTCAACTGGCCCGGCTTCGACTTCGCCAGCGCGATGAACTCCTTCATGTCCTTGGCTGGCAGCGACGGCGTCGCGATCAGGATCAGCGGCGCCACCGAGGTCAGCGACACATAGGTGAAGTCCTTCATCGTGTCATAGGGCAGCTTCGGATTGAGCGACGGATTGACCGAATGCGCCGCAATCACCGTGCCGAAAGTGTAGCCATCCGGCGCAGCCTTGGCGACGGTGTCGGTGCCGATCACCGCGTTTGCGCCCGGCTTGTTCTCGATCACAATGGTCTGACCCAGCGACGCCGACATTTTCTCGGAAACCAGGCGCGCCATCAGGTCGGTATAGCCGCCCGGCGTGTAGGGGACGACCATGCGGATCGGCTTGTTCGGCCAGTTCTGCGCCTGGGCGCTGCCGGCACCGGCAAGCAGGATGGCGACTGCGCCGAGCGCGCGAGCGAAACCTCGTGTCATTGCATTTCCTCGATATCCGATGCGATCCCAGGGATGGCGGGGAGCGCCGTAGCGCCGGTCCCGAGATCGCAACGTGTCATATTCTTGTCGTTGTCGGCCCGCCCGAAGCTCGTGAGAAGCTTGGGATTCCCGCGGATAGGCTAATACATGCGCCACCTTGCCGGAAACTAGACGAAAGGCCGCTTCCGCAAAGGCAATGGTGCCGTCGCGTGGAATTTTGCACGTGATCGAATTCACGCGCGCCTCCGCGCAACGTGATCGTCTGCGAACAGTGTTGTTCGCATCTGCAAAACGTATCGCCACAGTTGTGCGTATGTTGAGGCACGACGATCCGTCGATGCGCGTCCTGCGCGCAGTCCTCAAGCTTTCATGAGCCCGTCATGGCGATGAAGTTTCGTAAACTATCGATCAGGTCGCGCAAGCGTACCTTGGGAGTGGCCGGTCTCGCGCTTGTGGTGGAGATGGTGGTCAGCAATCCCCGGTTCGACATGGCCGCGAATGTCGCGCAGGTGGCGCGCGTCGCGGCGCCCGCCGTGATGGCTTCGCTGGCCGCACTCTCACGAACGGGGAACGCGCCGCGTGAGGCAGCCCCTGAGATGCCCGCGGTGGCGCCTGCGATGAATCATACGGCCGAACTGTGCGCGAAACTGCGGCGGGTAGAGAGCTGAGCAGGGCGCGGCGAGGTGTCAGTGGCGTATAAGCCCCGCAGCGGCTATGCTGAACGCATGTCACGCCTGATTTGCCTGTCCCTCGTCGCCGCCCTGTCGCTGCTGTCAGCCGATGCGATAGCCGCGCCTGCCAAGAAGCAGCAAGCCAAGCGCTGGCAGGGCTACGGCTTCCTGCCGGGCTATCGTCAGCCGATCAACAACAGCGTGCCGCTGTTCATGCAGAAACGCGCCGATCTGAAGATGGCCAAGCGCGATCGGCGCCACTGGTACATCGACCGCACCCCGCAATATTATCAGTGGTGGAGCGGCGAGTGGCGCTATCCCGGCCGCCCCGGCTTCTCCGGCGGCCAGTACAATGGCGGCAGTTTCGGCCCATGCTGGACCCGTACGCCGATCGGCGCGATCTGGACCTGCGGCTAAGCAAGTGCAGGACGGGGTTCGCGGCCCGCGACCCGTCCTGACTCGTCACATCATCACTGAATGATCTCGATGCCGGCAGCCGCGACGATCTTGCGGTGGATGTCGAGCTGCTGCTTCACCAGCGCGCCGAGCTGCTCCGGTGTGGAAGGCGTCAGCGCGAAATCCTGCTCCACCATGCGCTGCTTGACGGCCGGATCGTTCATCGCCTCGCGAAACGCCTTGTTGAGGACAGCGACGATCTCGGCAGGCATGTTCGGCGGCCCGAACAGGCCGGCCCACGGCTCGATCTTGAAATCGGGATAGCCGGCTTCGGCGATGGTCGGCACCTCCGGCGCAATGGCGCTGCGCTTCTCCAGCACCGTCGCGAGCGCGGTGATCTTGCCGTCCTTGACCTGCGGAATGCCTGTGCCGGACGTCGCCACCATGGCCTGGATGCGGCCGGTGATGAGGTCGGTCATCGCCGGCGGCTCGCCGCGATAGGGCACATGGGTCACATCGAGACCGTTGCTCATGACCACGGATGCGAAGGACAGGCGGCCGGTGATGTTGCCAGCGCCATAGACCACCTTACCCGGATTGGCCTTGGCATAGGTGACGAATTCCGCGAGCGTCTTCGCCGGGATTTCCTTGTTCACATAGAAGAAGAAGTTGTAGCGGCCGATATCGGTGATCGGCGTGAAGTCGGTGGTCACGTCGTATGGCGGCGTCTTGCGCGTCGCCGGCACGCCGGACATGGCGCTGTTCGAGGCCAGCATGATGCTGTAGCCGTCCGCGGCGCTGCGCTTAATGTCGCTGGCGGCGATGGCGCCGTCGGCGCCTGGCTTGTTGTCGATGATGATCTGCTGCCCGAGCTTCTGCGACACGGAGTCGGCGAACACGCGCGCGATCACGTCGGTGGAGGAGCCCGCCGGCAGCGGGACGACGAGCCGGATCGGCCGGGTGGGGTAGTCGGCAGCCGAGGCAGGGCCCAAACATAGGCTCAAGCCCAGACCGAGCACCGTCGAAATCGCAATCAAGGCCTTCCGCAAAACCGTCTCCTCCTGCTGTGTTTTGCCGGTACATGGTGATGGACCGTCCCATCTGTCAAATGATATGTTTCGTAAGGATCAATCGATGAGGTCGATGGATGGTTGAGCTGCGGCATCTGCGCTATTTCCTCGAAGTCGCGCACGTCGAGCACATCACGCGCGCGGCCGAGGCGCTGCATGTGACGCAGTCCACGCTGTCGCACCAGATCGGTCAGCTCGAGGCCGTGCTGGGCGTGCCACTGTTCGATCGCATCGGGCGGGGATTGCAGCTCACCGATGCCGGCCGCACCTTTTCCGATTACGCGCGGCGCGCGCTGGAGGAGGTGGACGAGGGGCGCTTTGCGCTGGAAGGTTTGCGCGATCTCGTGCGCGGCCGCGTCCGCATCGGCGTCATCCACACCTATAACAGCACGCTGCTGCCGGCGGTGATCGCCGAATTCGCCACGGCGCATCCCGGCATCCATGTCTCCATCGAGGACATGCCAGCGTCCGATATCGCGGCCATGGTGGCGAGCGGCGCGCTGCATCTTGGCCTGTCCTTCGCCACGCCTGGCCGTGCCGATGTCGAGGCGGAGCCGCTGTTCTCGGAGCGCCTCATGCTGGTGGTGCGCGACGATCATCCGCTCGCGCAGCGCAAGACCGTGAGCGCGTCGCAGCTCACCGGATTGCGGCTCGCGGTGCAGACCGAGCGTTTCGTCTCGCGCCGGATGATCGATGCCGAACTCGGCCCGCTCATCGAAGGGCATGTCTGGCTGGAGATGAGCTCCATCGGCGCGATGCTGGAGACGATCCGGCTGCAGGCGCAGACCGCCGCGATCCTGTTCGAGCGCGCCATCGGCCCAGGCAGCGGGCTGCGGCAGGTCGAGATCGTGCAGCCGAATGTGACGCGCACCGCCGCCATCATCTGGCGCAAGGACCGCGCCCGCACCCGCGCTGCCACCGAGATCGCGGCGGCCGTGCGGCGGCATTGCACGGCGGCGGGACTGAAGATGAAGCGCGGCGTCTAAAGCATGATCCCGAAAAGTGGCTTCCGGTTTTCGGATAGGATCATGCGCTAGATCGTTCGGCTATACTCATAAGAACAACAGGGAGGTTTTATCGATGGGCGTAGATCTCTTGAACATTGAAGGTCTCAGCGCGCAGGATCCGCAGAGCCCGGTGGTGATGGTCAATCTGATGCGCTTTCATCCGCGCTCGCTCGATGGCGACGGCACCGGCTGGGATGCCTATCTGCGCTACAGCGCGCTGACGGTGCCGATGATCAAGGCGCGCGGCGGCACGCTGCTGTGGACCGGCGACGCCAAGGCAGTCGCGCTCGGCGTGCCGGATGCGCACCGCTGGGACTATCTGGCGCTTGTCTATTATCCCACGCTCAACGCCTTCATGGAGATGATGACTTCGGCGGATTATGAGACCCGCTGCGATCCGCACCGCCGCAATGGCTGCGCGGATCACGTCATCATCTGCACCAGCGAGGCCTACAGCAAGTTCAAGTCGGGCTGATCGCGGCGGGGTCAGCTCGATCGAAAGCGTCCGGGGCTCTGGCCGGTTGCCCGTTTGAAGGCGGCATTGAAGGCCGCGTCGGAGGAGTAGCCGACCTTTTCCGCCACGTCCGAGAGATTGTCGCCGTTCTGGATTGCGGCCTTGGCGACGGCCATACGCCATCCCGACAGATATTCGAGCGGCGCCATCCCGACGAGCGCCCTGAAACGCACCGCAAAGGCGGTGCGTGACATGCCGGACAGGCCTGCCAGCTGCTCGACGGTCCAGTGTCGCGCATATTCGCGATGGATCGCGATCAGCGCGCGGCCGATCCTGGGATCGGAAACGGCGCCAAGCCATCCGCTCGGCCGGTCCGACCGTTCGAGATAGGCGCGCAGCATCTGCACCAGGAAGATATTGGCGATGCTCCCGGCAATGGCGCCGGCGCCCGGCTTGCGGTTCGCGGTTTCCGCCCGGATCAAGCCATAGGCTGCGCGCAGCGGGCTGCCATCGATCGAGCCGGACGGCAGGTGAATGATCGGCGGCAGGAAGTTCAGCAGGAAGTCGCCGCTCTCGGCGTCCAGCCGAAAACTACCGCCAGCCCAGACAACGCCGAGGGCGCCCTCGCCATAGCGGACGATGCCGTCCCCGTCCTCGCGATGAAGGAACACTGCGCGGCCGTTCTCGGCGCGCACACGCCCGCCGCTCCCTATGCGATAGGGCTGGCCCCGGGTCAGTAAATAACAGTCGCCGGTGGCGAGCCTGACTGTGTCAGCGCCATCGCCGGTGGTCAGGGTCATACCGCCATCGATCACGGCGCCGAACACGATGTGGTGATGCGCCGGAAATGCCAGGGCCCATGGGCCGCGCGCTTCGAGGCGGGTCGATCGTGTGCTCTCGACGCGCAGCAGCGAGAGGACGTCACTAAGGGGATCCGACATCGATTTGAACGATCAAACAAGAGCACCGAACGGCCGCTTATGGTCCCGTGGCAGGCCGGATGCAATGTTCCCGGCGTTCACGACAATACCGATTTCGGAGACGCTGCAATGTATCAACTCATCTTCTTCTGGGCGCGGCCGCTTTTCGCCCTCGGCCGCTTCTATCTCCACCGCGCCGAGGTGAAGCGACGTTTCATGCGCCTGCAGCAGCGCCGCCTGACATCGCCTCCGGGAATGACACCTGTCCGCATCGTGGCAGGCGAGGCATTCCGCGATCCGTCGCCCTTCAAATACCGCGACGCTGCCTGACCCCACCGGCCGTTCCTGTCGATCATCCTCCACAAAGCCTCCGGTCATGCCCGACCGGAGGCTTTGTTTTGGCTGATCGCCCTCGAAGGCGTCGATCCCAGCGCAATCGTGCAGAGGCTAACCGGCGTCGGCTTCGCGAATCCCGAGCTTGTTCATGCGCGTGCGCACCGCCAGCGGCGAGCGCTTCAGGCGCAGCGCGATCTCGTTGATGCTGCGGCCATTGGCGAGCTGCGTCTTCAACTCCTCGTCCTGCTGCCCGGTCCAGACGCCGTCCTTGGGATCGCTGATCTTCATGCCTCGCCTCCACCCCCGACGAACCGCGCCGCTTCCTTCACGGACTTCCGTTCCGACACCACGGCATTGGCGGGAAAGCTGTCATCCGGCCAGCCGAGCGCGATGCTCTTCATGATGATCTGGTCGTCGGCGATCCCGGCATGTTCGCGCACCACCGGCGACTGCATGATGCCCTGGCTGTTGATCACGGCGCCGAGCCCGCGCGACCAGGCGGCATTGACGAGGGCGGTGGCCACCGCGCCGCAATCGAACGGCGTATCGTCGCTGCCGTCGAGCACGCGGTCATAGGTGATGATCACGCAGACCGGCGCGTCGAACTGGCGGAAGCCGCGCAGCACCCAGTCCTGCCGCATCTCCTTGTCGTCGCGCGCGATCCCCATCGCCGCGAACAGCTGCTTGGCGACGCCGACCTGGCGGTCGCGGTGGTGGCCGCCGAATGGCTGCCCGGTGCGGAATTCGCGCGACTGCGGAATGCCGGCGATCATCCGCTCGGTATTGCCGGCGCGAATGCGATCGAGCGGCTCGCCGGTGACCACGGTGAAATTCCACGGCTGGGTATTCATGGAGGAGGGCGCGCGCATGGCCAGCGCGATAATCTCCTCGATCAGCTTCTGCGGCACCGGATCGGGCTTGTAACCGCGAATGCTGCGGCGGCCGAGGATCACGTCATCGAATTTCATGGGTGTCTTGTCCTTGGGTGTTTTTATTTGAATTGGATATTCGACGTTTCCGGTGCGCTGCGCAATATCGCGGATGGCGCGGCGCAGCGGGACCACGGGCGGCGATCCCGCCCCATGCCGACAGTTTGAAGACAATTGCGCTGGGGCCGGCAACCGGCTCCGCCAGAATTTCGCCGCGTGCGGCCGTCAACAATGCTAAGTTGAATGAGGCCCCCAAAGAGGTGTTGCAATGACCACGTCATGGAAAGCCGACCAGTCCAAGCTGTCGCATGAGGAAGCGGAAATGCTCAAGAAGACGAAGCAGCCGCTCGTCACCGGATTGAGCGGCGATGAACTCGGCGCGCTGGTCGGCCGTGTCCGCGGCATGCGCGAGAAGGAGCGCACGCTGACGCGCGACATGCGGCGCGCCATCAGCGGCCGCAAAAGCGAGCGCGGGTCGAGCTTTCCCGGCAATGTGGAGCAGCCCTCGCGGCGCAAGGCGATCTTCGCCTCCGCGCTGAAGCGCCTCAATGCGGAAGCCGCGCGGCGCCGCGCCGACGAGGCGCGCGAGGCGACCACCGCGGCGCTGCGCAAGGCCCTGAAGCGCAAGAACGCCGGGCAGCGCACATTCCCCGAGCCCGGACGCACCGCGCGTCGCGGCATGGCCAATCTGCAGAGCGGCCGCCGCCATGCGGTGCTGGACCGCGCCGATGTCGGCCGCGCCGTGCAGACCACCAAGGCCGCACAGGCGAAGCGCGACGCGCGCCAGGCGCAGGATTGATCGCGCTCGCGATCCCGACGATCCCATGAAAACAGCGAGACGGCATTATCCGTCTCGCTGTGCCATCAGTCGCGTCCGAGCGGTGCAGCCGTGCGATCAGCTCGTTTTTTCTTCTGCCGACATGTCGGGACCTGACGGGTCCGTTCGTCCTGGATGTATCGGCGGCGGGAAGGTCGCCCCGATCCATCCGAATGAGACCGAATACGGGGAACAACCCATGCCAAGCACGATCCGTCTGCACCGCGTCATTGCCGCCAAGCCCCAGAAGATCTATCGCGCGTTCATCGAACCTGACGCGATTGCGAGCTGGCTTCCGCCCTACGGGTTCACATGCACCGTCCATGAGCTGGATGCGAAGGTCGGTGGCCGTCACCGGATGTCGTTCCGGAACTTCACCACGGGCGATAGCCACGCCTTCGGCGGGACCTATCTGGAGCTCGTCCCCGGTGAACGCCTCGTCTACACCGACAGTTTCGACGATCCCAACCTGCCGGGCGAGATGAAGGTCACGATCACATTGAAGGCCGTGTCTGTCGGCACCGAGCTGAATGTCGAGCAGCAGGGCGTGCCGGACGTGATCCCGGCCGAAGCCTGCTATCTCGGCTGGCAGGAATCCCTGCGCAAGCTCGCAAAACTCGTCGAGCCCGAGATCAACCAGTAACGGCAGGATGGGGGGGCGTCCAACGCTTCGACGGCGAGGGGCGTTTCATTAAAGCGCTCGTACTATCGTCACAATACTTGTCGAGCATCCCCATCTCAAAGCAGAGGTACCGCCATGGATTCCGCAGCCGATCACACCTTGAAAGAAGCCCCTGTTCACAGCGAGGAGTTCGGCTACGGCGCGATCGTCGCCGGCGTGATTTCGCTGCTCTTCCTGGGCTTTGTCGTCCATGCCGCGACGCTCCCGCCGCAAGGCGAGGCAGGGAAGGCGCCCGCGGCCAGCGCCGCGGCGCCGAAATCGGGCCACTAGTCCTTCGGTCGCGGACGTCTTCGGCCGACACGCATTCGCCTCGGGCGCGGAACGAATTGGCCATGTCGGTCACTTTCGTTCCGCTTGGTGCGGGGCTTTTGTTCGGCAAATAACGATTACTGCGCGGCGTCGCTCAGAGGCGCGCGCAGGCTGCAGAAATTATAGAGCAGCTCGCTGATCTGATAGGGCGTGAAAGGCTTGGACAGCTTGTAGGTGGCTCGGGTGCCCATGAGTGCCTGGGTATCGCCGGTCACCAGCACGATCGGCACATAGGCATTTGCGGCCCGGATGATGCGGATCGTCGACTCGCCATCGAGCACCGTCATGTGGAGATCGACGAAGACGGCATCGGGACGATGTCGCATGAAGGCTTCGAAGCCCGCGACGCCATCGCTCGCTTCGACGATGTCCACGTCGAAGAGGCTTCGTTCCATGATGCGTTTCATCAGACGGCGCGCGGTCGCACTGTCGTCGATCAGCAAGATCTTCTTCCTGATGCGGGTTTCCGCATAGGCATCCAGCACCGCGTGAATGAGCGCACGCGTGAGCGGCTTTTGCAGGTAATCATAGGCAAACAGCTCGCGGCCAATCCGGCGGTAGTCGTCAGGCCGGCTGCCGGAGATGAGCGTGACGAATGTCCTGAATCCGGCTTCGCGCACATTTCTCAGCGCATCGATGCCGCTCAGGCCGGAGAACACGACATCGAAAAATGCGAGGTCGAACGCATTGCTGCTTAGCAATGCGCGGCCTTCCTCGCCTGTCGAGACCCGCGTGATCTCGATCGGGATCGGATAGCTGCGAATGTGATCGGCAATGATCTCGGCATCCACCTTGCTGTCTTCCGCGAGCAGCAATCGCCAAGCGGAGCTTTCGAATTCAAGATCGGAATTCACGTGGCGGCGTTCCAGCTTGCTTCGGGATGAGGCGCCGCACGATCGGTCTCGCAAGTCGTCAAGATCTTTACCTTCAAAGTGTCATCGGAGGGCCGGACACGCGCAACCAAAAGTGAGCTGGGCTACAGCGCGGCACGCAAACTGGAAAGGCGCCAGCCCGATGCCATCGAGGCCTGCCAGGTGCGCACTGAAACAGGGAATCGGCACGTATTTAAGGCGATTGTCATCTTCGGACAACTCCGGGAAGCCGTCAGCTCGCCGATGCCTCGACGCGTTCATCGCGAGCGACAATGCGCAGGCGAATAGGTGCGTCGCCGCCGTCCTGAACACTCCCGGGTGAGTGCGTGTGGTGGGCTGAAACACGCGAAGGTTACCGGCGTTTCGGCCTGACCGGGGTCACACGCCGCCGAAGCCGGGAACGGATCGCCGCATCCGATCATTTCCTTCGGTGTATCGAAGGATTTGAAACATGCGGACATTCATCATCGCGTCAGCGATTGTCCTCCTCGGCGCGGCATCGGCCTCTGCGGCGCCTGACTATCCCTGGTGCCAGCGCACCAGGATCACCGGCGGCACGCCCGACTGCTCGTTCACATCGTTCAACCAATGCCAGGCGTCGATCAGCGGCGTCGGCGGCGACTGCATCCGCAATCCGTGGATGGCCTATGGCTCCTGGCAGGACGATAGCACTCCGAAGTCACGGCGGGTCCGGTAGCGATCTCGGCCTATCTCCAGCGCGGGACATCGGCCCGGCAAAATGAAGGGGGCTGATTTACAGTCAGCTTCCTTGAAGCGCGGAGTCGTAGGATGGGTAGAGCGCAGCGAAACCCATCACTTTGTCGTTGCGGCAATCTCCGCCGATGGGTTTCGCTCCGGCG
>JAEXHR010000061.1 GCA_023449855.1 Pseudomonadota bacterium | reverse complement strand
ATGCAGGGCCTGGCGGAAAGCGCCAACCGCATCAGCGTGGTCATCGATCTGATCCAGACCATCGCCTCGCAGACCAATCTCCTCGCACTCAATGCGACGATCGAAGCGGCACGTGCCGGCGATGCCGGCCGCGGCTTCGCGGTGGTGGCATCCGAAGTGAAGAGCCTCGCCGATCAGACCGCGAAGGCGACGGATGAAATCCGCACGCAGATTGTCGTCATGCAGCAGGTCACGTCTACTGCGGTCGGCGCGATTAGAAATATCGGACAGACCATCACCGAGATCAACGAAGTGAGCACGGCCATCGCCACCGCGGTCGAACAGCAGGGTGCAGCGACGCGCGAGATCGCGCGCAACATCCAGCATGCGGCAGGCGGCACCAGCGAAGTGTCGAGCAACATCGTCGGCGTCAGCGATGCATCATCGCAGGCCGGCGCTGCGGCCACGGATGTGCTCGGTGCTTCCGGCGAACTCAGGCGGGAAGCCGATATTCTGCGCGGCGAGATCGACGAATTCCTCACCAGCATCCGCGCGGCCTGACGCATCCTTGACGCGCAGCGCGCGACAATACGCGCCGCGCGTCCTTGCGTTCGCCACATAATTCATGGACTGCTCGCCCTGCAGTCCATGACCCTCGGGCTGCGCAAGCTGCGAGGACTGCACCATGCCGACATCTTCAGTCACATCGATCCATCAGCCGCGCCATAACTGGCAACGCGCTGAGGCCGACGCGCTCTATGCACTGCCGTTTTCCGATCTGATCTTCCAGGCGCAGGGCATCCATCGCACCAACTTCGATCCCAATCACATCGAAACCGCGAGCCTGCTCAGCATCAAGACCGGCGGCTGCGCGGAAGACTGCGGCTACTGTTCGCAAAGCGCGCATTACGATACGGGCCTCAAGGCCACCAAGCTGATGGACCAGGAGGCTGTCGTCGCCACCGCGCAGCGCGCGAAGGATGCCGGCGCCAGCCGCTTCTGCATGGCCGCCGCGTGGCGCAATCCGAAGGACAAGGATCTCGATCGCGTCTGCGAAATGGTGAGCGCGGTGAAGTCGCTCGGCATGGAGACCTGCGCCACGCTCGGCATGCTCACCGACGATCAGGCGAAGCGCCTGCATGCTGCCGGCCTCGATTTCTACAATCACAATGTCGATACCTCGCCGGAATTCTACGGCAAGATCATCACCACGCGCACGATGCAGGACCGCATCGACACGCTGTCGCGCGCGCATGATGCGGGCCTGAAGACCTGTTGCGGCGGGATCATCGGCATGGGCGAACAGGTCGAGGATCGCCTCGGCATGCTGCTCCTCCTCGCCAACATGCCGCATCACCCGGACTCGGTGCCGATCAACATGTGGAATGAGGTAAAGGGCGTGCCGGTGAACGACACCGCCGAGCGCCCCGATCCGATCGCCCTCGTTCGCATGATCGCGGTGGCGCGTATCATGATGCCGAAGAGCGTCGTCAGGCTTTCCGCCGGGCGGCAATACATGACCGACGAGCTGCAGGCGCTGTGCTTCCTCGCCGGCGCCAATTCGATCTTCATTGGCGACGTGCTGCTCACCACGAAGAACCCCCAGACCGATCGCGACAGCGATCTGCTCGGCCGTCTCGGCATGACCTCGGGCCTCAGCGCCACCGAGGCCGCCCCTGCCATGCGCGCCAGCGCATAACTGCATTCCCTGCGCTGGCCACAAGAAGGGCTGGCGCAGGGGTCCTTCGCCCGCTAAGCCGGATGCAAAGGACAAAAAAGATGCAGCCAGCCAGCACGCCAGCCGACGACCTCCGTTATCCCATCGAGAGCCATCCCGGCCCCGATCAGGTCGTCGATATCGCCCCGGGCATCAAATGGCTCCGGCTCGACCTGCCGTTCCGCCTCAACCATGTGAACATCTATCTGCTCGCCGACGGCGACGGCTGGGCCATGGTGGATACCGGCTTCGGCAACGACGCCACCATCGCGGCGTGGACGAAACTGTTCGACGGCCCCCTCAAGGGCATGGCCATCAGCAAGGTGATCGTCACCCATGCGCATCCCGATCACGTCGGCCAGGCCGGCTGGATCGTGCAGCGCTTCGGCTGTCCCTTCTATATGTCGCAGGTCGAATATCTGCAGGGCGTCTATCACCAGAACCGCCGCACCGAAGAACGCCTGGTCAATATGCGCCAGTTCTTCATGCGCCACGGCATGGATGCCGATATCACCGAACAGCTGCTCGGCCGCGGCCAGGAATATCTGAAGCGCACCGTGCCGCTGCCCGCCGCCTATCGTCGCCTCACCAACGGCAAGACCATCACCATCGGCGTGCGCAATTTCCGCATCATCACGGGCGCGGGCCATTCGCCGGAACAGGTCACGCTCTACAGCGCCGCCGACAATATCTATCTCTCCGCCGATCAGGTGCTCAGCAAGATTTCGCCCAATGTCAGCGTCTGGGCGCATGAGCCGGATGAGAATTCTCTCGGCGCCTATTTGACATCGCTCAATGCCATCGCGGCCAGCCTGCCTGATGATGCACTGGTGCTGCCGGGTCATGGCGTGCCGTTTTACGGCCTCAAGATCAGGATCAAGCAGCTCGCCGACCATCACGAGGAACGCTGCCAGATGATCGCGGACGCCTGCCGTACCGAGGCCAAGACGTCAGCGCAGCTCGTGCCGGTCGTGTTTCACAAGCACAAGCTGGACGCTCACCAGACCGGCTTCGCCGCCGGCGAGCTGATCGCCCACGTCAATTACATGCTGGCCGAAGGCCGGCTGAGCCAGGAACTGTGCAGCGACGGTCTGCTGCGTTTTAGCGCGATCTAGTCTGGTCATCGAATCTCGTGTCCCGGACGCGGTGCGGCATTCTTATGCCGCTCCGCAGAGCCGGGACCGCACGAAGCTCCGGTGTTCGTTACGATCCCGGTTCTGCGAAGCAACGCTGCGCGTTGCATCGCGCCCGGGACACGAGAGCGCAACCATTGGGCAATTTGCCCAATTGCGCCTCGACAGCCAGACTGGAAAGGCTCTAAAACGCAAACCAAGCTGGGTTTCGGGTTCCGTTTTGGGTACTGCTCCGATGGATTACAGCAAGTTCTTCAGTGACGCGCTCTCCCGCCTTCATGACGAGCGCCGCTACCGTGTTTTCGCCGATCTCGAACGCATCGCCGGCCGGTTCCCGCATGCGGTCTGGCACACGCCCAAAGGCCCGCGCAACGTCGTCATCTGGTGCTCCAACGACTATCTCGGCATGGGCCAGCACCCGAAAGTGGTCGGCGCCATGGTCGAGACCGCGACCCGCGTCGGCACCGGCGCCGGCGGTACCCGCAACATCGCAGGCACGCACCATCCGCTGGTGCAGCTCGAGGAAGAACTCGCCGATCTCCACGGCAAACAGGCATCCCTGCTCTTCACTTCCGGCTATGTCTCGAACCAGACCGGCATCTCCACGCTCGCCAAGCTGATGCCGAACTGCCTCATCCTCTCGGATGCGCTGAACCACAATTCGATGATCGAGGGCATCCGGCAGTCCGGCTGCGAGCGCGTCGTGTTCCGCCACAACGACGTCGCCCATCTCGAAGAGCTGCTGAAGGCCGCCGATCCCGCACGTCCGAAGCTGATCGCCTGCGAGAGCCTCTATTCCATGGACGGCGACGTGGCGCCGCTGGCCGCTATCTGCGATCTCGCCGAGCGCTACAATGCCATGACCTATGTGGACGAAGTCCATGCCGTCGGCATGTATGGCCCGCGCGGTGCCGGCATCGCCGAGCGCGACGGCGTCATGCATCGCATTGACGTGCTCGAAGGCACGCTCGCCAAAGCCTATGGCTGCCTCGGCGGCTACATCGCCGCCAGCAAGGATATCGTCGATGCCGTGCGCTCCTATGCGCCGGGCTTCATCTTCACCACGGCGCTGCCGCCGGCGATCTGCTCCGCCGCGACCGCTGCGATCAAGCACCTCAAGACCTCGACCTGGGAACGCGAACGCCATCAGGACCGCGCCGCGCGGCTGAAAGCGGTGCTCACCGCGGCCGGCATCCCGGTGATGTCCACCGACACCCATATCGTGCCGGTGTTCGTCGGCGACGCCGAACTGTGCAAGAAGGCAAGCGACCTCCTGCTGGAAGATCACGGCATCTACATCCAGCCGATCAACTATCCCACCGTCGCCAAGGGCGAAGAGCGCCTGCGCATCACCCCGTCGCCCTACCACGACGACGTGCTGATCGATCACCTCGCCGAAGCGCTGCTGCAGGTCTGGGACGAACTCGGGCTGCCGCTGCGCCAAAAGGCATTGGCGGCGGAGTGATCGCGTAGGATGGGTTGAGCGTAGCGAAAACCCATCACTTTCGCTCATCGGGGTTGATGGGTTATCGCTACGCTCAACCCATCCTACAGCCTCGGAGCGTAACTTTGGACATCATCTGGAAAGGCATTCTCGGCGGACTGCTCACCGCGCTGATCGCTTTCCTGTCCAAGCGCGGCAACACGCTGCCGGGCATCCTGCCGCTGTTCCCGACCTTCGCGATCATCGCGCTCGCCATCGTCGGCGCCAAGGGCGAGACCGCCGGCTTTCGCGAGGCCGTGCTGGCCGGCGCCAAGACCATCCCGGCCTATCTCGCTTTTCTCGGCGCCTGCTATCTCGCCATCGGCGCGATGGATTACCGCCTCGCCATCGCCACCGGTCTTGCCGCCTGGCTGGTGGTGATCCTGATCAGCTTTTACGGGCTCCGCGCGATTTCGTAGCCCCGCACTCGACCCCTCATGGTGAGGAGCGCGCTCTTGCGCGCGTCTCGAACCATGAGCTGACCTGGCTCTGAGATCGTGGCCATCCCTTGCGAATGGCTACACCATTCGCTGGGAGACGCCGCGCTTTGCGCGGCTCCTCAGGATGAGGGACTGAGGGTTACAGCCACCATAAACTCTCCCGACAAATCCCTGTCGCCCCGCTCCCCGCAACGCGCTAGTTTCCAACTCCCACGGAGCTTTACGCATGCTGCATGACTGGGGCGTGATCGTCGCCGCCCTTCTCTATATCGGGTTTCTGTTCTGCGTCGCCTCCTATGGCGACCGGCTCGGCCTGTTCGAGCGCGGCTTTGCCGGCAAGATGATCTATCCGCTGTCGCTGGCGATCTACTGCACGTCATGGACGTTCTTCGGCTCGGTCGGCGTCGCCAGCCGCACCAGCGTGGAATTCCTCGCCATCTATATCGGCCCGATTCTGCTGTTCATCTTCGGTGCGCCGCTGCTGCGCCGGGTGATCCATCTGGCGAAATCGCAGAACATCACCTCCATCGCCGATTTCATCGCCGCGCGTTACGGCAAGAGCCAGGCCGTGGCGGCCACCGTCGCCGTGATCGCCATCATCGGCTCGGTGCCCTATATCGCCCTGCAACTGAAGGCCGTCGCCTCCTCGCTGGAGACCATCCTCGGCGAGGACAAGGCGATCGCCGGCGTCCCCATTGTCGGCGATATGGCGCTGGTGGTGACACTCGCCATGGCGGTGTTCGCGGTCGCCTTCGGCACCCGTCAGGCCAACGCCACCGAACATCAGCACGGCCTGATGCTGGCCGTCGCCACCGAGTCCATCATCAAGCTCGTCGTCTTCATCACCGCCGGCGCCTTCGTCACCTTCGTGATGTTCTCGCCGCACGAGCTGTATGAGCGCGCGATGAAAACGCCGGAGGCCCTGCGCGCCATCGAATTTGCGCCGTCGACCGGCAATTTCCTCACCATGGTGCTGCTGTCGTTCTGCGCCATCATGCTGCTGCCGCGCCAGTTTCATGTCAGCGTGGTGGAGAATGCCGGCGATGCCGGTGTCGCCCGCGCCCGCTGGATGTTTCCGGTCTATCTGATCGCCATCAATCTGTTCGTGATCCCGATCGCGCTGGCCGGCCTCGTCAGTTTTCCGTTCGGCGCTGTCGATAGCGACATGTATGTGCTGGCGCTGCCCATCGAGGCCGGCTCGCATGCGCTCAGCCTTGCGGTGTTCATCGGCGGCCTCTCCGCGGCCACCGCCATGGTGATCGTCGAATGCGTCGCGCTCGCCATCATGGTGTCGAACGATATCCTGCTGCCGCTGGCTCTGCGCCGCCGCGCGGCGCCGCCGGGCAGCGAGACCGACTACGGCAATTTCCTGCTTCGCGCCCGCCGCTTCTCGATCTTCGCCATCATGGTGATGGCCTATTTTTATTTCCGCGCCCTCGGCAACACCCAGCTCGCCGCCATCGGCCTGCTCTCCTTCGCGGCCATCGCGCAGTTCGCGCCAGCGTTTTTCGGCGGCCTGATCTGGCGGCGCGCCACCGCGCGCGGCGCCATGGGCGGCATGGTGGTCGGCTTCATCGTCTGGGCCTACACGCTGTTCATCCCGAGCTTCCTCGATACCACCACCGCCGGCGTACTGTTTCTGCAGCACGGCCCGTTCGGCATCGAGGCGCTGCGTCCGCAGGACCTGTTCGGCTCCGACCTGCCGCCGCTGCTGCACGGCACGCTGTGGAGCTTGTCGCTCAACATCTTCACTTACATCGTGCTGTCGCTGATGCGCGCGCCGTCCTCCATCGAGCGCCTGCAAGCCGACACCTTCGTGCCCAATACGCTGACGCCGATCACGCCGTCATTCCGGCGCTGGCGCACGACGGTGACA
The DNA here is from genome assembly GCA_023449855.1 of Pseudomonadota bacterium. Classification (GTDB taxonomy): domain Bacteria; phylum Pseudomonadota; class Alphaproteobacteria; order Rhizobiales; family Xanthobacteraceae; genus Tardiphaga. The sequence goes on along the minus strand of JAEXHR010000061.1, from coordinate 2,818 downwards.
GTGCAGGATATCCAGAACACGGTGACGCAATATATCGGCGAAGTCCGCGCCCGCGAGAGCTTCGACGCTTTCGCCACCCGTCGCCGGGTCGATCTCGATTCGAATGCGCCCGCCGATTTCGAACTGCTGAAGCACGCCGAATATCTGATCGCCTCCTCGATCGGCGCCGCTTCCTCGCGCGTGGTCATGTCGCTGCTGCTGCGCAAGCGCACCGTGTCCGCCAAGGCCGCACTCAAGCTGCTCGACGAATCCCACGCAGCGCTGCATTTCAACCGCGAAATCCTGCAGACCGCGCTCAATCACGTGCGCCAGGGCATCGTCGTCTTCAATCCTGATCTGCAACTGATCGTCTCCAACCAGCATTTCGGCGAACTGCTCGGCCTGCCGCCGCAGATCGTGCAGATCGGCATTCCGCTGCGCGAGATCCTCGAATTCATCGACATCCACAGCACGCCCCCCTCCGGTGACTACGAGACCCGGCTGCAGACGCGGCTGAAGGCCTACACCACCGAGGGCATGCCCTATCTCGAACGCCTGAAGGATCGCCATCTCGTCATCGAGGTGCGCGCCAACAAGATGCCCGACGGCGGCCTGGTGCTCACCTTCACCGACGTCACGCCGAGCTTCGAAGCCGCCGAAGCGCTGGAGCGCGCCAATGCCACGCTGGAAAAGCGCGTGCGCGAGCGCACGGAAGAACTGACGCGGCTGAACAGCGAGCTGGCACGCGCCAAGAGCACTGCCGAAGACGCCAATATTTCCAAGACCCGCTTTCTGGCCGCCGCCGGCCACGACATCCTGCAGCCGCTGAATGCGGCGCGCCTCTATGTCACCAGCCTGGTCGAGCGCAAGAGTGGCGGCGAGGACGCGCGTCTGGTCGAGAACATCGATGAGTCGCTGGAGGCTATCGAGGAAATCCTCGGCGCGCTGCTCGATATCTCGCGTCTCGATGCCGGCGCGATGACGCCTGCGATTTCCTCGTTCCGCATCGGCGACCTGATGCGCTCGCTGGAAATCGAATATGCGCCGATCGCGCGGGCGAAAGGCATCGAGCTGCGCTTCGTGCCGTGCTCGCTGCCGGTGGAATCGGATCGCCTGCTGCTGCGGCGCCTGCTGCAGAACCTGATTTCCAACGCCATCAAATACACGCCGAAGGGCCGCGTGCTGGTCGGCTGCCATCGCCGCGGCCAGGCGCTGCGGATCGGCATCTACGACACCGGCGTCGGCATCCCCATCCTCAAGCGCGGCGAGATCTTCAAGGAATTCCACCGGCTCGAACAGGGCGCCCGGATCGCCCGCGGTCTCGGCCTCGGCCTGTCCATCGTCAAGCGCCTCGCCCATGTGCTCAATCACGGCATTGCGCTCGATTCGAATCGCAGCGGCGGTTCGTTCTTCTCGGTGACGGTGCCGGTGGCAAAGGCGATCAATCACACCGCCGTGGTGACATCAGCGACGCCGCTGGCGAAAGCGCCGATGTCCGGCACGCTGATCGTCTGCATCGAGAACGATCCCGCGATCCTCGACGGCATGAAAACGCTGCTGCAGGCCTGGGGCTCCGACGTGGTCGCCGTTCCCGATCCCGAAGCGGCGATGGAGGCCATCGCCGAGATCCAGGCATCGGGCCGCCGCCTCACCGGCATTCTCGTCGACTATCACCTCGACCGCGGTAACGGCATCGCCGCCATCCGCGCCATCCGCGGCCGTTTCGGCAAGGAGATCCCGGCGATCCTGATCACCGCCGACCGCAGCCCGCATGTCCGCTCCGCCGCGCGGCAGGACAGGATCGCCGTGCAGAACAAGCCGGTGAAGCCCGCGAGCCTGCGCGCATTGCTAGGACAGTGGCGGAGCCAGCAGATGGTGGCGGCGGAGTAAACGCCTCCACTCTGCCCCTCATCCTGAGGAGCCGCGCAGCGGCGTCTCGAAGGATGGCAGCGGAGCTCCTACATCTCATGGTTCGAGACGGCGCTTTCGCGCCTCCTCACCATGAGGGATCTGAGTGCGTTACGACGCCACGTCCTGCTTCCACGGGCCGCCGGCGATCTTCGCCGCGGCGATCACGGCCTGGGTGCGGCTCTCGACACCGAGCTTCTGCAGGATCGCCGAGACATGCGCCTTGATGGTCGCCTCCGAGACGCCGAGCTCATAGGCGATCTGCTTGTTGAGCAATCCCTCGGACAGCATCATCAGCACGCGCACCTGCTGCGGCGTCAGTGTCACCAGGCGATCGCGCAGCTTCGACATTTCCGGATCGGCCGCAGCCGACATGTCGACATCCGGCGGAACCCACACATCGCCGTCCATCACCTTCGTGATCGCGTCATGCAGCGTATCGACGCCGAACCGTTTCGGAATGAAACCCGAGGCGCCGAAATCCAGCGACTGCCGGATCGTGCCGACATCGTCGCTCGCCGACACGATCACCACCGGGATGGCCGGATATTGCGCGCGCAGATAGATCAGGCCCGAAAAACCGGAGATACCCGGCATCGACAGATCGAGCAGGATCAGATCGACATCCGAGTCCTCCTCCAGCAGCTTGGTGAGGTCCTCGAAAGTTCCCGTCTCTTCGATGGCTGTGGTCGGGAGCACGCTGCTGACAGCCTGCCGCAACGCACCGCGGAACAGCGGATGGTCATCGGCAATGATGAGACGCGTGGGAGCAAGTACCGTCATCAAGATCCGTCACTGCAGCGGTCGCCTCGCGGGCCACCATGTTGGGCAAGCACGCCAAAAGCGCACCGGAGTTGCAATGTCGCCCGGTCGCACATCCCATGCAAGCACGCAATGCTGCCACGCGGTAAAATGGTGAATGGCGATTGTG
>JAEXHR010000385.1 GCA_023449855.1 Pseudomonadota bacterium | reverse complement strand
GGCGGCGCCGGGGCCCTTGCGGGCGAGCACATGAAAGCGATCGTCAGCCTCAATGCCGGATCATCGAGCATCAAGTTCGCCGCGTTCGCGCTCGAGGACGCCGCAAACCCGCGCAAGATCGCCGGCGGAAAGATCGAGAAGATCGGGATCGGCCCGCTCATGAGCGTGCGTGCGGCTGACGGGACGCTGCTTCATCGTCAAGACTGGCCCAAGGGAGAGACACTGACGCATGCAGCCCTGCTCGAGGAACTGAGCGGCTGGCTGATTGGTCACCTCGCGGGTCAGGAGCTGGCCGCGATCGGCCATCGGATCGTGCACGGAGGCATGCACCATGCCGCACCCCGCATAGTCGACGAGGCCCTGATGGCCGAGCTCGAGGCGCTCTGTGCGCTGGCGCCGCTTCACCAGCCGCATAATCTCGCGGCGGTGCGCGCGATGACGGCGATCCATCCCGGCGTGCCGCAGGTCGCCTGCTTCGACACGGCCTTTCACAGGTCGATGCCGGAATCAGCGACGCGCTTCGCCTTGCCGCGCGCGCTTCACGAAGCCGGCATTCGCCGCTATGGCTTCCATGGCCTGTCGTACGAGTTCATCATAGGTCAGCTGCGCGCGCAGGATCCGTCTCTGGCGGCGGGGCGCGTGATTGCTGCTCATCTCGGGAACGGAGCCAGCCTCTGCGCCATATCCAAGGGGCGCAGCGTCGACACCACGATGGGGTTCACCGCGCTGGACGGACTGATGATGGGCACGCGCTGCGGCACGCTCGATCCCGGCGTCGTGATCCATTTGCAGACCGAGCTCGGCATGAGCGTTGGCGAGGTGGAAGCGCTGCTCTACCGCAAGTCGGGCTTGCTCGGTGTCTCGGGCATCTCCAGCGACATGCGCGCCCTGCACGCAGCCGACAGTTCGGACGCATCAGACGCCCTCGATCTCTTCGCTTGGCGCACAGCGCGCGAATGCGGCGCGATGGCCGCCTCGCTGGGCGGGGTCGACGGTATCGTCTTCACGGCCGGGATTGGCGAGAACGATGCCGATATTCGCCGCCAGATTTGTGAGCGCCTGGAATGGCTCGGTATTCGGCTCGACAGCGGGGCGAACGAGAGCAGTGAACGCGTGATCAGCAGCCCGGACAGCGAGGTACGTGTCCTGGTGATCCCCACCGATGAGGAACTGATGATCGCCCTGCACTCCGCAGCCTTGATCAATCGGCTCGACCCGGGGGGTATGCACACGCGCGGCGGGCGCTGCATCTAAGGCCTCTGGGACGATCGTTCGCCGCCGATTTCTATTTTGACGCAGATCAAAGTCTTAAAGCCTGCGGCGCGCCACGCTGAGCCGGACTTTAAGACAGGAGAGACTCTCATGCTCAGCATGATCGGCGCGCATTTCGAATATCTGGTGATCGGCGTTTTCGCCCTCTTCACCGTCGTCGTCGGCTATTTCTCGATCGAGGATGCGCTAACTCGCCGCTGATCCGGCGTCGGGCACCTTACCAATCGCCAGGGTCCCGCTCGGACCCTGGCCGGTCCAAGTCAAGCTGGCCGCTTGCAAACGCGGTTGTCAGGCTGCGGCTACCGGTCGTCGCACCATGCCCTGCGCCATACTGGACAGCGCTTCGACCATCTTCGATCCCAGCTCGGGATCGATCGGCGCTTCGGCCACGGCGCGGCGCATGGCATCGACCCATTGCTGCGCAGTTTCCCGATCGATCGCCAGCTTCGCATGAGCGGACATCATACAAACTCCGGGGTGCTCGACGAACCAGTCGCGCGGCCCTCCGAGCCAGGCGGTCAGAAAGCCCGCGAGCGACACTCGCATCGGTGCGAGATCGTCGGCATGCATGGCCCGGAGCGCGGCATAGTCAGTCTCGCTCTCCATGAGATCGTAGAAGCGTTCGACGATCTGCCGCACCACCCCTGCCCCGCCGATCATGTCGAAGGGCGTCTTTCGTTCCTGGTTCTCAGTTGCGGTCATTTGTCCCTTCCGCGTTTCTGTCCTGCTCTTCGGCGAATCTCAGAGCCTTGCGTCGGCAGATTTCAGCCTAGAGCAAGCCAGCCCATCGTCTGTTTGATCCGCGTCAAAGCACGGCAACTATTCGCAAGTGCCGAGGCATGCATCGACGCCGCACGATCATCGGGAGTGCATGCGCCCAGCCGGTGCCGCACTTGCGCAGAAACGATGGCGCGCATCGAACACCGCGCTTCTCAGGCGACCCGGCGTACAGGGCTTGATGAGCACATCGGCTACGCCGCGCTTCATGGCGGACACGACGTGGCGAACTTCCGCCCGACTGGTCTGGAGAATGGAGAGGGCGCCACGTCGCGGTTCGCCATTCTGCTCGAGAAGGTCGATCGTGTCTGGAGAAGCCGTGTCCTCGTCGATCAGGAGAATGCAGCCCTCGTCGATTTGCACGTCAGCCAGCGCTGCGATCGAGGGATAGGTCCCGCGCCATTTGAGCGTGCCGCTGCATGCCGCGCGAGCGATGGCAAATTGCTCGTCGTCACCGATCCCGATCAGGGCAATTGTCTGCTCCGCCGCTTGAGCGGTGGCAGGCTGAGCGTCCATCACACCCTCCGTTCGGAAAGCTTCGTTACCGTCTCGACCAGCACATGGTCGCGGAACGGCTTCTCGAGCACGACGTCGAACCCTTTAGCGCGGGCGCGAGCATCGAGCGTCGGTGACGGATAAGCGGTGATGAGCACCGCCGGCCCAACCCATCCGCGCGTGCGCAGCCGCGACAGGACCTCGATGCCGTCGAGGTCGTCCATGCTATAGTCGGCGACAAACAGACTGGCCCCATCGACCGATGGATCGGCCAGCAGAGCGGCGCCCGTCGCATAGGCACGCACATCGAAGCCCTTTGCCTGCAGCAGCAGCTGCAACGAGCGGCGGACGCCTGCGTCGTCCTCGACTAGCAGCAAGCGCGGCCGAGCTTTTGCAGAACCTGAACGTGTATCGCCAGCCATGAGAGACATCACCATATCCGGCGTCATTGCCGGAGCGCCGGGAATGTCACCAATGGGCCGGGCCGTCGCTACGTAAACGTCCGGACCTCAGCTGCCGACCCCGGCGGCAAAGGCGATGCGCAGGGCGTCGGAAAGGCTTCTCACATTGAGCTTGGTCATCAGATTGGCCCGGTGCACCTCCACGGTTCTGGGCGAAATGCCAAGGTCGTAGGCGATCGTCTTGTTGGGCAGGCCCTGAGCAAGGCCCTTGAGAACATCCTGCTCGCGGGCCGTCAGACCGGCGATCAGCACGCTGGCTTCCGAAGCGCGGGTTGCGCGCCCTTCGGAATCGTTGAGGCGCTCGAAGGCGCTTTCGATCGCCGAAAGCAGAACCGCTTTCTCGAAGGGCTTCTCGATGAAGTCGATGGCACCCGCTTTCATGGCGCGCACCGCGATCGAGACGTCACCATGCCCGGTCAGGATCACGACGGGCATGGCGACACCGCGCTCGCTGAGCGCCTGCTGCACCTCGAGACCATCCATTTCGGGCATGCGTACATCGAGCAGAATGCAGCCAGGCTCGGCACTCTTGACGTTCTTCAGGAATTCGACGCCGGAAACCCAGGTCGTAACGGCAAATCCGGACGTCTTGAGCATGAAGCTGGCCGAACGGCGAATAGCGTCCTCATCGTCGACAATGTGGATCATACGCTTATCAACCATCCAACTTCTCCGGCTCCGCTCTTACCAAAGTGAAATTGAAACGGGTCCCGCCCTCGGCACGGGGCTCCATCCAGATTCGTCCGCCATTTGCTTCGACTATTGTACGGCAGATCGAAAGTCCAAGGCCCATGCCTTCGCTTTTCGTGCTCACAAAGGCGGTGAAAAGCTGCGCGGCTACTTCGGGCGCAACACCCGGTCCGCTGTCGCCGACCGTCACGCGGACAAATCCGGGCTGGTCGGGGCCGGTGCTGACCGTCAGCACGCGCTCGTCGGAACCGCTCATCGCCTCGACCGCGTTGCGGATCAGGTTCACCAGCACTTGCTGGATCTGGATCTTGTCGACGAGAACGTCGGCTGCATCATGGTCGAGGTCGAAGCGTGCGTCGATCGACTTCTCGCTTGCGCCCATCAGCCCGAACGCGGCCGCCTCGTTGATCAGCAAAGGCAGCTTCTCAACGGTTTTCTCGACCTCGCCCCGCGCAACGAAGTCGCGCAGGCGGCGCACGATATGCCCTGCCCGCATCGCTTCGCCAGCAGCGTCGTCGAGCGCTTCGCGGATCATCGGCAGATCCTCGGGATCGGGCTGGCCAAGAAGATCGCGCACCGCTTCGACATAGTTGGCGACCGCCGTGATCGGCTGGTTGAGCTCGTGCGCCAGCGTTGAGGCCATCGTTCCCATGGCGCTGACCCGGGCCACGTGGATCAGCTCGGACTGCAGTTCCTCCAGCTGTTCCTGGGTGCGTTGACGTTCGGTGATGTCGCGGATGAACCCGGTGAACAGCCGCTGATCTTCGCCCGTCGCCTCGCCCACGGAAAGTTCCATGGGGAAGGTCGATCCGTCCTTGCGCTGGGCAAAGACCACCCGGCCGATGCCGATGATCCGCCGTTCGCCGGTGTTGAGATAGCGTGCGATATAGCCGTCGTGCCGCTCCCGATCGGGCGAAGGCATCAGGACGCTCACGTTGCGGCCGACCACCTCGCGCTCGGCATAGCCAAAGAGCCTTTCGGCGGCCGCGCTGAACGAGAGGATGATGCCATGCTCGTCGATGACGATCATGGCGTCGGGAACGGTCGAGAGAATGGAGCGCAAATGGTTCTCGCTGTTCCGGAGAGCAGCGTCATTGGCCCGTTGGTCGGTGATGTCGCGCACGGTGACAGCGAAGCCGTGAAGAGCCTGGGTTTCGTCACGCAGCGCGGTCAACGCGACATGCGCCAGAAACTCCGTCCCGTCCTTGCGCACCCGCCAGGCGTCGAACTCGACCCTGCCCTGCTCGAGCGCGGCGGCGAGGTCGCGCGCCGGTGCGCCTTGCGCTACGGCATCATCGGGATAGCCGAAGGCGGCGCCCCTACCGACGACCTCCGTCTTGCTCCAGCCGAACAGTCGGCAGGCTCCCTCGTTCCAGATGACGATGTTCCCGTCATGATCGATCATGTAGAGAGCAAGATCGTGAACGCCGTTGACAAGGAGAGCAAGATCCTCGCCGGTCATGCGGCCATCGTCTCGCAGACGGTCGGGCCCTATTTGCGGCATTTCTCAGACACTCTGTTTTCCTGCATCGCTCTCAAGCTGCCATACGTCTCGCCGGTCCTCCGTCCGGCATAGCAATCCTGGCAGCTCCTCGCCACCGTGACCGAGCGGCGCTTTCCATTCACCCCTGCGGCGATTACCCTGGTCGGCGCGGGCGAGCTGCGATCACTGGCATGTGTCGAGCGCGGGGCGCATCCTGCGGATCCAGAGAGGCGTGGAGAGTTACGAAGTTGAGCATCGAGCGGTTTCACGACGACACCTTCCAGCCGCAGGCGCTCAGCCTATGATGATCCTCGAGGCTGCGATACTGCGCAATCTTGCCGCGTCGCTCGCCGTGGGCGTCCTGATCGGGATCGAGCGGGGATGGCGGCAACGCGATGCGACCGATGGAAGCCGGGTCAGCGGTCTGCGCACGTTCGCGCTCCTGGGGCTGGCCGGCGGCATCGCCGGATTGCTTCCCGACCTCGTCGCCGCGGCCGTCAGCCTCGCCGTCCTGTTCTCGCTGGTACTCGGCTATCGAAGCACACTCGAGCGCCAGGCGAGTCTCTCTGTGACCAACACGATCGTGGCGGTGATCACCTTCGCGCTCGGCTTCCTCGCAACCAAGGCCATGGTCACCGAAGCTCTGGCGCTGGCCGCCGTGACCACGCTTATACTCTCCATGCGCAGCCGGGCGCACGCGATACTCAAGGGCATGACGCAAGCCGAGATCGAGTCGATCGCGCGGTTCGCGCTGGTGGCGCTCGTCGTGCTGCCGCTTCTGCCCGATGCCAGCTACGGCCCCTATGGCGCCTGGAACCCCCGGCAGATCTGGATGGTCGTCGTGGTGGTGCTCGGTCTGTCGTTCGTGGGCTATGTCGCCTCGCGCCGGCTCGGCGCCGAGCGGGGCATCATGGTGACGGCGCTGTGCGGCGCGCTGGTCTCATCGACGGCGGTGACCGCCGCCTATGCGCGGCGACTGCGCGAACCGGACGCGCCCGCGGCCCCCCTGATCGCCGGCATCGCGCTCGCCTCGCTCGTCATGTTCATTCGGGTCCAGGTCTTGACCACGCTGCTGGTGCCCGCGGCGGGTCGTTCGCTCGCCGTCGCCATGGTTCCAGCCTTTCTCGTCGGCTCCTCGACGACGCTGCTCGCGGTGCGATCGCGGCGCAAGGCCGCCGGATCCGCGGAGATCGCACTCGGCAATCCGCTCGATTTCCGACCCGCGCTGATCCTGGCGGCGCTGGTTGGCTTGATGACCGTCGTGGCGCGTTGGGCGCTGGCCGAGTTCGGAGATGAAGGTGTCGTGGTCGCGCTTGGGCTGACCGGCCTCATGGACGTCGATGCGGCCGTGCTGACGCTCTCGGGAATGCCGGCAGAAACCTTGGACGGGCAGACGGCGGGGCTGGTGCTCGCGGTGCCGGTGCTCGCCAATACCGCATTCAAGGCCATGCTGGCGTTCGGTCTCGCCGGTCCGCGAGGTCGAGGCTGGCAAGCGGCCGGACCGCTTGTCGCCTCGGTGATCGCATCGGGTGTCGGGCTTGCAGGAGCCGCTTCCCTTTTTTGAACTTTATGGCGTTGGCGGCAACTCGATCGGCGCCACCCCCGGATTGGCGATGTCCGGCTGGTCGGGAAGGACTGTCGGGTCGTCCGGCAACGGCGTCTCTTCGGGCCTGATCGGCACCGGCGTTTCGGGCGGCGACTGGGGCTGGATAATGTCGGGGCCGGGAGCGCCTGGTTGCGTAGCCATGTGAAATCCTCCGGTGGGCTTGCGCACAATCATGCACAGATCAGCGGCGGGCGCCATAGCTGGCCCGCTCCCCTGCCCGCCTGCGGTGGCAGCGCTTAGGGACAAAGCCATCCTAGCGTCGCTGCGATCCGAGCAGTCGGCACAGCCTATATAGTAACGAGCCGGCTCGATCAGCTCGGCTCCGATGGTGACACGCCTCGAAGAGGAGACCCGGATCGGCAAAGGCGGGACCCTGGCGGCGCAGCTGTCGCGGCTCGACCTGATCGTGCTTGACGAGCTCGGTTATCTGCCGTTCGCCCGCTCGGGAGGGCA
>JAEXHR010000371.1 GCA_023449855.1 Pseudomonadota bacterium | reverse complement strand
GCTTCGCTGCGCTCGCAATGACGGGTGACGGGTTAGCGCGTCACTTCGGCCGCACACTCTGGTCCCCACCCGGGCTCCCCGGCGGCGGGATCACCGGCGTGTTGCTGTTGTCCGACTTCGGCGCCGGCGCACGCATGGCCGGATCGACATTGCTCGGCGGACACAGCACGCCATCCGAACGTGCCAGCTTGTCGCCGAGATGTTCCGAACTCTTTCCGGTCGTATCCGCGGTAATGTTGCCCTGCGCATTCGTCTGCGTCGGCGTGCAATTGGCATTGGCGCGATCCGCCGCGGGCGGCGCAGTCTGCGCCGGCGGCGTTGCGGGCGCAGGCGGTGCCTGCGCAAACGCAGCATGGGCGTTCCCGATCATAAGACCTGCGATGAGCAGCGTACGATTCATCCTCATGCGGGGAGAACAGCCAGCGGTCCCGGATGTTCCGTCAAACTCGCTCCGAAGCGCGTGCCCCCTCCTTCAAACGTGGCGTAGCCACGCGCGGTGGGGAGGAAGAGGGACACCTCCTGAAGCCTCGATATCCATTTAAGCAACTGAATATAAAATCAAAATCATGCTTTGTTGGGTGGACATCGTGGCGCGCGCCTCAAGTCCCTCCCGCCAGACTAATCAATGCCCAGGCCCAAACTCGGGACTTACCTCGGACGGCACGGCAACCGCATTCGCGTTGTCGTCCGCGTCCCCCAAGCCTGAAGTCTCACTTCGGATCGAAGTTCAGTGAGGTGTTGGTCGTCCTCGCCAGCATCGAGGGCGTAGTCCCTTGGACCCGATGGGACACCTGCACTGATTTTTAGGTCTGTGTAATCTATGCACCTCCAGTGAACAACGAACGCAAATTGCGTCTTTCCCGCCAAGGAGATGCTAGCCACAACAGTGCGACCGCGCATCGCGCGGTCTCGAAAGCGGCTTGAATAGGATTGATGAAGGGTAGAGCAGTTCCGCCGAGGGCCGCTGTAGGTCGTTTGACATCCGCAGCGCGCCCCCGGATTGGCATCAGAAAAGGCTTGGTGATGAAGTATCGCGGCGTGGTTTACGATGTTGGGTTGAGGTTCACCGCGGGGAAACCACTATCGGTCGACCCCTTCAACCCATCCCTTGCCGCTCACGACATCAATATCATTGCCTCCGAACTCCACGCGAATGCGATCAGGATCGAAGGTGAAGAGATCGACCGGCTGGTCATTGCGTCACGCATCGCGCATGGAGCGGGTCTGACGATCTTCTTCAATCCTTGGAAGATGAATGTCCCGATCACAGAGCTGGAGGACTACTTCGCTCAGGCGGCACGGGCCGCTGAAGCTCTTCGTGAGGAAGGTGCAGACATTGTCTTCGTTGCAGGCTGCGAGATGTCACTGTTCAACGAGGGCATTTTCGAGGGCGCGACCCTCATGGAAAGGATGCCCAGTCTTGTCGGCCTCGCCCAACGAAAGCCCGAAGATGCCAAGGCTTGGCTCAGCGAGAAGAGCAAAATGCTCAATGTTGCCCTCGGCGGCATCGTGAAAGTGACCCGTGATCAGTTTGGAGGCCCGATCACCTACTCCGCCGGGATGTGGGAACAGGTCGATTGGAGCATCTTCGACATCGTCGGGATTGATCACTATCGAGCCCACGAGACCGCCGAGCACTACGTGGAGATTTTGGACGACTATCGAATTGGCAAGCCGCTCGTCGTGATGGAGTTCGGCTGCTGTGCTTACGAAGGGGCCGGCTTGCTAGGGGCGGGCGGTTTCATGCGCTTGCACGGGGTCGGTCCCGATGGCACCGGCATCTACGCTGACGGCATCGTCCCGACACGGAGCGAGCGAGAGCAGTCCGACTACGTGGCCGAGCAGTTCGGCTTGTTGGCTGGCGCTGATGTGGCTGGCGTATTCGTCTATGTGTTCTCGTTCCCAACGTTCCCCTATGGCGAAAATGCACGCGATCTGGACATGATGAGCTTCTCGCTCGTGAAGACCTATCCGAAGGGTCATCCGCTCTCCGAGCAAATGCCGCCTTGGGAGCCGAAGGAAGCCTTCCGTCGCATATCGGGGATTTACGGGGCGTCGTCCAAACCGGATTGACCAGCACGTCAGCGGTGAGTTCGGGATTTTTCTGCGCAAATCTCTGAGAGAATCTTCGCCAGAGGTTCGACATGCTCGATCCCCCGTGCCGGGGGCGCAAAGGTATCGCCACGCCGCCCCTTCATGCTACTGCTCGTCCGAATACATCAATGTCAACTGGGTAGCCAAAGCACTCGGACGAGTGGCGGCACTAGCCCTTCACATACCGGATCAGCGAAAAGTGCCCCATCGGCGGCATCGGACGGCGTTCGGCGAGAGTCACGCCGCCATGGCCCTTGGCCCAGTTCACGAGGCGGTCCCACGGAAATTCCGGACGCCAGCCGAGCCGGCGGGCCAGCGGGGCGAAGGCCAGTTCGAACAGTCTGCGCGGGCCGCTTTCAGCGCCGATGTGATTGACCAGGATGAGCTCCCCGCCCGGCTTCAGCACGCGGATGAAATCGTCCAGCGTCGCTTCGGGGTCGGGCACCGCGGTGATCACATATTGCGCCACCACGGCGTCGAAATGATTGTCGGGGAAGGCGAGATGTTTCGCATCCATCACCGCCAGCGTTTCGACATTGGTGAGATTGTGCCTTTGCACGCGCTCATGCGCGCGGCGGAGCATCGGCTCGGAAATGTCGACGCCGCAGATCTGCGTGGTGCGGGCGTAGTCGAGCAGCGACAGGCCGGTGCCGATGCCGACATCGAGCACGCGACCGCCAATGCGGTCGGCTTCGGCGATGGTCGAGCGACGACCTTCATCGAACACCTTGCCGAACACCATGTCGTAGATTGGCGCCCAGCGCCCGTAAGCCTTCGCGACCCCCGCGCGGTCGATATCGCCAGCCATGCCCCTGCCCAAACTCCTTACACGCGCATCGCTGCGACGTCGGGGACATTAGCATTGCGATTGGCGGCGCCTAAAGCGCTTTTCGCCGCAGCACTCTTGATGAAGCCGCCGCCGAGCACGCGGGCCTGCCCGCTCTGCGCGTCATAGAACACGCAGGCCTGGCCGGGAGAGACCCCCTCCTCACCGCCGGCGAGTTCGACTTCATAGGCGCCATCCACCTTGCGCAGCCAGGCCGGCTGCGGCGGACGCGTCGAGCGCACGCGGACGAAGATTTCGAGCCCGTTGCCGATGGCCGTGTCGATATGGCCGCCGCCGATCCAGTTGACGTCACGCAGCGCGATCCTGTGCATGCGCAGAGCCTCGCGCGGGCCGACGACCACGCGGCGCGTTTCCGCATCGAGACGGATCACATAGAGCGGCGCCGATGATGCGATGCCGAGACCGCGGCGCTGGCCGACGGTGAAATGCGCGATGCCATGATGGCGGCCGATCACATGGCCATCGGTGTCGACGATGTCGCCGGGCTCCATGGCGTTGGGCTTCAGCTTCTCGACGATGTCGGTGTAGCGGCCGGTGGGCACGAAGCAGATGTCCTGGCTGTCCTGCTTGTCGGCGACCGAGAGTCCGAACTGCCGCGCCAGTTCGCGCGTCTGCGGCTTGCTCATGTCGCCGAGCGGGAAGCGGAGATAGTCGAGCTGCTCCTGCGTGGTGGCGAACAGGAAGTAGCTCTGGTCGCGGTCGCTATCCGCCGCGCAGACCATGCTGCGCGATCCATTGCCGAGATGACGCGACGCTACATAATGTCCGGTCGCCAACGCCTGCGCGCCAAGCTCGCGCGCGGTGGTCAGCAGATCCTTGAACTTCACCGAGCGATTGCATTCGATGCACGGCACCGGCGTTTCGCCGAGCGCGTAGCTCGCAGCAAAATTATCGATCACCTGCTCACGAAACTTGGACTCGTAATCCAGCACGTAATGCGGGATCCCGATCCGCTCCGCCACATCGCGCGCATCGTGAATGTCACGCCCCGCACAGCACGCGCCCTTGCGATGCATCGCCGCGCCATGATCGTAGAGCTGCAGGGTGATACCGACGACGTCATAGCCCTGCGACTTCAACAGCGCGGCCGTCGCCGACGAGTCGACACCGCCGGACATGGCGACAACGACACGGGTGTCCTCCGGACGACCTTCGAGATCGAGACTGTTGAGCATGGTTCAAGGCCATGAGCTGCGACCGCCGCCGGCCTAAACCGATGCGATCAGGAAAACATGAGGCAATCCCGGAACTTACGCAAAGTCCAACGATGCCTGAGATAGCGCACTTTAATATAGGCGGCCTTGACCTCAATCAATCGCGACAGGCCATCTGCGAACGGCAAATCTTGCCGCCGGGCAGAAACGGAGGGGCCATACGACCATGCGGACCGGCGCACCTCTCTATCTAACCTATTGAAATATCTTAGATACGAGCAGTGACACATCACTGGCCCGGTCCTTGCTGAAAGAGAGCTGGAACCGTTCTCGAAAGGCCGCCCGTGGTTAGCGTCTCGTCCGATATCGCCTCGACCCTCTCGCCGCAGTCCGCGCGCGCCAAATCCGCACGCGACGACGGACCTTCCATGTCGGATCACTTCGGTTCGCTGGTCGAACAAACGACCTCGACCACGGATACCGCTCCCGCCCCGGCCGCGCGTCCGGACATGCCAGCGCCCGCCCGGCGCGATGATCGTCCGGTGGCGGACCGCCCAAAGGCTGCCGATCGCCGCGATGACCGTGCCGCATCCTCGCCGCAAGACCGCCGCACCGATGCCGCAACGGACAAGCCGCAAACCGGCAAAACCGCGCGCAACGACGATAAATCGGCCAAGTCAGATCAAACCACTGATTCAAAAGTGGATTCCATCGACGGCCACAAGGATGCCACAAGCGACGACGCATCCGCCGACGGCACCGATGCCAATGCTGCCACGCAGAAAGTGGTGGTCGAAATGGTACCGGTAACCACTCTTCTATCCTCCGGACCTGCCACCGATCCCACCGCCAGCACCGAGACGCCCGAAACCGGCGGCAGCCCGCAGCCGCTCGCCATCGCCGCGGCCGCCGCGCTGAAAGCCAAGCTCGACGCCGGCCAGGTGGCCGCGCCGGAGACCAGCACCTTGCCAAGCGAAGCGCCCGCAGAAGCCGAAGCAACCTTTGCCGCCATGATCGCAGGCGCAACGCCGGCCGCAGCGAAGGGCGAAAAGAAGACCGAAGGCAGTGAAACCGCCAAGACCGCGACCCAGGCGGCAGCGACCGGTGAAGCGAAGCCGGAAGGCAAGACCGACGCATCGACGCCGGCCGCGCCGACCGCTGGCACCGCCGCGCCGAAGCACATCGCCGAAGGCAAGGTGGATCAGCCGACAGCGGAAGTGCCGAAGGCCGATACGAATGCCGTCAGCGCCGAAGCCAAGCCCGCAGCCGAGCAGCACCGCGCGCATCGCACCGAGCAGGCGCCGCCGACGGCTTCGCTCGATCTGGCTGCACCGACCAATACGCCGCTGCCGCAGCCGACCCATCTGCAGGCAACCAACAACGTCGCCGCCGCTCAGCAACTCACACCGCAGGTCGCCGCCAATCCGCCGGTGCCGCTGTCCGGCGTCGCCGTCGAGATCGCGCAGTCGGCCAAGGCCGGCAAGACATCGTTCGACATTCGCCTCGATCCCGCCGAGCTCGGCCGTATCGATGTCCGCCTGGAGGTGGACAAGCACGGCAATGTCACCTCGCATCTCACGGTCGAGAAGCCGGAAACGCTGACCATGCTGCGCCAGGACGCGCCGCAGCTGCAGCGCGCACTCGAACAGGCCGGCCTGAAGACCAATGACAGCGGCTTGCAGTTCTCGCTGCGCGACCAGTCCCCGCAGCAGCAGCAACAGCAGCAGAATGGCGACCAGTCCGGTCGCCACATGCACCGCCTGACCATCAATGACGACGACACCGTCACCGTGGCCCCTGCAGCACGCGGCTATGGCCGCATGTATGGCGCCAATGGCGGCGTCGACATCAGTATCTGAGGAGTGACCCATGGCAGTTGATGCGACTTATGCGAACCCTGTCGTCTCCGGCACCTCGACGAATACGAGCGCGAATTCGAGCACCAATTCGAGCGCCACGACAGGCATCGCGGATAACTTCCAGACCTTCCTGACGCTGCTCACCACGCAGCTTCAGAACCAGAATCCGCTCGACCCGCTCGACACCAACCAGTTCACCCAGCAGCTCGTGCAGTTCGCCCAGGTCGAACAGCAGCTGAAGTCGAACGATCAGTTGAAGTCGCTGGTCGAGATGGAGAAGGCCACACAGGCGACCCAGGCGCTGGTCTATGTCGGCAACAATGTCGCCGTCGATGGTTCGACCGCGCAGTTCAAGACCTCGGCCACATGGAACCTGCTCGCGGACAAGGACACCACGGCGAAGGTCAGCATCACCAACGCGGCCGGCAGCGTCGTCTATTCCGGCAACTACTCGATCAAACAGGGCAATGCGAGCTTCGTCTGGGACGGCAAGGGCAATGACGGCGTGCAGTATCCCGAGGGCTCCTACACGCTAACGGCCACGGGCAAGGACAACAACGGCAAGGACGTCGCGATCTCGACCGAGGTGCAGGGCATCGTCGACTCCGTCGACCTCTCGGCAAGCCCGGCGCTGCTGTCGATCAACGGCGCCAACTACACCGTCGACAAGATCAAGCGCGTGGTACGCCCGACATCGACAACACCGCCATCGACACAGACCGATCAGACAACCTGATCCACGCCAGTGTGAATCGGACCAAGCTTCACCACCGCCCGTCGCCTAACATCGCGATCTATCGCGCACGTGTTTCAGCCGCCTCAATCTATCCTCTATAAGGTTTCGCCGCATAAAACCAGCTCTGTGCAAACACGTCAGCGACGAGACACGCCTGCTCATACATCCTAAACGTCATAATTATATACTATATAACTTACGATAGAATACGCTGACATCGGATCTCCTATCCTCCGGTCATGCGAATTTGCGAGACCGAGATGATCGCGCCGCTCCGTATCCAACTGCTGTTCCACTGGGAATCCGACGTGGCGCGAGACCTAGCGGCCCGCCTGTATCGGACCTTTTCAGCCCGCCCCATGGGCGATGGACCGCGCATCCCCGTGCGCTACGGACCAAAACAGCCGGACGGAAGCCCGCCATCAAGGATCGAGTTCTCTGCCGAACGCGAAATCGTTGTGGTGCTGGTCGATGAACGAATGGCCCGTCGCGCGCGCGACAGCGATCGGAGTGTCGCCGACAAGTGGGGAAAACTGGTCGCGGACCTTCTCGACGAACATCCCCCGACAGGTGCGAGTCCTCACCGGATATTGCCGGTCGCGCTGGATGCAAACGGGCTAAAATTGTCGCCGGACCTGAGCGATATAAGCTTCGTGCGTCTCGATGCCCGTCAAGAACAGCAAAAGGATCGGCATCTCATCCTGCATATAGCGGTTCGTGCCTTGCGCGCGCTACAGGATCTTCCAAAGGCCGGTGGGCGGCCGGTCGATGAGTTGCCGGATGTCCCCGTCAGGCTTTTTATCAGTCATGCCAAGACGGATTTGCCGACAGATCCGGCGGCCATTGCCGAGGGACCAGTCCGGGCGATTCAGGCAACCTTGACTGAGCTGCCGCTAAAGAGCTGGTTTGATAGTGCCGATATTCCGTCCGGCAGCCGCTTCCCTGACGAGATTCAGAAGGGCGTGCTTGGCTCAAATGTTCTGGTCGCTGTACTAACGGACTCGTGGTCGAGCCGGGAATGGTGCCGCCGCGAATTGCTGGACGCCAAACTTGCAGGCCTCCCGTTCATCGTCGTGGATGCGATCGAAGCAACGGTCAGCCGGTTATTCCCTTATCTTGGCAACGCCGTAACACTGCGGTGGCGCGCTGCGATTGCGACCTCTGACAGCATGGACGATGCTGGCTGGGCCGAACGGAGAAGAAAGTGGGAAGCGGAGGACGCAGCTCTCGTCCTCGAAGCGGGATTGCTTGAAGCGCTCCGCTATCAGCACGACCACCGTCGCCTGCTGGCCTCAGCCGTGGCGAACGAGTATGTGCTCGGTACGCCGCCTGAAGCACTCACGCTGGCTCACCTGCCGTCGGATACGACTCGAGTCTGGTACCCTGACCCGCCACTCGGCCGCGAGGAATTGGACAGATTGCAGCCGAAGCCCCCGCCCGGTATCGAGCTGACGACACCGCTCAGCGAACTTGCCCGCTGGAAGCGCCCCCCTGGAATTCAGACGATCGCAGTTTCACTGTCAAACTCGCCAGACACCTCGCTCTATGGAGGAAGTCCAGAACATCTGGCGACGCTGGCCGACGACCTTGTCCTCTATTTGCTCATCTCCGGGCTTCGGGTCGCATATGGCGGCGTGCTCGGCCACGAGACGCCGCCAGGCATCGCGATGGAGGCCAACGACATCAACTACGTGGAACGTCTGCTGGCGATGGTCCGCAGTCATTCGCCGCTGTTCACCAACGACGTCGCAAAGACATTTGCCCCCATCGACAATTGGGTCGCCTGGCCGATTCATTACCGGTTTACCGATGCGGAACTACGAATTTACGGTCAGGAGGCGAGGCTCAGAGACCAAAAGCGTCCGCATGATCTGGACGTGACGTCGCAGGAATTGAACGCGCACGCCAACGGTTTTTTTCCGCCTGACACATTGCCTCAGCGCTATGCCTGGGCACGATCACTGACGTTCATGCGCAGAGAAATGCAAAGGAACACCTCTGCACGGGTTGCGATGGGCGGCGGTCTCGAAAACTACCGGGGCATTTGGCCGGGCGTATTGGAGGAAGGTGTCATTGCTCTGGAGGCCGGTCAACCGCTCTATCTGCTCGGCCTCTTCGGCGGGGCCGCACGGCTTCTTGCCGATGCGCTTCGCGGCGTGGAGCGCAAGGAGCTTACCAGCGCGTGGCTATCCACCATTCCTGGCGCCGATGAATTGCGCAACGAATATCGAAAGCGCGGTCGCGCCGTACAGACTCCGGAAGATCTTCGTCACTGGCTGGCCGAACGGGGATCGGCGGGATTGTCAAAGGCTCTCCGCAATGGTCTTTCGGACGATGAAAATATCGAGCTGGTGAATGCCGACGATCCACAACGAATTGTCGCCCTGATCCTCAAGGGGCTTCAGGCCACGCTAGCACCTTGACTTATGCTTCCATCAATCAGGGTCGGAAACGCTATTCCGCCGGATCGACATCTGAATGTAATCTACCTATGATTGCATTAAGAAGCTCGCGGCATGAAGGCTAACCTTCTGCGTGCCGCGCCCTAACTGAAATAACTCAACCTGTTCTCCGCGCTCAGACACACTAGCGCTGATCGCAAGATGTCTGCAGAGCAGCTCAACGCATAAAACTCGGGGGTGCAAATGCCGGAGACCAGTAGTCAACCCGTCATCGACTCCACCTACGATATTTTCATTAGTTATCGCACGTCCCAGTTTGCCGAACTGGGCGAGGCGCTGGAAGCTCGTCTCACAAAAACCTACAATCTTCGCGTCTTTCGCGACACGAACGGATTTATCAACGGATCCGCGTACAGGCAGCAATGGCGCGGCGCGATCAGAAGGGAAGTCGACGGCAAACTGGCTCCGGGCCTGGGACCCACTCTTGTTGTTCTCGCGACACCGCCAGGAGACAAGGAGGAGCGCGTCAGGACGGATCCGAATGAGACGGACGAGATCGTCGACGAGATCTACTCGGCGCTCCCCCCCTTCGAGACAGGCTCGCGTGTCAACGAGATTCCGATCGTCGTCCTTCCGTTCGGGCGTGATGGCGTGGAGTTTTTGAGAGAACGCGTATCCCGCCACAGTCCACAAGAGGCAACTCCTTCTCAAGTGAGCAAGCTGGTTTTCAGCGAGCTTCACCAGCGGATGGATCCCTTTCCTGAAGATTTCGCCCGCTTTCCAGACCGGATCTCCGAAGCTCAATGGCAAGCGATTTGCCGGCCGATCCTGGTGAGCGTGCGACGCTACTTTATGCAGAAGTTGAAAGAGCAACAGAAAGCGGCTGAAGTCTGGGCGCAAAAAATACTCGACCAGCGATTGAGCAGAGACAAGCTCGACGTCGCAATAAGATCCCAGAAAGACCGACGCGAGATAGCGAGTGCCATTAGAGCGCTGGCTAAGTCTCAGGAGTCCCGCGCTGCCGTTATAGTATCGGGGCCCGGTGGCGTTGGGAAAACCGCGCTTGTCGCCCAGTGCATCATTGAAGCCATCCAAAGGCACCCCGACACTTTTTTCCCGATTGTCATGCCGGGAGTGGACCCCACGGTGATGGACGCGCACCTGCGAAAAGCGCTCGGCCTTCACTGGCTGGATCCCAAAGACAACTTCACCCTCGAAGACGAAGGACTTCATCGCTTCAAGGGACAGCTCTGCTTTGTGACCGACAGTCTGGAGCGAGCTGAGGATCTTCGCGTAACGACAAAGGCTGTCGAAAGTCTGAGAGGCCGCGGCAAGCTTATTGCGACAACGCGCCCGGAGGCGTGGGCCAATGTGCGAGCCGGTCTTCCGGTGGACAATGCCTCCGTGCATCCGCTGGGCGACCTCGACGAAGGATCCATCACCGAACTTCTCGCATTGAACAACCTCTCCGGCGATCAATCCTTCCTACGACAGATCGTTTTCACGGACATCGCTCTGTTTCTGAAAGGCGGTCAACACGCAAAGCCATGGAGCAGCCAAAGTGCTCTACTCCTCGCCTTGTTCAATCACGCTATCACTCCTCCGCAGGGGGAACTGAATCGCGACAATGTGCGAAATCGGCGGATGGAGCTCCTCAAAATCCTCGCACTACAGCAACTAGAGTCAGGTCGGTTCGATATTCAAGAAGATCGGCTAGAAAAGGAGAGCCGACACGTCAAAGAGCATCTCGATTGGCTGTTTGGCAACAACAGCATCGTCGTCCGCGAAAAGACCGCCCGCGGACCGGTATTGCGTTTACGCCACGATGTCGTTGACAGTTTCAACATCGCGCGCGTCGTGCGGGGTAACGAGGCACTCTTGCGGAGCAGTCTAGAGCTCCTCTCACGTGGATTTGGCCAAGTTATCGGCGAAGGAGTTGTCCAAGCCGCAGCGGATTGCGATGATCTCAAGACAATCGAAAGCTATTTCAACGAGTTCTTGCGACTGGTAGAGAACAAGAATGCCGCACCCAATCTTTTGGCCGCCGGCTGGAATAGCCAATCTGTCGTAACCGCAAAGCTGCCTATCTTTGATCGAGCCATCCGTTCGATCCTGAAAGGACGTCTCGCGGAGCGGCCTCCCGAACTGAAAGCAGGAGAGGCGATCACGCACCTCGATAACAACGTGATTACTCAGGAAACGCTGAGTTCGGTCGGCTCGGTGCTTTCGGCCGCAGCACTTGGATCATTCGAAGATACGGATGGCGAGCTGTTGAATGCGTTTGTGGATCACATCAAAAAAGCGAAATGGCGAGGGCGCCTGCTGGAGACCCTCACTCGTCTCAAAAATCATGACGAATCCTTCGCGCAATTCGAAGCCCTGTGCCGAGATGATGAATTTATCCATAGCGACCCCTCACTTGTCCGCTACACTGCGCGCGCAGCGGTCGGCTTCTGCGAACTGGATTCCAGCAGATACAAACAGGCTATGGAGATCATCGAGCGACATAAAAGCCTTATCGCAGGTATGACCGACCGTATGCGCCCGACATTGCTGCGAGCGTTGGACGACGCCGAACTGGAAATTGAAACAAACTGCGATACCCAGATGAGGCATCGCGATCGGACGCCGTTCTCGATCGAGGAGATCGAAGAAGGCCTGTCGACATTCGACTACGACAATCGCGGAGATTACTCGGATTGGCAGCAAGTCGAGAAATATCTGACGGACGCCGCGGAATTCATTCACGCGAATGGTCGTAGGGACAGCGAACGCGATGCCGCGTTGCTCGCGATCGGATGTACACTGTGGCACGTCCATACACGCAGTCACGAAAGGACTGCCGTTCAGCTCGGCGCAATTGACCATCCGTTTGCCCGCGGACTTCTTTTGCACCTCCTGACCTTTGAGAATGTCGACGTAACCGAAACGGCATTGATACAGGCCTTGTCAAACCAGGGCGAATATCTCACCGACAGGCCAGATGCGCGGAAGCGATTTGGTGAAGCCTTCATTCGGGCATGTGCAGCCCGTGCTGCATATGTCGGCGAACAGCGAGCGGAAGAACTCATCGAACTCGCAAGCGCCCTGGATTGCGACCCGACTGCGCTCGTGACAGCCGGCTTCGTCGGACATCGCATGGCATCGAATGCCCGCATCGAGGTTGTCGACGGCCCCCTTCCGACCATACCGGACTGGCTCGCACCGGGCGAGCGTGACCGAGATGTCGGACCCGAGCTGGAACGAAAACTGGCCTTCGTTGCCTTCGATCGCACGAAACAGACGATTCTGGCGGCGCCGTCGAATTGGGCAGCACCGCGGCGCGCGCACAAGGCGCTACTCGACCGGCGCGATTTTTTCCGGGATCTCGCTCGCGAACTCGATAGAAAATTTACGATGCGCCCCGCCGATGACCGCAAGGAGAAGAACCAACAATGTTGGCAAGCCCGCTTCGACACCCGCTTCAGAGCGCATGTCGAAGGAGCGGCGCGCACCTATGCAGCTTTTGAGGATACGACGACCGCGGCCCTCCCCGGCATCGCGACTCTTCACGCCTTGATACGCACAAGCGACGGATATGTCGTCGAGGCGCAGCGCTCGCTCCATGCGGCCTATCTGCCGGGCGCCTGGGCGACCAGCTTCGAAGAACAGTTCAAGGGCGAGGATTTCGAAACGCCGGACCCTTTGATGAGTTGCTTCCAGAGAGGTCTGCGGGAGGAGTTCGGTCTGTCGACCGCTGTCGGGCGCGAGGCGGTCCTGGCTCTCGCCTACGGGATCGAATGGGATCTTCAGAATAACTGCATCTTGATTGCAGTAGCGCTCTCTTTGACAAGCGACGAGTTCAAGGCACGAGCTTCCAGGCAGCTTTCGGATAAAGAGATACTGCGTTACCGATGCTCCAAGGAAATGCCCCTGCTGGACAATCTTGCCCGATCGCCGATGGGCTTCGTCCGTGAATTGCCCAGCCGAGACATCCACCCGACAGCTTCGGCGCGCCTCGCCCTGCTTGCCGCAGACGGAGTGTAGACAAAGCTCTGCAAGGACAGGCGCGCCTGTAGTCAGGGTGCGGCGCGAGGAAGACAAACAGGTGCGCCACAGGCCCAGATTGCACTTCGCCTATGCGGCGTGCTTCCCTTTCCCGAATCGTCAACAAACCCTTTCATAAAGTCTATTCGCATTGGAGTTGTGGGATTAGGCATATTTTAAGCCGGCGGGCGTAGTTTGTTTCTGTGAGTTCAGTGGTTAAGAGTAGTGTGAGTAAGCCATGACAGAACCCCATCGCCCGAGGGTCAAATACGTCATCGGGCCTGACGGCAGCCCATTAACAATTGCCGATCTGCCCGCGCCGGGAACCAAGCGCTGGGTGATCCGCCGCAAGGCCGAAGTCGTTGCCGCCGTGCGCGGTGGCCTTCTCTCTCTGGAAGAAGCCTGCAGCCGTTACACGCTGACCGTGGACGAGTTCCTGTCCTGGCAGTTCTCCATCGACCAGCACGGTCTGGCCGGTTTGCGGACCACCCGCATCCAGCAATATCGCCAGTAAACAAAACCTTAACGTTTCGGATTTGATGAAAACCGGCTCTCCCTTGGGAAGCCGGTTTTTGCCGTTCGTCAAATATGTGGCGATCCGTTAACCCGCGTTAACCTATTGGAAACCATACCTCGGCAAAATTTGCCCAGTCGGTCCCGGAGACCGAATCTCAGGGGCCGGTTGTGCAGGGTCTGATCAGTTTTCTCAAAGGTCTCGGCGCCGCGCGCCTGGCAGCGATGTTCGCCGTCACGGTTGCCCTGGTGGGCTTCTTCGCCTTCATCATCATGCGCGTGACGACGCCGCAGATGACCACGTTGTTCACCGACCTCACCGTCGAGGACTCGTCGGCGATCATCAAGGATCTGGAACGCCAGGCGATCCCGTATGAGATCAAGAACGACGGCGCCGCCATCATGGTGCCGAAGGACAAGGTCACGCGCCTGCGCATGAAGCTGGCCGAAGGCGGCCTGCCCAAGGGCGGCGGCGTCGGTTACGAGATCTTCGACAAGTCGGATGCGCTCGGCACCACCAGTTTCGTCCAGAACATCAACCACTTGCGTGCCCTGGAAGGCGAACTCGCCCGCACCATCCGGGCGCTTGATCGCGTTCAGTCGGCCCGCGTCCATCTGGTCCTTCCCGAGCGTCCGCTGTTTTCGCGCGAGACCCCCGAGCCCTCCGCCTCGATCGTCGTCCGCGTCCGCGGCACCCTCGATCAACAGCAGGTCCGGGCGATCCGCCATGTGGTCGCCTCCGCCGTCAACGGCCTGAAGCCAAGCCGCGTCTCCATCGTCGATGAAGCCGGCCAATTGCTCGCCGACGGCGCCGCCGATCCCACCGCAGAGGGCGCCACCGGCGACGAGCGCCGCACCGCTTTCGAGAAGCGGATGCGCAACCAGGTGGAGGCGATCGTCTCCTCGGTGGTCGGCTCCGGCCGCGCCCGCGTCCAGCTCACCGCCGACTTCGACTACAACAAGGTGACCCAGACCTCCGACAGGTTCGATCCGGAAGGCCGGGTGCTGCGCTCCAGCCAGACCCGCGAGGAACAGTCGCAAAGCGGTGCTGCCGACGGTCAGGTCACGGTTAACAACGAGCTTCCCGGCAATCAGGCCCAGGGTAACACGCCCAATAACCCCAAGGACCAGAGCAAGAAGTCGGAAGAGACCAACAATTACGAAATCTCCCGCATCACCAAGACCGAAGTGACCGAAGCCGGCCGCGTCAATCGCATCTCGGTGGCGGTGCTGGTCGACGGCAGCTACAGCAAGAACGAAAAGGGCGAGCAGGTCTATGCGCAGCGCCCGAAGGAAGAACTCGACCGCATCGCCGCCCTCGTCCGCTCCGCCATCGGTTTCGATCAGAAGCGCGGCGACCAGGTGGAAGTCGTCAACCTGAAATTCGCCGAAGCGCCGGCTGCTCCGCCGGCCGCCGAGCCCACCGGCCTGTTCGGTACCCTGCAATTCACCAAGGATGACGTGATGAACGTCATCGAGCTTGGCGTGATGATGCTGCTCGGCCTCGTCGTCGTCTTCATGGTGGTGCGCCCGCTGGTCCGCCGCATCCTCACCCCGGAAACGCCGCCCGCCTCGCTGGCGCCGCCGCCCGGCATGATGGCGCTGCCCGAGAACGTCACGGTGGGCGCAGACGGCCAGACCCTCATCGCCGCCACCGGCGCCAACATGATCGACGTCGCCACCATTCAAGGCCAGGTCCACGCCCAGTCGGTGCACCGCGTCGGCGAACTGGCAGATCGCAATCCCAATGAAACCGCAGCCATCGTTCGTCAGTGGCTGCAGGAACCGGCATAACCCCGATGGCAGCTGTTCCCGCAACCACAGGCGACAACACCAGCGACATCCAGAGCGTCGTCGCCGGCCTGGCTGCGCGCCAGAATGGCCGCGCGCCGTCGAAGCCGATCAGCGGCCCGAAGCGCGCCGCCATCCTGATGCTGGCGCTCGGCGAGAAATACGGCGGCAAGGTGTGGTCGCTGCTCGACGACGACGAGGTTCGCGAACTGTCCTCCCACATGTCCAGCCTCGGCACCATCGAGCCGGAAGTGGTCGAAGACCTGATGCTGGAATTCGTATCGCGCATGTCGGCCTCGGGCGCCCTGATGGGCACCTATGACGCCACCGAGCGGCTGCTGACCCAATATCTCCCGGCCGAGCGCGTCACCGGCATCATGGAAGAAATCCGCGGCCCCGCCGGCCGCAATATGTGGGAGAAGCTCTCCAACGTTCAGGAGGAGGTGCTCGCCAACTATCTGAAGAACGAATATCCGCAGACCGTCGCCGTGGTGCTGTCGAAGTTGAAGCCGGAACATGCCGCACGCGTGCTCGGCATCCTGCCGGAGGACCTGGCGCTCGACGTCATCAACCGCATGCTGAAGATGGAAGCGGTGCAGAAGGAAGTGATCGAGCGCGTCGAGCAGACATTGCGCGTCGAATTCATGTCCAACCTGTCGCAGACCCGGCGCCGCGACGCCCATGAGGTGATGGCGGAAATCTTCAACAATTTCGACCGCCAGACCGAAACACGCTTCATCACCTCGCTGGAAGAAGACAACCGCGAGGCCGCCGAGCGCATCAAGGCGCTGATGTTCACCTTCGACGATCTGATCAAGCTGGATGCCGGCTCAGCGCAGACGCTGATGCGCAATATCGACAAGGACAAGCTCGGCATCGCGCTGAAGAGCGCGAATGAGGAAGTCCGCGCCTTCTTCATGGGCAACATGTCGTCGCGCGCCGCCAAGATGCTGACCGACGATATGGCCGCACTCGGCCCGGTTCGCCTGCGCGACGTCGATGAAGCGCAGGCGCTGCTCGTGAACCTCGCCAAGGATCTCGCCGCCAAGGGCGAAATCGTGCTGACCAAGAACCGCGCCGACGACGAGCTGGTGTATTGATGGCCGCCCCCGCAAAATTCCTGTTCGATACCGACTTCGCGGCGCCGGATCGGTCGCGCGCCCCGGTCATCACGCCTGCGGAAATGGCCGAGCAGATCGCCCATGCCGAAGCCCAGGCCTATCGCGCCGGCTTCGATGCCGCGCAGCGCGAGGCCAAGGTCGAAGCGGACCGCCGCATGGCGCTGGCACTGGAGCAGATCGGGATCGCCGCAGCCACCGTTGCGCAAAGCGTCGGCGGCATCGAAAACAAGATGGAGACCGAGGCGGTGGATGTCGCCGTAGCGGTCGCGCGAAAACTGTGCAGCGAACTGGTGGAGCGCGAGCCGCTCACCGAGGTCATGGCGCTGGTGCATGACTGCTTCCGCCATCTCGTGGCGACGCCGCATCTCGTCATCCGCATCCACGATGCGCTGTACGAAGAAGCGAAAGAGCGGATCGAGAAGCAGGCGAAGCAAAGTGGCTTCGCCGGGCGCCTCGTCATCCTCGCCGACCCCGAGATTGTAAACGGCGACTGCAAGATCGAATGGGCTGACGGCGGCGTGGTGCTGGACCGCGCCTCCATCGATGTCAAGATCAACGAACTCGTCGGACGCTATATGGCGTCCCGCAATCAGGCCTGAGCGCCGGGAGACTGAACCATGAGCGATCCGCAGGTGCCGCTGCCCGATCTCAATGCCGGCGATCCGATGGTGACCGGCGATGTCGGTTACGCCGACGAGGAACATGTCACGCGTATCGCCGCCGATCTGGAAGCGGTGTTCGATGTGCCGGTGCAGGTCTCGGCGGTGCTCGGACGCTCCAAGATGGATGTGGGCGAGTTGCTCAAGCTCGGGCCCGGCACCGTGCTCGAACTCGACCGCCGCGTCGGCGAAGCGATCGACATCTATGTGAACAACCGCCTGGTGGCGCGCGGCGAAGTCGTGCTGGTCGAGGAAAAGCTCGGCGTCACCATGACCGAAATCATCAAGGCCGATAACTGATCGTCATTGCGAGCGCAGCGAAGCAATCCAGCAAGCCAAGTGAAGAAAGACTGGATTGCTTCGTCGCTCCGCTCCTCGCAATGACGATGAAATTCGAGATTCAAGACTGATCGACGCGCAACGCGCGAAACGGACACCACAGGAGATCACCATGCGGCTTCTCATCGTCGGCACATTGAAGGGCCAGCTCACCACAGCGACCAAGATCGCCATGGATAACGGCGCCTCGGTGGTGCATGCCGAAGGCCTCGACCAGGGCATGAACGTGCTGCGATCAGGCAAGGGCGCGGACCTGCTGCTGGTCGATGTCGCGCTCGACATCCGCGACCTCGTGATGCGACTCGAGGCCGAGCACATCCATGTGCCGATCGTCGCCTGCGGCATCACCAACGATGCGCGTGCTGCCGTCGCTGCTATCCATGCCGGCGCAAAAGAATACATCCCGCTGCCGCCGGAGCCGGAGCTGATCGCCGCCGTGCTCGCCGCCGTCGCCAACGACTCGCGCGACCTGATCTTCCGCGACGAGATGATGGGCAAGGTGGTGAAGCTGGCGCAGCAGATTGCCGGCTCCGATGCTTCGGTGATGATCACCGGCGAGAGCGGCACCGGCAAGGAAGTGCTGGCGCGCTATGTGCACAACCGCTCCAACCGCGCCAAGAAGCCGTTTATCTCCATCAATTGCGCGGCGATCCCCGAGCATCTCCTCGAGTCCGAACTGTTCGGCCACGAGAAAGGCGCTTTCACCGGCGCGATTGCACGCCGCATCGGCAAGTTCGAGGAAGCCACCGGTGGCACGCTGCTGCTGGACGAAATCTCGGAGATGGACGTGCGCCTGCAGTCCAAGCTGCTGCGTGCGATCCAGGAGCGCGTGATCGACCGCGTCGGAGGCACCAAGCCGGTGCCGGTGGATATCCGCATCATCGCGACGTCGAACCGCAATCTCTCGGACGCGGTGAAGGCCGGCACCTTCCGCGAGGATCTGCTGTTCCGTCTGAACGTCGTCAACCTGAAGATTCCGGCGCTGCGCGATCGCCCCGCCGACATTCTCGAACTGGCCCAGCATTTCGCCAAGAAGTATGCTGAAGCCAATGGCGTGCCGGTGCGGCCACTGTCCACGGAAGCGCGGCGCGTGCTGACCGGCAATCGCTGGCAGGGCAATGTGCGCGAGCTGGAAAACACGATTCATCGCGCGGTGCTGATGTCCTCCGGTGACGAGATCGGCCCCGATGCGATCCTGACGCCGGATGGCGATCGCCTCGATCACGCCAAGGCGCAGCCGGCGGTGGCGCATGCAA
Source organism: Pseudomonadota bacterium (assembly GCA_023449855.1). Taxonomy (GTDB): domain Bacteria; phylum Pseudomonadota; class Alphaproteobacteria; order Rhizobiales; family Xanthobacteraceae; genus Tardiphaga. The sequence goes on along the minus strand of JAEXHR010000371.1, from coordinate 8,871 downwards.
CCATGGCCGCCGAGCAGGTGACCCGCGCGCTGGTCGGCCGCACGGTGGCCGATGTCGAGCGCGACCTCATTCTCGAAACGCTGAAGCACTGCCTCGGCAACCGCACCCATGCGGCGAACATCCTCGGCATCTCGATCCGCACGCTGCGCAACAAGCTGAACGAATATGCCGATGGCGGCCTGCCGATCACCCCGGCCGGCGCCGGCAGCGGCGACTATCGCGGGATGATGGGGGCGGCGTAAGCGCCGAACCATAGGGCGGATTAGGCGAAGCCGTAATCCGCCGTTCTTCGTCCCACACACTCGGCCGGCGGATTACGCTTCGCTAATCCGCCCTACGTGCACATGCCTTCGAATAACTCGGCGCATCCTGCTTGCGGAAAATCTTGATCGGATCGCCTGGCGTCAGATCCGGCTTCCGCCACATCGTGTAGGCGAACAGCGCGAGATAGCCGATCGACAGCGCACCGACGATGTAGACCGCCCAGACACCGAGGCGCTTCACGCCATCGCCCCGCGCCGCGCATAGTGGCGATGCCACAGCCAGATCAGCGGCACGACGATCAATTCGCCGATCAGGCTGATCAGGAGGCCCACCGTCGGGAAGCCATGGCCGACCACCGCCAGGAGACGACCGGCGGCGCCGAACATCAGGATGAAGGTCACCACCGCAATGCGTTCGCCGCGTCTCTCGACCTGCGGGATCGCCGACCAGTAGATCAGGCCCGCGGCGATCAGCACGCCCTTGATGAAGCGAACATAGCCCTCCAGGGTCACGCCGACGGTGATGCCCGCAAGGCTGGTGCCGAAGAAGACGCCGGAGAGACCGAACAGCATGGCGACGAGGCCGACGATCGCCAGCGCGATTTGAAGCAGTCTGCGTTCCAAGAGCCGTCTCCTCACTGAACCGCCCATAACTGGAGCATTGCAGGCGTCCGGGCAAGTCGTCGGAGCAGGCATATTGCTGCCGGAACCGGCGCGCTTGCACCCGCCGCCCGAATGGTTAGCTTCATCAACCGAGTCGCGGCGCTGCCGCCCCCGCTTTCCCTGGATTACATGACCAGTTTCACCCCGCATCAGGATGCCGCGCTAAAGGCCGTGGGCGATTGGCTGAAGGCCAAGCCCGGCCAAAACGGCACGCCGCAGGTTTTCCGCCTGTTCGGCTTCGCCGGCACCGGCAAGACGACGCTTGCGCGCCATGTCGCCGAGGGCGTCGATGGCGACGTGAAATACGCCGCCTTCACCGGCAAGGCCGCATTGGTGATGCGCAACAAAGGCTGCCACGAAGCCTCCACCATCCATTCGCTGATCTACCGAGCACGCGAGACCGGCGAGGAAACGCCGAATTTCGAACTGTGGGATGATGCCCCGGCTTCGAAGGCGAAGCTGATCATCGTCGACGAATGTTCGATGGTGGATGCCGAACTCGGCCGCGATCTGCTCTCGTTCGATTGCCCGCTGCTGGTGCTCGGCGATCCCGCGCAGCTGCCACCGATCCAGGGCGGTGGCTTCTTCACCGAGAGCGAACCCGACGCCATGCTCACCGAGGTGCATCGCCAGGCCGAGGACGACCCGATCGTGCGCATGTCGATGGATGTGCGCGAGGGCCGCCCGCTTGCGCTCGGCACCTTCGGCGACAGCGAGGTGGTGTCGCGCAAATCGCTGGATCCGGACCGCGTAATGGCCGCCGATCAGGTGCTGGTCGGCCGCAACAATACACGCCGCGCCTACAATATGCGCGTGCGCGAAAAACTCGGCCTCACCGACCCCCTGCCCGTTGCCGACGACAAGCTGGTCTGCCTGCGCAACAACCGCAAGAAGGCGCTGTTCAATGGCGGCCTGTGGCGCGTGCGTGCCCGGGCGACGTCGAAATCCGCCATCGTCACCATGCGCATCATGCCGGACGAGGATTTTGGCGGGAAGGTCACGAAGGTCTCGGTGCGTGCCGATTGCTTCACCGGCGGCGTCGAGGGGCTGACCTGGGACCAGCGCAAACCCTATGACGAATTCGACTACGGCTATGTGCTCACCGTGCACAAAAGCCAGGGCTCGCAATGGGATGACGTGGTGCTGTTCGACGAGAGCTTTGCATTCCAGGACAGCCGCGCGCGTTGGCTCTATACCGGCATCACGCGGGCCGCGAAGCGATTGAGCATCGTGGTGTAACCACCATCGCGCGAAACTGCGCTGGAATGCCGCAGGAACTAAATACCTTTGCCCTGAAACCGTCACGTCCTTGGGACGTTAGTTCCACTCCTCACCTTCCACGCAGGAGTCGAAATGCGATTGATGAAATCCGCCGCCGCCGTCGTTTTTGCCGGCATGACCGCCGTGTCCTTCGCGGCGCCCGCTGCCTCGGCGCCCCTGATGACCCAGAGTGCGATCAGTCAGGCTGCCGTGAGCCATAACGCGCCGGCCGTCGAACAGGTGCAGTATTATCGCCGCCATCACCATCATCACGGTTATCACGGCGGCTATCGCCGCGGCCCGAGCGCTGGCGCTGTCATCGGCGGCCTCGCCGCGGGCGCCATCATCGGCGGCGCCATTGCTGCCAGCCAGGCGCAGGCTGCGCAGCAGCAACAGAACCACGCTTACTGCGCCCAGCGTTACCGGTCCTATGACCCGGCCTCGGGCACCTATCTCAACAAGAACGGGATGCGTTACGCCTGCCCGTAAGGGCGAATTCCGCCACGATCCGAAAAGCCGCGAGACCTCCGTCTCGCGGCTTTTTCATTGCGAGTGGCAGTCGTTCTCCTGACGAGCTGCGGAGGACGACACGACGAGAAAAGGCCTCACGAAACCGTGTGTGCCCCGATGTAACGCCACCGGCCGGTGTTCGTATTTCGAGTGACCGCCATCACCGGCGATTGCCAGCCTGCACCGCCGGGCTACACTGCCGATGACCGGCATTCGACATTCTGGAGGATCCGCCATGCGCTCTCTGTTCAGCCGTCTTTCGCTCGCCGCCGCTGCCGGCGCACTCGCCGTCACCACCGCGCTCACAGCCCCGTCCCTCGCCTCGGAAGAGGCGGTCGTGATCCCTGCTCCCGCAATGGACGCACAGGCGGCTGACGGACTGCAGACCGCAGTGATCGCGGGCGGCTGCTTCTGGGGCGTTCAGGGCGTGTACCAGCACACCAATGGCGTGATCAACGCAGTGTCCGGCTATGCCGGCGGCAACAAGTCGACGGCCAGCTACAATGCGGTGAGCAGCGGATCGACCGGCCATGCCGAGGCGGTCGAAATCAAATACGACCCGAAGAAGATCAGCTATGGCAAGATCCTGCAGATCTACTTCTCGGTCGCCCATGATCCGACTCAGTTAAACCGCCAGGGTCCCGATGTCGGCACGCAATATCGCTCGGAAATCTTCGCCACCACGCCGGAGCAGAAGAAGGTCGCCGAGGCCTATATCGCGCAGCTGAACGCCGCCAAGGTCTACAAGAAGCCGATTGCCACCAAGCTGGGGATGCTGCAGGCGTTCTATCCCGCCGAGGCCTATCATCAGGACTACCTGACGCTTCACCCCAATCAGCCCTATATTGTCTACAACGACCTGCCGAAGATCGAAAACCTGAAGAAGATCTTCGCCGAGAATTACATCGAGAAGCCGACGCTGGTGAATACGGCCAAAGCCACGAACTGATGTGGCTTCCGCATGCCGGCGAGCGGCTGAACTGGAGGCATGATGTCCGACACTAAATCCACCACTGACAAAGTCGTGAAAAGCGAAGCTGAGTGGCGCGCCGAACTCACGCCGATGCAGTTTGCCATTCTGCGCGAGAAGGCGACCGAACGGCCGTTCAGCGGCGAATACGAGTTCACGGAGACGCCCGGCACCTATGTCTGCGCCGGCTGCGGACAGACGCTGTTCGAATCGGATGCCAAATTCGATTCTGGCTGCGGTTGGCCGAGCTTCACGCAGCCATCACGAGAAAGTCATGTCGACGAAGAACACGACCACTCTCACGGCATGATCCGCACGGAAGTGCTGTGTTCTAAGTGCGATGGGCATCTTGGGCACGTGTTCAACGATGGCCCCGGCCCCACCGGCTTGCGATACTGCATCAACTCCGCGGCCTTGAAACTGCAGCCGAAGTAACTAACTAGACAGCATTGAACGACATGTTCGCCCCGCGTGACCCTGATGGTGACGCGGGGCGTTTCTGTCCTGAGCCTCGATCACTGCCTTCAATCTGCCCATGCCGTTTCGGCATGCACGACGTTACGAACAAGAAATCCAAGAAGCTGAAATTCGATGTCTGTCCGCTCCAACCGTCTGCTGCTCGGTATCGCGCTTGCGGGTCTCATTCTCGAGAGCGTGGTGTCGCATCCTGCTTTCGCGACCTCGAAGGTCTCGCTGTTCAAGGTGGTCACCGCGCGAGATGAAGTCATCATCGGACTTGACGACGATCAACTCGCGACCTTCGAAGCGAAGAATGCCGGCGGCGTGGCGAAGCATCTCGCCGAAAAGGGCACGCTGACCGCCTGGCAGTACGGCGTCCGCAAGGCCGAGGCCGGCGCGCTCGAACAGGCGCCGCTGCGACAGATCGGACTGTTTTCCAATGACGCCCTGCGCGTGGAACCCTATACGACGCCGCTGAAGATCGTGCCGCTGCCGGACGCAACCGGCCAGTGACCGGGCACGCTTACGTCCAACACGCTTAACGCGGCCGGCTCAACTTCTTCTAACATACTGCAAATGCAGAGCTATTACACGAGTACCATTGACTGCGCGACTGACCGCATGCGCAGTTCCGGGTGTCGCTTTTCAGCGAAACGTGCTTATATACGGACCTGTCCTGACATCTTGTCCGCCCCCGGCCGCCTAAGTTGGCCGCTTCGCGAGTGACAGCCCCTTTCGTTGCGTAACAGATGAGGTCCCCCACCATGGCAGCTTTCAGCTACAATGCCTCCGCAGAACTCTTTCCCGCTGCGATCCGCAAGAAGAAGCGCGCAGGCTTCGCCTATCGTCGTTTCGATACGGCTGCAGCCGCGGTTCAATTCGCAATGGAGGAGCTGCCGGCAGACTCGCTGAACGGCGCCTATCTGCAGGTGGATGAAGCCCGCTTCGATCAGCGCGGCATCCGCACCCTCTATGAAAGCGAGCACTTCCCGCTCGAGCGCCGTCCGCGCCCGGAAGAAACGAGCGACGCCGACGCGGCGTAACGCTGAATTATGGCCCGGATCGAGCGTAGCGAAATCCGGGGATGTCGAGATGACTGAGACTCTGATCCCAGGTTACGACCTCAGAGTCTCGGCTGCTTGTCCAGCCAGTTCCGCAGCATTTTGACGTTGCGGACATTGGCGCGGAACATGACGTCGAACGCATCGCCGACAAACGGCACGATGCCGACCGCACCATCGATCGCGACATTACCAAGCATCCGCGCCGTGATGTGCCACGGCGCGCCGAGCGCGCGCGCCTCGCGCACCAGCCAGAGCGAGATCGCCGTGGTGATGATGTCGCCCACCACCGGGATGAGGCCGATCAGGCCGTCGATGCCGTAGCGGATTTTGGTGCCCGGCACGATGAATGCGACATCGAGCAACTGCGCGATCGCCTCGAGCCTTGCGATGCGCTGTTCGCGCGTCAGCGGCTGAAACGGATTGGCGCCGCCCTGCCCCAGATCGAACCGGAAGGCCTGCCCGCTAAATCCTTGTCCATTGAATCCTTGCCCGCCGAAACCGAGTTCGTCGGGGCGGATTTCGCGGCCGTCCTGATCGATGATCGGGCCATGGCCAGCCATTGCCGCACGAGGGCCTCTGGACTGTGTGTAGACGCGTTCGTTGGACATGGCACTCACATGGGAGCGTTGAACGGGCGGCGCAAGCGGCATCGCGTCGCGGTGCCTGTTCGCACCGAGCTGAAGCCGCTTAGCGAACATTGAACTGGCGCGCAATCGCTGTATGATTTTTGCGACCGGGACGGAACTTCAAACAAACACAGGATGTGGGGCTAAGAATGCGGCGACCGTTGGGGGACGTGTGCCTGGACATCGCCAGCTTTGCGCGGGAGCGCAAGCACGAGTTCCTGTCCTACATTCTGCGCCTCGCGGCTGCCGAGGCCTATAAATCCACCGCCGAAGAAGATGCGTTCGAATTGCCTATGCCGCGCAGGCTTGCAGCGCGCGAGCTGATCACCGGCATCTGGGACTGGGACATCAGCAACGACGTCAATTATCTCGATGCCAGCGCAGCGAATTTCTTCAGCGTCGATCCGGAACGCGCAGCGCGCGGCCTGCCCAATGTACTCTGTCTCAGAGCCGTCCATCCGGACGACATCGCGCGCCTGAACGCAGCGGTCGCATCCTCCATGCGGCGGGGCGGCATTTTCGAATGCGAGTACCGGCTGATCAGAAACGACCGGATCCACTGGGTGCTGGCCCGCGGCAGTTGCACCCTCGATCGCCATGGTCGGCCGGTGCGGCTTCCCGGCGCTCTGATCGACATCACCCACGACAAGGCGATGAACTAAAGGGTGTGACTTAAGCCGCGCTGCTGCGGGCGCGGTCGATCATGGCGTCCATGTCGATGTCCGGCACCATCGACGGCGAGTCAATCTCATAGACCGAATAGCGATTCTTGCCGTCGTTCTTCGCCACATAAAGCGCCTGGTCGGCGGCGGCGATCAGACGTTCCGGATACTGGCCGATCCGCGACTGCCACTGTGCGACGCCGATGGAGGCTGCGATCTGGACTTCGCCCGGCATGCAGGCGGCGGCATCGGCGCGGCAGGCATCGAGAATGCGATGCGCGATCGCTGCCGCTTCGGACAGCGTCGTCGATGGCAGCACGACGCAGAATTCGTCGCCGCCGGAGCGCGCCAAGAGATCGCCGGGGCGCAGCTTGCTCTGGGTCATGAGCGTGAAGTGACGCAGACAATCGTCGCCGGCCGCATGACCGTGGCCGTCATTGATTTCCTTGAAGCCGTCGAGATCGATCGCCAGCAGCGCGAACGGCTTCTGCGTGCGATGCGCGAGCACGCATTCTTCCGCGAGGCGCTGCACGAGATGACGGCGATTGGCGACACCGGTGAGATCGTCCACCAGCGCAAGCTCGGCGACCTCGTCACGCAGGCGATCGACCGCCATCACGAGGAAACCGAAATTCCACGACATCGTGAGGAAGACCAGCACCAGCAACAGCGTGGCCTGCACCTGGTTGAGCTCGACATAGCCGATGGTGCCGCCCGTTTCCAGCAGACCGCACAGGGAGCGAATGGCGTGAGCCACGATGACCAGGACCGCAAGCGTGGCGGACAGATAGCTGCCGGCGGTGCGGCCGCCGCCATTGCGCGACAGCGCCATCGGGATCGTGCCGGCAACCGAAGCCGACTGCACGGCCGCATAGATGGCGATGCGCATCGCGATGCTGTCGTACCAGAAGGTGAAGATCGAGAGGCCGGCGATGCCAATGGCAATCAGCGAGAACTCCCACCACCAGCGCAGCGGGCGGCCATAGAAGCGGCTGACACCCATGACCGCGAGGCTGGTGGCAAACAGGAGAAGACCGTTGCCGATCACGATCGGGACGACCGGATGAATCTCGACGATTCCCCGGAGCAGCGCGATGAACATACCGAACGCTGCGACAAACGCCGCCGCCGCCCAATAACGTGCCGCATGCAAGCTCGGATAGCTGCGAGCCACATAGGCCCACACCACGCCGAGCGCCAGGAAATTGACGTCGAACACCGCGATCAGCGTCGGTACGCTCAGCATGGAGTCGTCTCCATTGGCTGTACGGCGCGCTCGCGCACGCTGAGTTTGATCGCTGTCATGTCGTAGACCTGCCGTTCCCGTCGAGGCCGCAAATTGCGACCGCGACGCTTAACGGAGTCTCACCAGAGCGGGATAATCCACACCGTGGTTGGGAAAGGATGAAGGCGAACCCGCAAGTCTTCCTTAACCACGGGAACCGCGCGCGTTCGCCTGGCGATCCCCTGCGATGTCAGACACTTGACCGTGGCGCGGGAAAAACCGGCCGCCGGCTCAGCCGCCGGCTGCGAGACGATCGGCGAAATAACCGATGGTCTTGCGATAGATCGTGGCCCTGTTCCACTCGCGCATGGCGTCGAAATTGGCGGTGCCTTCGCCATAAGGCTGGCCACCCTTGAAGCCGGCGGTCTTCAGGAGGTTTGCGGTGGAGGCCAGCACGTCCGGCACCGAGTGCCGGAGATCGACATGGCCGTTGCCGTCGAAATCGACGCCGTATTTGATGTAGCTCGACGGCAGGAACTGGGTCTGGCCGAGCTCGCCGGCATAGGCGCCGACCAGGTCGGACTGCGGGAGATCGCCGCGCTGCAGGATCTTCAGCGCCGCCAGCAATTCGCCCTGGAACAGTTCGGTGCGGCGGCAATCATGCGCCATGGTGGTGAGGGTGCGGATCACCGGCATCTTGCCGATGTCGCCCTTGCCGAAATCCGACTCGAGGCCCCAGATCGCCACCACGATCTGCGGCGGCACGCCGAAGCGCTGCTCGATGCGCGACAACAGCGAAGCGTGACGCTGCATCATCGAGAGGCCCATCTTGATACGCCCGGCGCCGACCCGCGTCGCCACATATTGCTCGAAGGTCTTGTTGAAGGTGCCGCGCTGGCGGCGATCGAAGGACAGCACCGCCTGGTCCTGGGTGACGCCGGCAAAGGCCTGCTGGATCACGCCCTGCGAGATACCGGCCGCAGCGGCCTCCTGCGACATCTGCGCAACGAAGCCCTGGAAGTCGCCGCCGCATCTGGCGGCGTAGGAGGGAGTGGCAATGGCGGCGGAGGCAATCGATAGAGCGGCAATGGCGGCGAGACGAAACGACATGAAAATCCTGCCCGGTTGCGGTGACCCAGTATGGCCGCGCGAGTGTGGCATGACGGATG
>JAEXHR010000357.1 GCA_023449855.1 Pseudomonadota bacterium | reverse complement strand
GTTGAGCGCAGGCGCGCAGCGCCGGAGCGAAAACCCATCGGCGGAGCATGCCGTATGCGACGGACAGCATGGGTTTTCGCTACGCTCAACCCATCCTACGATTCCGAGCTTTTGACTCACAACCTTTCAAAAAACGGAACGAGCCGGCCGGTGAACTGCGCGTAACGCGCCTTCACCTTGTCGCCGATGACGAGATCATTGGCACCATGGGCCATCATGCGAAAGCCTTCGGCGGTATCGATCAGCACGATGTTGTACGGCACATGCTCACGTGCTTCCGGTGTGCCCGCACGGAGAACGAGTGACGTCGCATAGACCGTGCCCTCGCCGCTCGATGTCTTGTCGTCGAGATCGGGCGAGCCACACGCCGCGCAAAAACTGCGGCGGAAATACTGGATATTCTGGCAGGCGCGGCAGCACTGGAAGCTGATGGCTTCCGTGCCCGTGGTCCAGTCAGCAGCGGGTTTGAGCTGGCTCATCACACGCGCTCCAGGAACATCGAGACATGGGAAGACAAGACGCCGCCATCGCCATGCAGCAGCGCGACGGAGGCATCCTCGACCTGGCGGTTCTCCGCCCTGCCCGTCATCTGCAGATGCGCCTCGACCAGATGCGCCATGGCGCCGCCGACGCCGCAATGACCATAGGACAACAGCCCGCCATGGGTGTTCAGCGGCATCGCGCCGTGCTGGCCGAAATGGCCGGCACGCACACGCGCCGCCGCCTCGCCGCGCCCGGCGAGGCCGAGGTCCTCCAGCAGCATTGCCAGCGTGATGGTGAAGCTGTCATAGATCGCAGCATAGCGCACATCGGAGATCGCCATGCCTGTCGCCTTCTTCGCACGCGCGATGGAAATCTCGGCGCCAAGGCCGGACAGCGGCGGAGCCGCCGTGATGTGCTGATGCGTATGCGCCTGTGCAGCCCCACGCACTTTGATCTTGGCCTCGCTGGTCGGCTCATAGCTGACGACGAAAGCCGCGCCGCCATCGGAAACCGGGCAGCAATCGAGCAGTTTCAGCGGTGTCGCGATGGTCTTGGACGCCATCACATCGGCGACGGTGATCGGCTCCTGGAATTGCGCGCCGGGATGGGTCAGCGCATGCGCACGCATCAGCACGGCGAATTCGGCGAGGTCTTCCTCCGTGACGCCGTATTCGTGCATGTAGCGGTTGGCGACCAAGCCATAGTAAGCCGGAATGGTCGGCCCGAGCGGCACTTCATAAGTGGGATGGCCGACCTGCGCGAGCGCCTGGATCGAGGCATCGCGGCTCTGGCCGGTGAGCCGGTTCTCGCCTCCGACGACAAGCACATGTCTGGCGACACCGCCTTCGACCAATTGATGCGCCAGCATCGCCATCGCCATGCCGGTGGCGCCGCCGACCTGAATGGCATGTGCGTAGGATGGCGTGATGCCAAAGTGCTCGGCGAAGACGGTGGCGAGCATGATGTGCGGCATGGTGGTGGAATAGCCGCAGAGAAAGCCGTCGATGTCGCTGCGCTTGAGGCCAGCATCGGCGAGCGCGAGTTCGGCGGCGCGCGACATCAGATCGATGGTCGATGAGCCCTCATGCTTGCCGTAAGGGAGAAGGCCGACGCCTGTGATGTAACTCATGTCGGCTCCACGCTCTCAATATGACTTCGGCAAACCGAGCGCCTTCTCGGCAATGAAGCTCAAAATCAGCTCACGGCTCACCGGCGCAATGCGCGGGATCAGCGACTCCCGCAGATATCGCTCCACATGATATTCCTTGGCGTAACCAAACCCGCCATGGGTCATGACAGCCTGCTCGCAGGCATGATAGCCCGCCTCACCCGCCAGATACTTCGCCGAATTCGCCGCCGGACCGCAGGACATGTTGTTGTCGTATTGCCAGCCGGCGGACAGCACCATCAGCCACGCCGCTTCCAGCTCCATCCAGTTCTTCGCCAGCGGATGCTGGATCGCCTGGTTCTGGCCGATCGGGCGATTGAACACGTTGCGTTCCTTGGCATAGGCCGACGCCCGCTTCAGCGCGACCTTGCCGAGCCCGACCGCTTCCGCCGCAATCAGGATGCGCTCCGGATTCATGCCGTGCAGAATATATTCGAAGCCGCGCCCTTCCTCGCCGATGCGATCCTCCAGCGGAATCTCAAAGTCAGCGAAGAACAGCTCGTTGGAATCCACGCATTTACGGCCGAGCTTCTCGATCTCATGCACGGTGATCTTCGCGCGATCGAAGTCCGTATAGAACAGGCTGAGCCCATGGGTCGGGCTCTTCACCTCTTCCAGCGGCGTGGTACGCGCCAGCAGCAGGATCTTCTCGGCGACCTGCGCCGTGGAAATCCACACCTTCTGGCCGTTGACGATATAGCGATCGCCCTTGCGCACGGCGCGTGTCTTGAGCTGCGTCGTGTTGAGGCCCGTATTGGGCTCGGTCACCGCGAAGCAGGACTTTTCCGTACCGGCAACAATCGGCGGCAGCATGCGCTGGCACTGCTCTGGCGTGCCGAACACGACCACCGGATTGAGACCGAACACATTCATATGTACGGCCGATGCACCGGACATGCCGGCGCCGGACTCCGAGATCGCCCGCATCATGATCGCAGCGTCGGTAATGCCAAGACCGGAGCCGCCATATTCCTCGGGGATGCAGATGCCGAGATAGCCGGCATCGGCAATCGCCTTGTGGAATTCGATGGGGAAGCCGCCTTCCTTGTCCTTCTTCAACCAGTAGGCGTCATCGAAGCGCGAGCAGATCTTCTCGATCGTATCGCGGATGGATTCCTGATTGTCATTGAGAGCGAAATCCATGCGTCAGAGCTCCGACGTGTCGGGCATGGCGGCCTGCTTCAGCACGCCATCCCTGTGCATTTTCTCGATCTGCTCGGCAGTGTAGCCGACCTCGGCAAGCACCTCGGCATTCTGCTCACCGAGATGCGAAGCAAGACGCGACAGATCGACCGGCGTCTTCGACCAGGTTGCCGCGACCTTCATGTTGCGCACCGCGCCTTCGGTGGGATGCTCGACCTGCTGGAAGAAATCCGTCGCCACCATGTGCGGATCTTCCATCATGCTGTCGAGGGTGTGCATCGGTGCCGAAGGCACATCGGCCTCGTCGAGCAGCTTGGCCCATTCCGCTGTCGTGCGCGTCAGGAAGATACGCGACAGTTCGGCATTCACCGTATCGATATGCTGGATGCGCTGCGGGAAGGTCGCGAAGCGCGGATCGTCGAACAGCTGCTCGCGGCCGACATGCTTGAGAAAGCTCTTCCACTGCTTGTCGTTATAGACCATGGCGCAGATATAGCCGTCCGAGGTCTGATAAGGCCGGCGATCCGGCGACAGGTGACGGCCATAGCCGCCCTTGTCGAGTGGCGGATCGTAAGTGAGGCCGCCCATATGGTCGCCCATCATGAAGCCCGCCATGGTCTCGAACATCGGGATATCGACGCGCTGGCCCTCGCCGGTCTTGTCGCGATGGATGACGCTGGCGAGGATGGCGCCGAGCGCATTGAGGCCGACGATGCGATCGACCAGCGCATTCGGTACATAACGCGGCACGCCATCGGGGCTGATCCGCGCATTCAGCGCCGCCAGCGCGGTGGCGCCCTGGATCAGGTCGTCATAAGCAGGCTTTGCGGCATAAGGGCCGGCCTGACTGAAGCCGAACACGCCGGCATAGATCAGGCGCGGATTGATCTTCGAGACGACGTCATAACCGAGATTGAGCCGCACCATCGCCGCCGGACGCACATTGTAAACCAGCACATCGGCGCTCGCGACCAGCTTCAGCAGCGCCTCGCGGCCCTCTTCCTTCTTGAGGTCGATACAGACGCAGCGCTTGTTGCGGTTGGTGTTGAGGAAAATCGGTCCCATGCCGGGATTGCGCATCGGCCCGATCGCGCGGACCACGTCGCCATCGGGCGACTCCACCTTGATGACATCTGCGCCATAGTCGCCCAGCGTCTGGGTGCAGTAAGGCCCCATCATCACCGAGGTCATGTCGATGATCTTGATCCCGTGAAGTGGTCCCGCCAAAGCCGTTAGCTCCCGAAAGCATGTCGCGCGGCGCTGGATGCGCCCCTGTTCCGTCCCTCATAGCGGCAGGCCTTCCGCCGGAGCAAGGGCACCAGACGCGGAGCCGTATGCAGCGGTTGCGGCACCCTGCAACCACTGTCCGTGACGCGAAAAGCCACCGCATCGCGGCCGCCCTGAACGGACCCCGCCTTAGCCACCTATGATTGTATAACTGTCACACAGCCATCATGGCTGGACATGTACATAGATACACCCTTAGGGTGTTCATTATTTAAGCTGCATTTTTTGAGCGCGCGCCCGTGCCTGCCACGGACAGGACATTCGACGGGGCGCAAGACGGCGGCCGGCAATCGACGTCGCCGATTTCGACAACGCTATTTGGGGGAACGTGATGGTGGACAATGCGATCAAGCCGGCCCTTCGCACGGCGCTGCGCCTGCACGAAATAGGCAACGACACGCCTTACCGAATTTCCTTCGCTGCCAAGGGCAAGAGCGGAGGCAGCTTCGGCTTCATGCAGGGCGACCTCGCCGCCGGCCAGAGCGACGTCACCCGGACCTTCCGCGAGGCTATGGCTGCGGCGGGCATGGATAGCGGCAAGATCGACCGTCTCGTGGCGCTGCTGTCGCGGCACCAGATCAAGAACCCGCTGTCGCCGTCGGAAACCGCCGAGGTCGATCAGGCCTTGCGGGCGTCCTCAGGGCTCGTCGATCGCATGGACGAGCGGATATTGCAGGAAGTCTATCGCGATCTCGACATCTGTCTTGCCCATGCATCGCGCAAGAACCGCACCGTCGCCGCCAAGGCGCAGCTCTATATGGCATTGTGGATCAACATGTCAGGGCCGCCCACCAAGCTCCTCACCTGGCTGGACGGCGGCGATCCCGGCCTCCCCCGCCGCGTCCCCGCGGCCGGCGCCACCATCGATGGCGATGACATGGAGGAATATCTCGCCGGCACCAATTATTACGTCGCCCACCCCCGCAACATGCAGCATCTGCGCGAATGCGCCGCGGCCGGCATGCGTGAGCTCGGAACCGCGCTGCTTGCCTCCGCAATGCCAACCGACAGCGATGGCGGCGCGAACGCCCTGCTCTATGCGGCGGCCCCCGCCGCAGCAGCACCTTCTTCGGTGACGGTGGCCGTCAAATCCTCCGATGGCGAGAGCCATCAGGTGTCAATCCAGAAGACCGGACGCGACACCGGCGCCATCAGCCGGCGCGACAGCGCCGGCTCATCGCAGGTCTACAATGTCACCGCGATCAAGGCACGGACCGATGGCACCAGGCTGACTTGCAACGGCCCCTATCCTTCAAAGATCGTCTGCACCCTCAGCGCCGGCCGCAACGGCGTGGCCGACGCCATCGAGATCACCGTCAGCAACACATGGTTCTATGACGGCACCACGAGCTACACGCCCGCGCATGCCGACTTTGAAAAGCTGCGAAGCTTCATCGCCCAGTCCGGCTTCCCGGCGCTCGCTGCGGAAGCGCCCGCGGCGTCCGTCGGCGTGTTCGCCGCCACGGACACCATGGGCGCGCCAACTCTGCCCGCCACCCCTGCCGCGCAAGACGGCGATCAAAATACCTTCGACGCCGCCATAGCAGCAGTGGAAACTTGGAAGCTGCACCCATCCTCACCCGCCTATGACACCCATGTCGCGGGACCGGTCCGGGCGGCGGCCAGCCGGGTAACCACCGATCCCAATCCGCGCGACCTCCTGAAATGGCTGGAGCTGCAATCCTCGGCGATGAATATCGCCGATGCCGACATCCTCCGCACGACGCTGGCGCTGCGCGACATGTTGCCCGACGGTTTCAGCCATGCCGTGCAGGGCCTGCCGGCCTCGCAGCGCCTGCGCGTGGCATTGGCGCTCGGCGACG
>JAEXHR010000351.1 GCA_023449855.1 Pseudomonadota bacterium | reverse complement strand
GCTTCAGGCCGTAGTCAGGCGTCTTGAATCGCGGCATCGCGGGGCTCCGGAGAGGCGATGCGAAATCATAACGACGGCATGTGGACGGCGGTGGGGCGGGAGGGGTTTTTCTACAGCCTCAACGTTTGACATGAGCGGTGGCCGACCGGCGCAGCCGGTTGGACATCCGCTCGATTGATGGGATGGACTCCCCCGTTCTTTGCGCGCCCAATGCGCGCAGCCGGTGCTCGCGGGAACGGGGATCGGCCTTCACACGGAGTAGTCCATTCATGAATGCTACGACCGTTGCAGTGGATCTGGCCAAGAGTGTATTTCAACTTGTCGTTGCCCATGACGATTGGAAACCGGTCGAATCTCATCGGCTGACCCGTCGCCAGTTCGAAGCCTTCTTCAACAACCGCGCCTTCTCGCTCGTCATCATGGAAGCCTGCGGCTCGGCGCACCACTGGGCGCGCTGGCTCGGGGCGCGCGGCATCGAGGTTCGCCTGCTGCCCGCGGCCTATGTGCGCGCCTACGTCCGGCGCAACAAGACCGACGCTGCGGACGCGCATGCACTGCTCGAAGCCGCCCGCAATGCCGACATCACTCCCGTTCGTGTGAAGTCGGTCGAGCAGCAGGCGCTGCAGGGCCTGCACCGCATCCGTTCGCTGTGGATGAGCACGCGCACTTCGCGCATCAATGCGCTGCGAGGCTTCTGCCGGGAGTTCGGCCTCATCGTGCCGGTCGGCGCCCGTACCGGGCTGGAGACGATGGGCCGGCTGCTGGCCGACCCGGACAGCGCCCTGCCGGCGCTCATCCGCGAATCGATGAAACTGCTGCTTGACGAGATCCGTCTGCTCGAAGCACGCATCGCGCGACTGGAACAGGAACTGTCGCAGCTCGCGCGGCACAGCGCAGCCTGCACCCGGCTGCTCACCTCCACCGCGATGGTCGCGGCCACCGGCGGCTCGGTCAGTCACTTCAGGGATGCCCGCCACTTCGCGAGCTGGTTCGGGCTCACGCCACGCGAACACTCGTCGGGATCGACCCGCAGCTCGGGCGCATCTCGAAGCAGGGCGACAAGTATCTGCGCATGCTGCTCACGCACGGCGCGCGCGCCTGCCTCAGAGCCGCCACGCTCGCCGCCAGGACCGACCGGCAGCTGGACGCGCTACGCCAGTGGGCGGTGAACATCCAGGCGCGTACCCACCACAACAAGGCCGCGTGCGCGCTGGCCAACAAGCTCGCACGCATCTGCTACAGCGTGCTGCGCGATGCCACCGCCTACGGTGAACCCCAACCCCGGGCTGGCAAGAAAGGCAGACCGGGCTTCGTTCGCCGTGGCTGCCTGAGCAGAGTCACCCCCTCCCGCCACCGCTTGCCACGAGACAGATCGCCCATCATGGCCAACCGGGTCACACCCACGGGGACGAACGCCGATAACTCTTCCGGCAGCGAAACGCGTGCCGTTTGTATCGATTGGCGCGCCCCGCGCAGATTCCATGTCGGCACGGGTCACTCAGAACCCACTACGGATGCCGGATATACGACTGCAAGTGATCTACCCGGGAAAACCAGACTATCGGTCAGTCTTGATTTTGGGGGGAGTCCATATAGGAGGGGTTAGACCTCACAGGGCCTCCAGCGCTTGACGGGTGGCGTTGCCAGCTTCTGTGTCGAATACTCCGGCGGTGGATCTGCAATGGCGATGATGTGTTCGGGAAGGAATGGCACTTCGGCGCCTCGGCAGAGATAGAACTCGGTGTCATCTGGAAGGCTCGCTGGCTGATTTTCGAGGACACCCATGTACCCGTCGGCTTCACGTCGCGTGACGATGACCCACATTCGTTCCGTACTGGTTGAAACGGTGCCATCTTCCTCTTCTCCCTCAATCAGGAAGATGAGCTTCGCACCTTGGCCGGGCTTCAGGCTTTGCCGTTCGGCCAATGAGGGGAGCTCAAACGTGGACGGGGAAGCGTGGTGTCTTTCCTCGCCAGACACAAGGCACCAAAAGTCGCTGGCTAGTGACGGCTGATTCATGGGGCTTGAGGTCTAACGTTGAAGTTCAGCGGCCGCCGGAGGCGGTCCGCTGGAACGACGGGTTAGGCGTTATTCGACGCCCCCGCTTGCTTTGTAAGAAGCTCTTGCTCTAACTTGCGAGCAAGGTCGTAAATCCAAAGTGCAGCCTCATTGGTGCTTTGAAGTGGGCGAGGATCAGCCTGCTGCCCAAAGAAAGGTCGCAGCTCTTTGAATGGCACGTTTGAATTGAGCGCTTTGAACATAGCAATGGAACCGGAGCAGTACTCAACGAACCCGACGACGATCTCCGATGCAACATTGCCAGCCACGAACTCTTCGAGCAAGTACTGATAGCGTGCAAGGATGCAGTCTTCTAGCGGCTTCAATTGATGCATTTCTGGCGCCTAACTTTGTTTTCTGGCGCAGTTTTGCGCCATAACTACGGAAGCTGCCGGATAAACAGGCTGGGGTGATGGTCCGGAAACGACCTTGCCATCAGGCTTTCAGCTGCCTATGCTGTATATTCATACAGCATTAAACGGCGATGAAAAACCTCACCCCTTCACTTCCACCCTTGAAATCAGTTCGCCTGCTCGATCAGCTGCGCGAACGGATACGCTATCTGCATTACACCATAAGCACCGAGAAGACCTATGTGCATTGGGTGAAGGCCTTTGTCCGGTTTCATGGGCTGCGTCACCCGTCCTCGATGGGGCGGGCGGAGATCGAGGCATTTCTGTCGTGGCTGGCCAGTGAGCGCAGCGTTGCGGTGTCGACCCACAAGCAGGCGCTGTCGGCGCTGCTCTTTCTTTACAAGCAGGTGCTTGGCATCGATCTTCCGTGGATGAGCGAGATCGGTCGGCCGCGCACGACGCGCCGCCTGCCAGTCGTGCTGTCGCCCGAAGAGGTGAAACGCATTTTCGAGCGGCTGGACGGAGAGCACCGACTGTTCGCACAACTGCTTTACGGAACCGGAATGCGGCTGACCGAAGGTCTGCGGCTCCGGGTAAAGGATGTCGATTTCGAGCGCCTCACGCTCATCGTGCGTGAAGGCAAGGGGCGCAAGGACCGCGCACTGATGCTGCCGCAGTCGCTGGTTAAGCCGCTGCATGACCAGATGGCTCGTGCCCGGCTGCTGTGGGACGACGACAGACGCTCCGGGCGCGCCGGTGTCGATATGCCGGACGCGATTGCCCGCAAGTATCCGCGCGCCGATGCGTCCTGGGCCTGGTTCTGGGTGTTTCCTCAGGCGAACCACGCGGTGGATCCGCGCAGTGGCGTGGTGCGCCGTCACCACATGTACGACCAGACCTTCCAGCGGGCCTTTCAGCGCGCGGCGCAACGGTCGGGGCTGCACAAACCGGCGACGCCGCACACCCTGAGGCATTCCTTCGCCACGGCCCTGCTGCAGTCCGGCTACGACATCCGCACGGTTCAGGATCTGCTCGGCCATGCGGACGTGTCGACCAC
>JAEXHR010000213.1 GCA_023449855.1 Pseudomonadota bacterium | reverse complement strand
GTCGTGCTTCGCCTCATCCGCTCCACCTTTGCGACGTTACGCCGGCAGCAGACCGATCGTCCGATAGCTGTCGATCAGAGCGTCATACTGCGCCACATCGCTGCGGCCTCTGGCCATCAACTGGGCGCCGGCAATGGCCGCGAAGATGGCGCGCGCCCTGGGCTCCGCCTGCTCGACACTTTCAATTCCGGAGGCGCTAAGCGCCTGGCTCAGCCAGCTCACATTGATGTCGGTGAAGGTCCTCACTTCCGTCTTCACCGCATCCGGCAGGTCGTCATATTCGGCAGCCATGAAGCTCGCCAGGCAGATCCGATTGTCAGTGGTGAGCGCCTTGCGAAAGGTTTCCGGATAACGGCGTAGGGCAACGAGTGGTGCCTCAGCCTCCTTCGACAGGGCTTCCAGCGCCGCTGCCGTATCTTCCCAGTAGCGCCTGGCGACGGCGGCGCCGAGGTCGGCCTTGCTGGGAAAGTGATGATAGATGCTGGCTGCCTTGATGCCGACTTCGGCTGCGAGATCGCGAAAATTCAGGCCGCCATAGCCGTGAGCCTGCGCGGTCCGCCGGGCCGCCGCCAGGATGGCTTCCTTCGAATTGACAGTCATGTCCGGGCCCACTCAGATTTTGCCTACCAAGTGATAGATAGGCGTTGACGTCCTAGATAGAAAGCGTCACATTTAGCCTACCAACTGATAGGTAGATAGCCAATGACAGCCCAAACACCGGATTCGCGCGACCCTGCCAGCGACCTGACGATTTATGACTGGGCAACCGGTCCCTATCCGGCCCGGGTCCGCATCGCGCTGGCAGAACTGAATCTGCGATCGCGAGTTCGTTTCGTCTCCGTCGATCTCTGGAAGGGCGAGCACAAGAAGCCGGATTTCCTTGCCAAAAATTACTCGGGCACTCTGCCTGTGCTCGAAATCCCGGATGGCACATTCATAGGCGAATGCACGGCTATCACCGAATATCTCGACGCGCTGGACGGACCGCCCAGGCTCACCGGCAAGGCACCGCGTGAAAAAGGCGTGATCCATATGATGAGCAAGCGCGCCGAACTCGAAGTGCTGGATGCTGTCAGCGTCTATTTCCATCATGCGACGCCGGGGCTCGGGCCCGATGTTGAGCTCTATCAGAACGCCGAATGGGGCCTTCGCCAGCGCGACAAGGCGGTGCGCGGCATGCATTACTTTGATGCGGTGCTGAACAAGCAGCCTTTCGTGGCCGGCGACGCGTTTTCGATGGCCGACATCACTCTGATCGGCGGAATGATCTTTGCGGGTCTCGTCAAACTCGAAGTGCCCACGGAATGCAGGGCGCTTTCGGCCTGGTATGCCCGGATGCAGCAGCGCCCCAGCGTGCAGAACCGTGTGTCGATGTCCGAGCCGAGCATGGTGACTTGATATCGGAGGCGATCACTGCAGGGTGGATCATCGAAAAGCATCCGCCCTGCAGGTACAAATCTCATTTCAAATGTTTCGCCAGGAACGCCAGGCTCCGTTCCCGCGCTATATCTGCGCTCGCCTTGTTGTAGCTCGCACGCTGGTCGCAATTAAAACCGTGTTCGGCGCCGTCATAGACGAACACCTCGACTTCCGGCCGCTTGGCCTTGATCGTCTCGACATCGCTGAGCGGAATGCCGTGATCCTTCTCGCCGAAATGGAGCTGGGTCGGGACCTTTGGCTTGTCGTCGGCGAAGCGCACCACGGCGCCGCCGTAGTAGCCGATGGCGGCGCTGAGGCCGTCGAGCTTGGTGGCTGCCGCATAGGCGATGCTCCCGCCCAGGCAAAATCCGATGATGCCGACCGGCCCGACATCCTTCACCGCATCGATCGCCGCCTGGGTGTCGCGCAGGAACGCCGCCCAATCCGGACTGGCAACGAATTTGCGCGCGATGGCGACTTCCTCGGGTGAGTAGCCGGACTGGAAGTCGGGCTCGATGCGATCGAAGATCGACGGGGCGATGGCGACATAACCCTGCACGGCGAAGCGCTCGCAGATCGTGCGGATATGGCTGTTCACGCCAAAGATTTCCTGAATCACCACCACAGCGCCTTTCGGCTTGCCCTCCGGCTGGGTGCGATAGGCGCCGAGCTTGAAGCCGTCCGATGCGGTTAGCGTTATGTCCTGTCCCACGGGCTTTT
Source organism: Pseudomonadota bacterium (assembly GCA_023449855.1). Taxonomy (GTDB): domain Bacteria; phylum Pseudomonadota; class Alphaproteobacteria; order Rhizobiales; family Xanthobacteraceae; genus Tardiphaga. Next base: position 6,985 of record JAEXHR010000213.1, on the reverse strand, counting down.
CCGTTCGTTGTTGAAACTGGTCCGGCGTGTTTGAAGGGTGGCACGCCGGAGGTCCACTCAAAATTCAGGGAGGGAGGGGCCGTAGGATGGGTTGAGCAGAGGCGCGTAGCGCCGGAGCGATACCCATCAGGGCTTGGCGCTTGTGGTGATGGGTATCGCTGCGCTCAACCCATCCTATGAACCTGCCTTGACTCATCCCGTCTCACGCATCATATGAAGTTACATGAGACGAGACAGTCGCCTGTCGGGCGTTCTCCATGTGCTGTTGCATATGGCCGAGGATGACACGCCCAAAACATCCGAGACGCTGGCGCGTGCCATGTGCACGAACCCTGTCGTCATTCGCCGCATCATGGCAGGGCTGCGCGAGCAAGGGCTCGTGCAATCGGAAAAGGGGCATGGCGGCGGCTGGCGGATCGCCTGCGATCTCAAGAAGGTGACGCTGCGCGACATCTATGAGGCGCTGGGGGAGCCGGACATCCTGGCCATGGGCAACCGCACGGATATGCCGGGCTGCCTGGTGGAGCAGGCCGTCAATGCCGCACTGGGCAAGGCTTTCGACGAAGCCGAGGAACTGCTGCTGCGCCGCTTCGGCGAGGTGACGCTGGCCATGCTGAGCGCGGATTTCAATGCGCGCTTCAAGGGACAGCGAGACAAGTTCAAACTGGAGAAAGCACATGACGACTGATGCCATCATCGTGGGCGGCGGCTTTGCCGGCCTTGCAGCGGCGACCTATCTCGCGCGTGCCCGCCGCAATGTGGTCGTCATCGACACGCGCCAGCCGCGCAATCGCTTTGCCGATGCCTCGCATGGCTTTCTCGGCCACGACGGCAGCGATCCGCAGCAGATCCTGGCGACCGCGCGGCGGCAGGTCGCTGCCTATCCGACTGTGCGGTTGATCGAGGGCGAAGCGCGGGATGCACGTGCCGAAGGCGATGGTTTCTCGGTGGTGCTGGGCAATGGTGAGGCGATCGCGACTCGCAAGGTGATCCTCGCTTTCGGCCTGCGCGACACGCTGCCCGCCATTCCCGGCATTCAGGAGCGATGGGGCAAGACGGTGCTGCATTGTCCCTATTGCCACGGCATCGAATTCAGCGACCGCCAGCTCGGCGTGCTGTATCGCACGCCGATGTCGGTGCATCAGGCGTCGATCGTCGCCGAATGGGGGCCGGTGACGCTTTATCTCAATGGCCATGAGCTGGACGCCGAAGGCGCTGACACCATGGCGCGCCGTGGCGTGCGGGTGGAAGCCGCGAAAGTGACGGGTCTCGAAGGCGAGCGAACGGCGTTGTCGGCCGTGGTGCTGGAGGATGGCCGGCGCAGCGCGGTGGATGCTCTTTATATAGCGCCACAGTCGTGCCTGTCGTCGCCGCTGGCCGAACGGCTCGGGGCCGCCATCGAGGAAGGCCCGATGGGGCCGATGATCAGGACCGACAACGACAAGATGACCACGGTGCCCGGCGTCTATGCGGCTGGCGATATCGCGCGGGCGCCGCATAGTGTGAGCTGGGCCGTGGCCGATGGTGTCACGGCGGGTACGTCGGCGCATCGCGCGCTGGTGTTTGGCTGAGCGCGTGACTCCCATGCAGCCATTCAGCGATCCCGAGGCTGTCGCGCGCTATACGGAAGGGCCGCGGCGGCTGGTGCCGGGCCTCGCCGATCTGCACCGCATGACAATGCTGCTGCTGGCGGAACACGCGCCCGATGCAGCCGACATTCTGGTGCTCGGCGCTGGCGGCGGGCTGGAACTGAAGGTATTTGCCGAGGCGAAACCGGACTGGCGGTTGCTCGGGGTCGATCCGTCGGCCGAAATGCTGGAACTGGCGCGCATGACCTTGGGGCCGCTGCAGTCGCATGCAGAGCTCCTCGAAGGCACGATCGACGCGGCACCGTCCGGGCCATTCGATGGCGCGGCGTGTCTGCTGACGCTTCATTTCCTGCCGAGGGACGAGCGGTTGCGGACCCTGCGTGAGTTGCGGCGACGGCTCAAGCCCGGTGCCCCATTCGTGGTGGCGCATCACAGCTATCCGAACGGTGAGGCGGGACGTCGCTGGCTGTCGCGCTTTGCGGCTTTCGCGATGTCGAACGGACTTGAAGCGGAGAGGGCTTCAGTGATGGCCGAGACCATCGCGGAGCGCCTGCCGGCCCTGTCGCCGGACGAGGACGAGGCGCTGTTGCGCGAGGCTGGGTTCAGCGACGTTGCGTTGTTCTATGCGGCGTTCACGTTTCGCGGGTGGGTGGCCGTGGCGTGAGAAGTTCCCGGCCGTAGGGCGGATTAGCGAAGCGTAATCCGCCGGCCGAGCGCGTGGGGGAAAGAACGGCGGATGACGCCTTTGGCTAATCCGCCCTACGGCTTCGGCGTTTATTCCCACATCCAGTTCTGACCCCAGTCGCCCTTCCATCCGGTCAGGCGTCCTTTGCGAAATTGCAGGACCAGCCGGTCCTTGCGGGGAAAGAAGCCGCTGCCGCCGATGTCGCGGATGGCGAGATAGATCTCGTCACCGGGTCGGCCGCGCAGATAGGTCAGCGGCGTGCCGAGTGCCCGGGCGGCGGCGTCCGCCGGCATGCCGAAGACGAGCGGCGTGGTGTTGGAGAGCGTCGCCGTGAATGGCGTATCTGCCGGCGCCCTCGGCTCGGCGCGCACGGGAGCGGCGGCCGTCATCCAGACGAGCGACAATGCAACAGACGAGAGGGCAGGAGGGATGCGGTTGGTCATCGGACCAGTGTCGCTGCGAATCCCTGCGCCGTGCAAGAGGCGTTGTTTCAAGTTTTATCCATCGTCTTGACGGATCGCTATCGATAGTGGCGCGAAGGTGTTCCAGGACAGGTGTATCACCGATTGTTAACGCTACGCCTTAAGCTTCGGGAACCTGATTGTTAGGTATCTCTGTCCCGTTTTGCAGCCGGATGTTGCAAGCGAACGAGGACAAATGAGCGTCGTATCCCATTCATCGCCCCGCCGCCGCCTGCTATTGGCATCGGATAGCAATGACCAGTCGCGTGAACTCGCTGATATCCTGGCTACGGTCGGTGATGTGGAGATCGTGCCGACAACCCGCATTCCCGAGACGCCGTCGCGCGAACTGTCCGGCATCGTGGTCGATATCAATCTGCGCTCGGCCGAGGCCGTGCAGCGCGTCCGCACCCGGCTGCGTCACAAGAGTTACGAGTCGATGCCGCGGCTGTTCGTGCTGGCCGACTCCATGCATCACGGCGCCATGCAGGCCTGGGCGCTCGGCGCCACCGATACGATCGCGCGGCCGTTCGATGCGCGCGGCGTGCTGCAGCGAATCCGTGCCGCATTTCCGGGGCCGCATGACGAGGACTTTGCGGCGCGCGGCAAGACGCTGAATCGCGGCGTCGAGGCGGCGCATGCGGTGATCGTCAAGATTTTCGAGAAACTGCCGGCGGGCGTGCCGCTCTCGTTCAACGACGTGATGCAGGCGGAAAGTCTGATCATCAAGGCGATCAAGCGCTCGTCGCTGCGCGACTGGCTGGCCGCTGTCGGGCGCCATCACAATCACAGCTATCGGCATTGTCTGTTCGTCACTGGTTTCGCCGTCGCCTTCGCTCAGCATCTCGGCATGCGCGACGAGGACCAGCGCCGGCTGACGCGTGCCGCGCTGGTGCATGATGTGGGCAAGGCGTTCATTCCGGTCGCCATTCTCGACAAGCCCGGCAAGCTCACCGAGGAAGAGACGCTGGAGGTGCGCAAGCATCCGCAGCTCGGCTTCGAGGCCTTGGCCGCGCAGGGCAGCTTCCCGCGCGAAATGCTCGACGTGGTGCTGCATCACCACGAATTTCTCGACGGATCGGGCTATCCGGATGGTCTGTCCGGCGACCAGATCAGCGACATCGTGCGGCTGATCACCATCGTCGATATCCATGCCGCGCTGGTCGAGAAGCGCGCCTATCGCATGCCCTTCACCCACGCCAAGGCGTTCGAGATGATGGAGCAGATGGGCGGCAAGATCGATCAGCAGTTGCTGCAGGCGTTCCGGCCGGTGGCGCTGGGGATCTAGCTCTCCGATATAGCTGTAGGGCAGATGAGCGAAGCGTAATCCGCTGCGATCTTCGCCACAGGCACTCGGCCGGCGGATTACGGCTTCGCCTAATCCGCCCTACGATCACGTCAGCAGTTTCCGCAACTCCGCCTTTGCCACCTTCTCCAGCGTCGAGCGCGGCATGTCGTCGACGAAATGGATTTCGCGCGGCACCTTGAAATCGGCGAGGCCGTTCCGGCAGGCGGACATCACATGGTCATGCAGCGCCGGCGGGCAGGCGGCGACGCCGGCCTGCGGGATGATGAACACCACGGGGACTTCATCGAGCATCGGGTGTTTCTTGGCGACCACTGCGGCTTCGCGCACGCCGGGCACGGTGGCGACCACCTGCTCGATCTCCGATGCCGCGACATTCTCGCCGCCGACCTTCAGCATGTCCTTGGCGCGGTCTCCGAATTTGATGTAGCCGCGCTCCAGCAGGGTGACGCGGTCGCCGGTGATGAAGAAACCGCGCTCGTCGAAGCTGTCGCGGGTGGCGGCTTCGTTGTGGAGATACTCCTTGAACAGCGAGAGGCCGGGCACGCCGAGGATCGAGAGATTGCCGGTCTCGCCGACCTCGACCGGCGCGCCGTCGTCACGGCTGATGCGGATGCCGTATTCGGCGGCGGTGCGGCCGATGGCCATGGGCGTGTTGGGCTGATCGACCTCGCCGATGATGCCGTGGGTAATGGTCTCGGTCATGCCCCACCAGCCAATGATCTTGACGCCGAATTTGGCGAAGGCCGGCGGATCGCAGAACGAGGCGCCCCACAGGCGGAAGTGATGCTGTTTCGGCACCTCATGCTCGAGCAGCGCCTTCATGCAGAACGGGATCGTGGACGTCCAGGTGGCACGATGTTCGAGCGCAGTGGGCCAGAACCGGCTCGCCGAGAAGCGCGGCTGGATGACGATGCTGGCGCCGACCCACAGCGTTGCCAGCATCGAATAGGCCAGCGCATTGGTGTGGAACAGCGGCAGATAGGTCAGATGTGTATCGGAGGCGTGCAAGTCCTGATGCGAAGCATTGACCTTGCCGCCCCAGAGCGCATTGGCATGGGTCCACAGCACCGCCTTCGGGCGTGATGTGGTGCCGGATGTATATTGCACGCTGCAATGTGCCCATGGATCGATCGGCCTGCGCGGGCGATCGGCGCTATCGGCAAACAGAGTTTCAAAACGCTCGGCCTTGCCGGGGATATCGGCCGGCGTGCCGGCATTGTGCGACGTCACGGCGATCCAGCGCAGGTTCCTGCAATTGGCCGCGACGAGTTCGGCGAGGGATGGTTGTGTAATTGCGGCGACGGCGCCGCAGTGACCGGCGAAATAGTCGATCTCGGCGGCGGACGAGCGGGTATTGGTGGTGACGGCGATGGCGCCGAGTTCGACGCAGGCGAACCAGGACAGCAATTGCTCGACGCAATTGTCGAGATGGATCAGCACGTAGTCGCCTTGCTTGATGCCGCGCTTCACCAGACCGGCGGCCAGTGCGCCGACGCGCTCGTGGAATTCGCCATAGTTCCAGCGCCGAGCCGGCGCATCGAAAGGCGCCCAGATGATGAATGGATGATCCCGCCTCGTTTCGGCGCGCAGGCGCAACAGTGACGGCACATCCATGCCGTCGAACGGGCTGATCGAACCGGGCGTGAGGGCGGGATTGACCGATGCGGGCATTAATCCTCCAGCGGAAACCGCCGGGCATGCGCGTCACGGCTTCCTTGTTCTTGTTGTTTGTGGAGAATGTTGTGCCATCGCAGCGGGCGGCAGGCAAATATCCGGACCTGTCGCAGGTATCGCCGCACTGGTCGATAGTCGAATTGTTTGTTACAGACGCGTGTTGTCAATTCAACACACGCTGACCGCGCGCCAAGTTGCGGCAGCTGGAGGGAATAAAATATGGCTTCTCGTCGCGCCGCGATCAGCTTGATTGCGCTTGGCTTTTCCGCATTCGTCTCATCCGCTCTCGTGCCCACCGGCGCCGCGCTGGCGCAGGCCTCGAACTATCCGAACAAGCCGATCCGCTGGGTCGTCGGCTATCCGCCGGGCGGCGCCACCGACATTCTCGCCCGCCTGATCGGGCAGCGCCTGTCGGAAAAGATGGGCCAGCAATTCATCATCGAGAACAAGCCCGGCGCCGGCAACAATATCGGCACCGAGTCGGTCGTGAATGCGGAGCCCGATGGCTACACGGTGCTGCTGGTCAATCCGGCCAACTACATCAATGCGACGCTGTATCAGAAGCTGAGCTTCAATTTCGTGCGCGATATCGCGCCGGTGGCGGCGTTCCACCGCACCGCCAATGTGATGACCGTCAACAAGGACATCACGGCCAAGACCGTCGCCGAATTCATCGCCTATGTGAAAGCCAATCCGGGCAAGGTGAACATGGCATCGTCAGGCAACGGCACCTCGGTGCATCTGTCCGGCGAAATGTTCATGATGATGACGGGCGCCAAGATGCAGCACGTGCCGTATCGCGGCGCCGCGCTGGCGATCACCGACATGACGGGCGGTCAGGTGCAGGTGATCTTCGACAACATGCCGTCGATCATCCAGCATATCCGTTCGGGCAATCTGCGCGCGCTGGCCGTCACCACTACCGAAAAGTCCGCGTTGCTGCCGGATGTCCCGACTGTTGCCGAGACCGTGCCGGGCTATGAAGCCAGCGCGCTGTTCGGCATGGGCGCACCGAAGAAGACGCCGCCGGAGATCATCGCCAAGCTGAACGCCGCGGTGAATGAAGTGCTGCAGGAGCCGGCGATCAAGGCGCGGCTGATCGATCTTGGCGGCGAGCCGCTGGTCGGGCCGCCGGAAGCCTTCGGCAAGATGATCGTCGCCGAGACCGAGAAATGGGAGAAGGTGGTCAAGGCCGCCAATCTCAAGGTCGACTGATCGCGCGCCGTTCGTCCGATGACAAATATCAAGAAGCGACCGCGCGGTGTGG
>JAEXHR010000326.1 GCA_023449855.1 Pseudomonadota bacterium | reverse complement strand
CAGCGAAACGGATTGCGTTCAGTTCCACCAAATCGCGCCTTACGGCGTGCTGCCTCCCCTCATGTCTCGAGGGGAGAACTGCTCACACCTCGGACGCTCCGGCGCCGCGAGAACGAGATTTCGTGTTTTCAGGAATGACGTGGCTGTTTGACATGTTGATCGGGCAATGACGCGCCGGCCGACGTGCTCCCTCTCCCGCTTGCGGGAGAGGGCCGGGGAGAGGGAGCCTCACGTGATGTCGGCGTTTGGGGAAGCACCCCCTCCCTGACCCTCCCCCGCCTGCGCTGCGCTTGTCGGGAGAGGGGACACGACGCTCGGAGCAACTCACGCCACCTTGCTCGTCTTCCCATCCTGGATCGCGCGCCAGATCTTTTCCGGTGTCAGCGGCATGTCGAGATGCGTTACGCCATAGTCGCTCAGCGCATCCACCACAGCATTCACCACGGTGGCAAGGCTGCCGGCACAGCCGGCTTCGCCGCAGCCCTTGCTGCCGAGCGGATTGGTCTTGGCCGGCGAGGGATGATCGCCGATCTCCATGAGGGGGACGTCGCCGGCGCGCGGCATCGCGTAGTCCATGAAGGAGCCGGTGATCGGCTGGCCCGATGCGTCGTAGCTGACCTTCTCCATCAGCGCCTGGCCGATGCCCTGCACAACGCCGCCATGCAGTTGTCCGGCAACGATCATCGGATTGACGATGGTGCCGAAATCGTTGACCGCGCTGTAGCGCGCGATGGTGAGCACGCCGGTGTCGGGATCGATCTCGACCTCCGCCACATGGCAGCCGTTCGGGAAAGTGGACTGCACGTCGCTGCCGGCGTGATCCACATCGAGCGTCTCAGGCGCGCCCTCGGGCAGCTTGCCGTCGCGAATCCGCTGCGACAGCTCCATGATGTCGATGCTGCGATCGGTGCCGGCGATGGTGAAGCGGCCATCCTCGAATTCGATATCGGCTTCGCTGGCCTCCATCAGATGCGCCGCAGCAGCCTTGCCTTTGGCGATGACGAGATCGGACGCCTCGACGATCGCCTGGCCCGATGCGGTGATCGAGCGCGAGCCGCCGGTGCCGTTGCCCATGCGGACGAGATCGCTGTCGTTCTGCTGCAGGCGGATCGCATCGAACGGCACGCCGAGCCGGTCCGACAGCACCTGTGCGAACGGCGTCGCATGGCCCTGGCCGTAATCCAGCGTGCCCGTGGTGATGGTCACGATGCCGTCCGGCTCGAAGGTGATCTTGCCGAGTTCGGGCGAGGGCGGCGCGGTGACTTCGAGATAGGAGCCGACGGCGATGCCGCGCAGCTTGCCGGTTTTCCTTGCCTCGCGCTTGCGCTTGGCGAAGCCGGCGTGATCGGAGATCGCCAGCGCCTTGTCGAACACGCCCTGGAAGTCGCCGCTGTCATAGGTGACGCCCGACGCCGCAGCGAAGGGGAGCTGCGACGGCTTGATGAAATTGCGCTTGCGCAGCGTCAGGCGGTCGATGCCCATCTCGTCCGCCGCGCGGTCGATCAGACGCTCCATGAAATAGTTCGCCTCGGGTCGTCCGGCGCCGCGATAGGCGCCCATCAATGTGGTGTTGGTGACCACGCATTTCACATCCACGCCAATGAGCGGCGTGCGATAGACGCTCGGCAGGTTCTTGCCGGTGTTGAGCGAGAGCGGCGATGGCGACACGCCGGTGATGTAGGCGCCGAGATTGCCGTAGCCGGAAATGCGCACGGCCAGAAACCTGCCGTCCTTGTCCAGCGCCAGCTCCGCATGAATGTCCTGTGCGCGGCCATGGCTGTCGGAGAGGAAGCTGGACGAGCGCTCGTCCAGCCATTTCACCGGCTTGCCCAGTTCCTTTGCCGCATGCAGCAGGCAGATATATTCGGGGTAGCTGACATTCTTCATGCCGAAGGAGCCGCCGACATTGCCGGTAAGGATGCGCACCTTCTCCGCGGGCACGTTCAGATGCCGCGCCAGCGTCGCGCGATTGCCGGCGACGCCCTGGGTCGGCACCTGCAGGATGTAGCGCTCGCTCGTCTTGTCATAGCTTGCCAGCGCGCAGCGCGGCTCCATGGAGACGACGGCAACGCGGGTGTTCTCGATGTCGAGTTTTGTCACATGCGCGGCGGACGCGAAGGCCGCATCGATCCCGGCGGTGTCGCCATAATGATAGTCGAGCGCGACATTGTTCGGGATGTGGTCGTAGAGAACGGGCGCGCCAGGCTTCGTTGCGTCCGCGGCGGATGTCACCGCGGGCAAGGGCTCGATGTCGAGCTCGACGGCTTCGGCTGCATCGCGTGCCTGCGCCAGTGTCTCGGCGACGACGAAGGCGAGGGGATCGCCGACATAGCGTACCTTGTCGGTCATCAGCGCCTGCCGATTGGTCTGCAGCAGCGGCGAGCCATCGCGGCTCTTCAGCGGCAGGCCGACGGCGAATGGCTTGTAATCGGCCTTGGTGAGATCGGCGCCGGTCCAGATGCCGCGCACGCCCGGCATCGCCTTTGCGGCCTCGGTATCGATCTTGCGGATCACGCCATGGGCATGCGGGCTGCGGACGATCCAGGCATGGAGCTGGCCGGGGAGATGCAGATCGTCGGTGTAGCGGCCCTTGCCGCGCACCAGCGTATCGTCCTCCTTGCGCCGCACGGGCTGGCCGACCCCGTATTTCTGCATCGCAATGGCGTTGTCACGGGAGCCGGTAAAATCCTGCATGGGGACGTCCATCTGACTGTCGGGGACCTGCGGGACTTGCGGTCCCGGGCGGCCACCTCAGATAGGACGCCCGTTCGAACCTCACAACGTCCGATTGGGCATGGCGCCGGTGCGGAGGTTGCGCGATTCCCGTGCCCTGCTAAAGTTTCCGTGAGAATGGTTTCCATGCCGGCCAGAAGCCGCGGAAAGACCGATTTAATGGATGACACCACGCGGCTCCATGCTTCGCCGGAGCCGATTGACGTGCAGGGATCAGGGCAAGGATCGGAGCAGGGGGCGGTGGTGGCTGCGCGCGCGCGCGATGCGGTCAATCCGGCCGTCTATGCCGCGCTCGATCTCGGCACCAATAATTGCCGCCTGCTGATCGCCGCTCCCACCGGCGACAGCTTCCGCGTGATCGATTCGTTTTCGCGGATCATCCGCCTCGGCGAGGGCGTCTCGACATCGGGTGTGATCTCCGATGCTGCGATCGGTCGCGCCGTCTCGGCGCTCTCGATCTGCCGCGACAAGATCCGCGCCCGCGACGCGACGCGCCTGCGTTTGATTGCGACCGAGGCGTGCCGCGCCGCGTCGAATTCCGATGAATTCCTCAACCGCGTTGCCGACGCGACCGGGATTACGCTGGAGATCATCGACCGCGAGACCGAAGCGGGGTTGGCCGTGATCGGCTGCTCGCCGCTGATCGATCCGAAAGGCCGTGGCGCCATCCTGTTCGATATCGGTGGCGGCTCGTCCGAGCTGGTCCGCATCGAGCGCGATGCGGCCGATCCGAACGGACGGCCTTTGATCAAGGCATGGATGTCGATCCCGCTCGGCGTCGTCACGCTGGCCGAAAAGTTCGGTGGCAAGAACGTCACTCGCGATTCCTATGACCTGATGATCGCCGAAGTCGCCCAGCATGTCGCGCCATTTGCGGCGGAGCATGGCGCTGACCTGGATGGCATGCATCTGCTCGGCACCTCCGGCACGGTGACGACGCTGGCCGGCATCCATCAGGGCCTCGCACGCTACGACCGGCGCCGCATCGACGGCATCTGGCTCGACAATGCGGAACTCGACGCGACCATCGTGAAACTGATGGGCATGAGCTATGGCGAGCGCGCGGCGAACCAGTGCATCGGCCCCGACCGCGCCGATCTCGTCCTGTGCGGCTGCGCCATCCTCGATGCCATCCGCGCCGCATTCCCGCTGCCGCGCCTGCGCGTCGCCGATCGTGGGCTCCGCGAGGGCATGCTGGTGGAAATGATGCGCGAGGACGGCGTGATCGGGACGTCGTAACACGCCGTCATTGCGAGGAGCCGAAGGCGACGAAGCAATCCA
>JAEXHR010000149.1 GCA_023449855.1 Pseudomonadota bacterium | reverse complement strand
AAGCAATCCAGACTTCCTTTTGGCTCTGGATTGCTTCGTCGCAATTGCTCCTCGCAATGACGCTTACTTGTCGAGCGCCTTGTAGCGCCGGAAGATGCCTTCCTCGTTGAACGGAATGCGGCGATCGCTGGCGAGATAGGCCGCGATATTCGGCCGTTCGGCGACACGGTCGCGCAGGCCGACAAGTGCCGGTATCTCGCGCTCGAACGTCTTCATGCGTTTCGGAAACGCGTAGCGCAGGCCCTCGACGATCTGGAACAGCGAGAGATCGACATAGGTCACCTTGCGCCCGGTGATATAGGTGCCGCCGCTCGCCTTCAGCAGCCGTTCGAAATAGCCGAGAAATTTCGGCACACGCTCTTTCCAGAATTCGGCCGTGCGTAACTTCGCCGGCCCCTTCTGATCCTCGTAATAGAGTGACGTCCCGATCGGATGATGGGTGTCGTGCACCTCCATCACGAAGTCCGCGACGGTCAGTTGCAGATCGTTCAGCTTCAGCGGCCCAGCTTCGCTCTTCGGCGCGAGACCATGGCGCGCGCCGAGATAGAACAGGATATTAGCGGTCTGGCCGATCACCAGCGTGCCGGCTTTGAGAAATGGCGGCGCGAACGGCGGCAGGCCCTTTGATGCCTCCAGCATCTTCATCATCGCGCCCATGCCGGCCTTTCCGCGGGCGACATCGACATAGTCGGCCACCGCCTCCTCCAGCGCGAGGCGGATATATTCGCCGCGGCCCTGGATCATCGGCCAGTAATACAGCTCGTAACGCATGCCGGAACCTCGTCGCAAATGCAGACGAGAGGCAACAGATCACGCGCAAGTTGGTTCGCATAGCGTCTGCAAAGCAAAAGCGCCGCGGGTTGCCCCGCGGCGCTTGCATCGTTCTCGATCCGGCGGTCGGCGTTACGCCTGCTGGATCGCCGACAGTTCCCAGTGGCCGCCGTTGGAGCGCAGGAAGGTCCAGACTTCCGTCGCTTCGGTCGGCGTCTCGCTGCCGGCGACGAGGCGGTTGGTGCCACGCTCCAGCGTCTTGTCGACCAGCGAGAAGCGCATCGCCACGCTGGCATATTCCACATTGCCTTCGCGCCAGGCTTCGGCGAGGTCGCCCTGCAGCAGCTTGACGTCGGTCACCGTGTTGATGTCGTTGTTGGCCTTGTTCTCCGCGAGATCCTTCGCGAAATACGAGGTCATTTCCGGCGTCGCCAGCTTGCCGAGGGCATCGACGTCTTCCTTCGACCAGGCGGCCTGGACGTCGCCGAGCAGGCGCTCGAAGTCCTCATAGTCCTTCGGCTGGATCTCGACCGGACGCTCGTCCTGACGCGAACCGAAGCCGAAGCCGCCGAGACCGCCCAGCGCGCTGCGCGGCGCGGCCTGCGGGGCTTCGTTGCCCTGCTGCTGAGCGCCGTAAGCGTGATTGGTCTGCGCGCTCTGGCTTGCTTCCGGAGCGTTGTAGGACTGGCCGCCAGCCGGGCCGGCATAGGCCGATGCGGTCTGGTTCTGGTTACGGCGCTGCCACCACTTCATGGCCAGACGGACGACGATGACGATCAGGGCAACCTGCACCAGCAGGCCGATGATCGACATCATGCTGCCGAGGCCGCTGAGGAAGCCGCCACCGAACAGCATACCGAGCAGGCCGGCGCCGAGGAAGCCAGCAGCGAGGCCACCAAGCATGCCCATGCCCGGACGGTTGAAGAAGCCACCCTTGCTGGCAGCGCCCGCAGCGGCGGGGCCGGCCATACCGGGCGCGCCCGGCTGCTGCATGGTGCGGTTCATCGGTTGCGCCGCATTGGGCGCAGTCGCCGTCGACGGCGGCGCCGAGAAGGTCTTGTTGCCGCGCGAGCCCATGCTGCTCTTGCCGCCACCCGGACGCGCATCGGCAGCCGAGATTGCAATCGTGAGCGGCATCGCCAGCGACAGGACAACGGCAAGCGTCTTGATCGCGCCGCGCATGCTGAACGTGAAAGTCATGGTCTTTTCCCTCAATCCCCGGCAGGGGGAAATCGCCCCTAAGATGGCGACGCCGCAGGAAAAAGAAAGCGCGCTTCACGCCGCACCACTGCGGCGCTCGGTCGCGGGTTTAGGGACATTCTAAGGCGGTAGAAAGCTGCAATTTCAATTGCTTGCGCTGCATTGCGAAAGAACGATGACGCACCGACCGGTGTCAGTTCGGCGCCATCGTCTCCTTTACCTTCTCAATCAGCGCACTGAGCGCGAACGGCTTCGGCAGGAAGGCGAACTGCTGATTCTCCGGCAGGCTCTTCTCGAAGGCTTCCTCGGCATAGCCGGACACGAAGATGATCTTCAGCTCCGGATTGAGCGCACGCATTTCCTTCAGCAGGGTCGGGCCATCCATCTCGGGCATGACCACGTCGGAAACGACGAGATCGATTTCGCGGTTCTGCTCCTCGAACATCTCCAGCGCCTCAACGCCGTTGGAGGCCTCGACGACCGTATAGCCGCGCGAACGCAGACCGCGGGCATTGAGGCCGCGCAACCCTTCCTCGTCCTCGACCAGGAGGATGGTGCCCTGCCCGGTGAGATCGGCCTTCGGCTTGGCGGCTTCCTTCGCGGCGATGGCAGCCGCAATGGCCGGATCCGGCGCGGCTTCCTTGTCCTGGTGGTGGCGCGGCAGGAAGATGCGGAACGTGGTGCCCTGTCCTTCCTTCGACTCGACATAGACGAAGCCGCCGGTCTGCTTGACGATGCCGTAGACCGTGGAGAGACCGAGGCCGGTGCCCTTGCCGACGTCCTTGGTAGAGAAAAACGGCTCGAAGATCTTCTCGACGATCTCGGCAGGAATGCCGGTGCCGGTATCGGTGACGGCGATCTCGACATAGTCAGCAGAAGGCATGCCTTTATAGGCGAGCTTCTCCGCTTGTTCGGTGGAGATATTGCTGGTCCGCACCGTGAGCGAACCGCCATCGGGCATCGCGTCGCGCGCATTGACCGTGAGATTCACGATCACCTGTTCGAATTGCGAGATGTCCACCTTCACCGGCCACAGATCGCGGCCATGCACGACCTCGAGCTTCACCTTTTCGCCGATCAGGCGCTTCAGCAGCAGATCGATATCTGACAGCGCATCGCCGAGATTGAGCACGGTCGGACGCAGCGTCTGCCGGCGCGAGAACGCGAGCAGTTGACGCACCAGCGTCGCCGCGCGCGTCGCGTTCTGCTTGATCTGCATGATGTCCTGGAACGACGGATCGGTCGGCTTGTGCGCGTTCAGCAGGAAGTCATTGGCCATCATGATGGCCGAGAGCACATTGTTGAAGTCGTGCGCGATACCGCCGGCGAGCTGACCGATGGTGTCCATCTTCTGTGCCTGATTGACCTGATTCTCGAGCGCGCGGCGCTCGGTGGTCTCCAGCATGTAGACGATGGCGGCTTCGGTCTCGCGTTCCTCTTCCTGCACGGCCGTGACGAAGAACTGGGCCCAGCGCTCCTTGGCGCCGACGAGCTGCAACTCCACCGGCGCGATATCGCCCTGCCCCTGCGCCGCCTGACCGATGGCGGAGAGGAGCTGCGCACGATCACGCTCGTTCAGCGCGGCAAGAATCGACTTGTTGACGCTTCCATTGTCGTTGAGCGTCTGCGCCAGCTTGGCGAAACGGGCATTGCCGCGCACCACGGCGCCGCCGAGATCGACGGTGGCGATGGCCATCGGCGTGTGATCGAAGAAGCGCATGAAGCGCACTTCGGCGGCGCGCTGCGGATCGGAACGCTCGTCGCGGGCACGGCTGATCACCAGCGTGCGCGACGCGCCAGGCACGCCATCAGCGCCAAATGCGAGCTTGTGATAGAGGCGCACCGGCACGGCCTTGCCGCCGCGCTGCTTGAGATCGATGTCGAACACCTCGGTCTTCACCTCGCCGGGGATCGGCACAATGGAGGTGAGCAGCGAGGCGCCATCGCCGGACACGATGTCGGACAGTTTCAGACCGCCGGAGCCTATTTCTGCAAGGTCGTGATCGAGGAGGTTGGCGAGCGTCGCGTTGACATAAACGAGTTCGCCCTTCGGATTGACCGAGAAGAAGCCGCAAGGCGCGTGATCGAGATATTCGATCGCATGCTGCAACTCCTGAAACACATCCTCCTGCCGCTGGCGATCGCGGGTGATGTCGGCCACCGACCACACAGTCGATTTCGCCTCGCGCTTGCCGGCGCCAAGCGGACGCACACGCATGCGCAGCCAGCGGCCATGCGAACCGTCGGCGACGGTGACGCGGACCTCCTCCTGCTGGCGCTTGCCCTCGCGGGCGGCCTTGAGCAGGCGGAAGACAGCTTCCGAGACATCCGGATTGCCGATGAAGACACGCTCGACGGGCCGGGCTTCCGGCACCGAAGCGGCACCCGTCAGGGTGAGATAGGCGGCATTGGCATAGACCACATGACCATGAGCGTCGGTCACCGCGATGCCATCGAAGGCACCATTGGTGACTGCACGCATGATCGGGTCTTCGGCCGCGCGGTCGGCGAAGCGGATGATGCCCGCCGCGATGGCGAACAGCATGAACAGGCCGACCATGGCCAGCAGCGCCAGCAGGCCGAGAATATAGGGCTGCGCCTGAGCCCGGCCGAGCGTCATGAAGGCGACGGCGCTGGCGACAATCGCCGCCGCAATCAGCAGGACGAGAACAATGCTGCCGCTGCGACGCACGGGCTCCTGGCCTGCCTTGGTCTCCGCCAGCGAGCTCTGGCCATCGTGGTCGGTCTCGACGCTCATCGGACGGGGTATCGCCTATCTATCGTTGTTGCAGCGCGCGCAAGCGCGCCTCCTGAGTGCCCCAACCGGCAGGGAGCACGCAAGCGGTTCCGCCGCTCTTTTGCGCCCAACCGGCCGATTCGCACCGTGTTCCAATACTGCTCGAGCATCACGCCGGGCGTCCGGACAGGCCGCGCTTGAGGCCCATGACATAGCCGATCACTTCGGCCACCGCCTGGTAGTGCTCGGTCGGGATTTCCTGGTCGATCTCCACGGTGGCGTAGAGCGCGCGCGCCAGCGGCACGTTTTCGACGATGGGAATGTCGTGCTTGCCTGCAACTTCCCGGATCTTGAGCGCGATCGCGTCCATGCCCTTGGCGACGCAGATCGGCGCCTGCATGCCGCGCTCATATTTCAACGCCACCGAATAGTGGGTCGGGTTGGTGATGATCACCGAGGCCTGGGGCACCGCGGACATCATGCGCTTCTTCATGCTCTGCTGACGCAGCTGCTTGATCTTGCCCTTGATGTGGGGGTCGCCTTCGGACTGCTTGAACTCCTCCTTCACCTCCTGCAGCGACATCTTCAGCTTTTCGAACCAGGTCCGGTACTGGAAGAAGAAGTCGGCGATGGCGACAAAGGCCAGCATGGCGAGAACCGCGCCCAGCAGCTTCAGCGTCAGGGTCATCGAAATGCCGAGGATCGCGGACGGTTCGATGCGCACCATGGCATCGAGACGAAAACGTTCGGGCCAGAGCACCGCGCACATCACGATTCCGAGCACGATCAGCTTGAACAGGCCCTTGAGGAAATTCGCGATGGCCTGCTTGCCGAACAGTCGCTTGGCGCCTTCCATCGGCGACAGCTTGCTGAATTTCGGGGTCAGGCCTTCGGCCGAGAACACCAGGCGGTGCTGCATCAGATTGCCCGCGAGCACCGCGAGGATCAGAAACAGGAACGGCATCGCCAGCGTGGACAGCAGCGAGAAGCAAAGCTGCTTCGCCAGTTCGACAAGCCCTGGCCCGTCGGTGCGGATCATCCACGAATTCTGCAGCAGGTTCTTCATCGGCGTCAGCAGGCCGCTGCCGATCGACGCCTGGAATGACGACAGCACCAGCGTGCCGCCGGCCAGCAGGAACCAGGTATTGACCTCCTGGCTTTTCGCCACATCGCCGCGTTGGTGAGCGTCGTCGAGCTTTTTTTGCGTGGGGTCGTGTGTTTTTTCGTTCTCACTATCCTCGGCCACAGGCGCCCTCCTATGTCCGCGGCATCATCTGGTGCATCACACCAGCGAAGTAATCCATGTAGGTGCCCATCATGGCCGAGAGCACCAGCGCGAAGATCAGGAAGCCGATCATGATCGAGAGCGGCACGCCGACGAAATAGACCTGCATCTGCGGCATCAGGCGCGCCAGCACGCCGAGCCCCATATTGAAGACGAGGCCGAAGACGAGGAACGGCGCTGCGAGCTGCACGCCGATCTTGAACGCCGCGGTGAAGGCATTGGTCGCGAGTTTGGCGACATCGCCCGTGGGCAGTATCTCGCCCGGCGAGAAGATCTTGTAACTGTCGCTCAGCGCGGCGATCACGAGATGATGCGTGTCGGTGGCGAAGATCAGCGTCATGCCGAGCAGATTGAGGAAATTGCCGATCAGCACGCCCTGCTGGCCCTGCGTCGGATCCACCGAGGTCACGAAGCCGAGGCCGAGTTGTTGCGCGATCACCGAACCGGCCACCGACAGCGCCGAGATGGTGACGCGCGCGGTGGCGCCGAGCACGATGCCGATGACGATCTCGCGCAGCATCAGCACAATCATCGGGGTGATCGAGGTCATATCGACATTATAGGCGGCGCGATGGGCCGGCAGCATGATCAGCGTGAGCGCCAGGGCGATCGACAGCTTGATGCGCATCGGGATGTTGCTTTCGCCGAAGCCGGGCAACAGCATCACCATGGCGCCGACGCGGGCGAACACCAGCATGAAGGCGGCAGCGAGAGCCGGCAGGAGCGAAATGTCGATGCGCATGAAGGATGTGTATCACCCCCCGATGATTCGCGACGATATCCGCATCATGTAGCTCGACAGCGTATCGCCCATGAAAGGTAACGCCAGCATCATGGTGGCAAAGACGGCGAGGATCTTCGGGACGAAGACCAGCGACTGTTCCTGCACCTGGGTGAGCGCCTGAACCAGTGAGATCACGACGCCGACCACGAGGCCGACGACCATCAGCGGCCCGGAGACCAGCACGATGGTCCAGATCGCATCGCGGGCAACGTCGAGAGTTTCAGGGCCTGTCATGTGGAAATCCTTGTTCACTCAGTCCCTCATGGTGAGGAGGCGCGAAGCGCCGTCTCGAACCATGAGATGTGGAGCTCCGTCGCCATCCTTCGAGACGCCGCTGCGCGGCTCCTCAGGATGAGGACTGGAGTTAGATCTGCATCTTCAAAATGTCTTCGTAGGACTGGATGACGCGATCGCGGACCGACACCAGCGTCGAGACGGCGACATCGGTCTCGGCCACTGCGGTAACCACATCCATGACATTCGCCTTGCCATTGGCCATGGCGACGGTCTGCGCATCCGACTTGCGGCCGGCATCGAGCACGCTGCCGAGCGCCTCCTTGAGCACCGCGCCGAAGGACGGACCGACGCCGCCTTCGGCAACCTTGTTGAGTCCGCCGACGCCGCCGGCACCGTCCATGATGCGGGCGAGACTGGCATAGGCATTCGCGGCGACGTTGGGGGCTGCCATGATGGGTGTCCTGTTCAGGCCTTGAGGATATCGAGGGTGCGCTGGATCATGCGGCGGGTGGCGCTGATGATGTTGAGATTGGCTTCATAGGAGCGCTGGGCCTCCTTCATGTCGGTCATCTCGACCAGCGAATTGACGTTCGGCACCTTGACGTTACCGGCGGCATCCGCCGCGGGATTGCCGGGCTCGTAACGCGTCGGAAAGGTCGACATGTCGGGCCGCACGCGGCCGAGGCCGACGGTGCGCGCATCCAGTGTTCGATCGAGCTCGGACGTAAATGTCGGCACCTTGCGGCGATACGGATCGCCGCCGGGCGTCTGCGCGGTGGACTGCGCATTGGCGATGTTTTCCGAGATGACGCGCATGCGACCGGCCTGGGCGCGCAGGCCCGAGGTCGCAATCCCCATTGATCTCGCGAAGTCGCTGCTGTTGTCGCTCATATGCCCCTCTCCTCAGCCTCGAAGCTCAGCGCTTGCCGATCGCGGTCTTCAGAAGACCGAGGCTGCGGCTGTAGAGCGAACTCGCCGCGGCGAAATCCATCTGGTTGGCGGAGACCTTCAGCATCTCGTCTTCGAGATTGACGGCGTTGCCGGCGGGGCGCGTCTCGTAGCCGACGCGGCCATTGACGTCGAAATTGGCAGGCGCGCCGGACGGCGTGATGTTGACGCCCTGAGCCCGCATCATCGGCAGCGTGCCCATGGCACCGCCTGCCGCCGGACCGCCCGCCTTGTCGAATTTCGGCTCCACGAGATCGCGCGGCCTGAACCTCGGAGTATCGGAATTGGCGACATTCTCGGCCAGCACACGCTGACGTTCCTGATGCCACTGCATCTTGGTGCGCAGCACCGACAACATCGGCAGGTCGCTGATCGCCATCGGACTTCTCCGCTCCACCCGGACGCCCTGTCCGAAGCTAGGCAGAATTTGCCGGCTGCATGGTTAACAACCGGTTAATTCCCGGCGCAGATGATTACCGAAACGTAAAGCAAACCCGTAAAATGCGGGATTATTACGCCTCGCATCGCTTTTTCGCCCGAATTGCCCGATTAACCACAAAGCTCAGCCACACGACGGGGCGGCTAGAAGTCGTTTTGGCTGCGGCGATTCATAGTTTATTGTTAACCATCGGCAGTTTCTGCCGAGGGGCGTTAACAGTCGGGGCGCGATTCCCGCGTTGTCCGGCCTGCAACGATCGCAGAATCGGCAGGCGTCGGGCGCGCGAGCGGAGCCAGCCGCCGTCTGTCTGGGGACTTCTTTATGAACGGAACATCGGCAGTCACTTTCATTCTTGCCTTCGTCTTCGTGCTGGCGCTGATCGGCCTCGCGGCCTGGTTGGTGCGCCGATTCGGCGGCAACCGGCTCGGTGCCAATTCGGCACGCGGGCGGATGCCGCGCCTCGCCGTGATCGATGCCGCCGCCGTCGATGGCCGCCGTCGCCTGGTTCTGGTCCGCCGCGACAATGTCGAACACCTGATCATGATCGGCGGTCCTTCCGATATCGTGGTCGAGCCGAACATCGTCCGAGCCGCCTCCGGCCGCGAGCGCGAGCCGGGCAATCAGCGTGAGGCCGCACGCGGTCCGTCCTTCGGCGACGCGCCGAGCTGGGCTCCGCCGGAGCCTGTCGATCTCAGCACGGAACCGGAAGTGGCTCCGGAGCCGGCCCCGACGCGCCCTGCCCGCCCGTCTTTCGTCGAGGAGCCCCGCCGCCCGGTCGCCGCCGTGCTGCCCGAGCGTCGCCCGGAGCCGACCATCGCAGCCGTCACGCCGGAACCGCCGCGTCCGGAACCGCGCCCCGAGCCGACGCCCGCTCCAGCCCCGCAGCGTGAACCCGCCCTGCTCCGCGCCGCCCGCAGCGAGACGCCTCGTTCCGAGATGCCCCGCAGCGAGCCGATGATGCCGCGCCCGATGCGCGCCGATCCGCCGATCCGCACCATGCCTCCGAGCCGCCCGCTGGAGCGTGCCAATGTCACGGCCGCGACGGTCGCTGCCGCCAAGCCGGAAGCGCCTGTTGTGACACCGCCCGCCGCACCGGTGGTATCGACCATGCCATCGACGCCGGCTGCGATTTCCGCCGCCGACCAGAACCTCGCCGACATGGCGCAGCGCCTCGAGGCCGCTCTGCGCCGTCCGTCCGGCGAGCCGGCCCGTTCGGACGCCCCCGAACCGCGCATCGGCGCTCCGTCGGTCGCGCCCGACGCACCCACCGGAGCGC
>JAEXHR010000147.1 GCA_023449855.1 Pseudomonadota bacterium | reverse complement strand
AAGCAATCCAGAGGGCCGCAAGCGAAGACTGGATTGCTTCGCTACGCTCGCAATGACGGTGAAATATTCTACCGCAGGAACGCCTCAAGCTTTGCAAACAGCGGATTCTCGCGATCAAGCACGTAATCGAGCGACGCAACCGAAACCGTCTCCGCGCCATGGTCGCGCAGAAAACTGCCGAGCGCATAGATCTGCGCGGGCGGGCAATGCAGCGTCACCATGCCCGACGAGGTCGGGCCGCCGAAGGGCGACACCACACCGAAGCGGTTGTGCGCCTCATCGAGCAGCGCCTGATTGCAGCCGGCGAAGCGCGTACGCACTTCCTTGTATTTGCTGGCGCGGGCGCGTGCCGCGATGTGATCGAGGATGACGCGCGCCGTCTCGCGCGCGGCCGGTGACCAGTCGGCATCGCGCGCGGCGACGAGGTTGGCCTGGCTGCGCAGCATCACGCCGTCGTCGAGCACCTTGAGGCCATTGGCGGCGAGTGTTGCGCCCGTGGTGGTGATGTCGACGATCAGCTCCGCCGCGCCGGTGGCCGGCGCGCCTTCGGTGGCGCCGGCACTTTCGACGATGCGATAATCCACCACGCCATGCGCTGCGAAATAGGCGCGGGTGAGGTTGATATATTTGGTCGCGACGCGCATCCGACGATCGTGCTTGTCGCGGAAGCCAGTCGCGACGTCGTCGAGATCGGCCATGGTGCGGACATCGATCCAGGCCTGCGGCACGGCGACGACGACATTGGCATTGCCGAAGCCGAGACCCTGGATGATCGCCACGCGGTTATCGGTGTCGACGATGTTTTCACGCAGCAGGTCTTCGCCGGTGATGCCGAGATGCACCGCGCCGCGCGCGAGATTGGCGGCGATCTCGCTGGCGGAGAGATAGGCGATCTCCACATTGTCGAGGCCGGCGATGGTGCCGCGATAGTCACGCGCGCCGCCGGCCTTGGTCAGCGTGAGTCCGGCGCGGCTGAAAAAGGCTTCGGCATTTTCCTGCAGGCGTCCCTTGGAGGGAACGGCGACGACGAATGGGGTGCTCATGACGCGTCTCCTGCGCGGGTGGAGAACGCATCGATCCAGATCGAGAAGCCGACGGCAGGAATGGGATTGGGGGCGCCGAGCTGCGACAGCAGTTTGTCATAGCGACCGCCCGCCACCAGCGGCGGCTCGATGCCATTGCCGATGCCGTGCAGTTCGAATTCGAAGCCGGTGTAGTAATCGAGCCCGCGGCCGAAGGCGGTGGCGAATTTGATCTTGGTCGTGTCGATGCCGCCAGCGGCCATGAAGCCGATGCGCTGTTCGAATTCGTCGATCGCCGAAGTGAGATCGAGCTTCGCGTCCGCTGCCAGCTTGCGTAGCTCCGCCACCGCATCGTCCGGCGTGCCCGCAATGGTAAGGAAGCGCTTGATCAGCGCCAGAGCGTCCTTCGGCAGCGCGCCGCCCTTGAGAGTCGACTGCTCGAGGAAGCGATCGGCGATTTCCGCCACCGAACGTCCGCCGAGATTGGTTGCCCCGGCAATCGACATCAGGTCGGTGACCAGCGCCAGCGCCGCCTTGCGGTCGGAGCCGGCGAGGGCGGCGAGCACGCCTTCATATTCGTTGCGCACCGGCGACTCGGCGAGGGTGAGCCGGTCGAGGTCTTCAGCGAGGTTCGCCTGGCGGTTGAAATCCTTCACCAGGCGACGCTTCCAGACCGGATAGAGGTCGAGCGCCTCGATGAGGGCGGCGAACAAAGCGACGTCGCCCGTCTTGATTTCGACGCTAGGTTGCCCCAGTGCGGCCGCAGCATTCAACGCCAAAACCAGCATTTCCGCGTCCGCAGCGGCGCGATCCTGACGGCCGAAGGACTCGATCCCGGCCTGCTGGAATTCGCTAGGTTTTCCATGGCGATAGCGGAAAACCGGGCCGAGATAGCTGAATCCCGCCGGCTGCCCGGCTGCTTTCGATGCAAGATAGTCCCGCGCCACCGGGATCGTCAGATCCGGGCGCAGGCACAATTCCTCGCCCGTCAGGTCGGTGGTCAGATACAAGCTCTTGCGAATGTCTTCGCCCGAAAGATCCAGAAAAGGCTCGGCCGGCTGCAAAATCGCCGGCGACGCATGGACATAGCCCGCCTCGGCAAACGAGAGCAGCAGGGTATCCGTCCAGGCGGCGGGTTTGGTCATCTCGAAGTCCAGCGATTCCAATTGCGTAGCGTCTGCCGCAGCCCTTAGCACGGAGGTTACGACGTTTCGACCACCTTTGGGGAAGTGGCTTAATTGTTCCGGTGGCCGCCGGCCCAATCGCCCAATACGGCCTGAATCACAGCCAGCGCCGCCACCGCCGCGGTATCCGCGCGCATGATCCGCGGGCCCAGCGCGAGCCGCAGGATGCTCGGTTGTTTTAGCATAAGTACCCGTTCTTCCTCGGCAAATCCGCCTTCGGGGCCGATGATGATGTCGATCCCGCCGGCTGAAGCCTCCCGTGCGCCCGCCAAAGCTGCAATGGGATCAACGACTTCCGCGGCTTCATCGCAGAAGATCAGCAGCCGTTTGCTATCGCGCTGATCCAGGAACTTGCCGAGATTCACGGGCTCGCCGACCTCTGCAATGCTGAGAATTCCGCATTGCTCGGCGGCCTCGATCACATTCGCCCGCATCCGCTCGGTATTGACCCGGCTCGTTTGCGTATGTCGCGTGACCACCGGCTGCAGTTTCGCCGCGCCCATTTCGATCGCCTTCTGCACCATGTAGTCCAGCCGCGCGTGCTTCAGCGGCGCGAAGGCATAAGTGATGTCGGATAATCGGTCCTGCGCGCGCATCTGCTTGAGGACCAACAGCTTGTCGGCGCGCTTGCCGGCGGCGATGGCGGCCTGCCACTCGCCGTCGCGGCCGTTGAACACCAGCACGGGATCGCCGGCATCGAGGCGCAGGACGTTGCCGAGATAGTTGCTCTGGCTGCGGTCGAGCGCGATGGTCGCATCGGTCGCAAGGCTTGCGTCAACATAGAGGCGGGGGCTGCGGAAATCGGATTGCGGCATGGTTGGGGGTCCCGTTCAGGGCCGATGCTTTAGCCCAGATGCGACGAAATACCATGCGATATCGCGGCCTTGCGCCGCGTTACCGCCCAAATCGGCCCCATATTGGTGGGTTGTTAAGGCTTGGCAGGAATCGTAGAAGTGCCTGAATTCAGGAGAGCTTCTGCCCCGTTTTGCGGGGCACAGCTGCCGGAGGAAAATCTGTGATCAGCCGTCGTTTCATTGCGCCACTCGCCGTGGCCGCGTTTGCCATGCATATCGCCGGTGCTTATGCGCAAGGCGCATTCCCCGCGCCGCTGCCCGGCCAGAGCGCCGCGCCGGCGAATTCATCGCCGTTCCCGCCCGTGAACGGCGCGCCCGCGAGCGCGTCGCCGTTCCCGCCGGTGAATGGTGCGCCCGCCGCTCCCAGCGCATTTCCGTCGGGCGGCGCGGCTCCGCTTGGTGGCGGTTTCGCGCCGCCGCAACAGCAGGCCGGGCCTCCCGGCGGCGATGACTGCATGAAGGGTTTTCTTCCACTGCGTCAGGAAGCCGAAAAGCGCGGCCAAGCGATCAAGGCAGCCAGCGAGCGCCGTGCGCCGCCGGAGGAAGCCTGCAAGCTGATCACGGCCTTCTCGCAGAGCGAGGTCAAGATGCTCAGCTACATCAAGGCCAATGCCACGAAGTGCGGCATTCCAGACAATGTGGGTGCGCAGATGCAGGCTGGCCACAAGAACACCGAAGGCATGCGCCAGAAGGTTTGTTCGGTGGCGCAACAGCAGCGCAATGGCGGTGGCGGCGGCCCGATGGCAGCGCCGCGTCTCAGCGACGTGCTCGGCTCGTCGGCCTCGTTGCCTGACGCATCCACCGCCCGCAAGAGCGGCGGCACCACCTTCGATACGTTGAACGGCAACGTTCTCACCCGATGAGCGACGCGGCTGCCCGTGTTGCCGACGCGACCGCCAATAATTGGGTCGATCGCGTCGCGCCGCTATGGACGCGCCCGTATCTGAGACTGTCGCGTTTCGATCGTCCGATCGGCTCGTGGCTGCTGCTGATGCCGTGCTGGTGGTCCGCAGCGCTCGCTTCGGGCGCTGCGCACGATCTTCATCAATTGCTGAAAATGATAGCGCTGTTTTTCATCGGCGCTTTCGTCATGCGCGGCGCCGGCTGCACCTGGAACGACATCACCGACAGGGATCTCGATGCCAAGGTCGAGCGTACCCGTTCGCGGCCAATCCCGGCGGGGCAGGTGACGGCGAAGAAGGCGTTCGCCTGGCTCGTTCTGCAGGCCTTGATCGGCCTCGTGGTGCTGCTGCAGTTCAACAGTTTCGCCATCGCGACCGGCATCGCCTCGCTGGCCATCGTCGCCGCCTATCCCTTCATGAAGCGTATCACCTACTGGCCGCAGAGCGTGCTCGGCCTCGCGTTCTCATGGGGCGCGCTGATGGGCTTTGCGGTCGTGTTCGGCCGCATCGACGCGACGGCGCTGCTGCTCTATGCCGGCTCGATCTGCTGGGTGATTGCCTATGATACGATCTACGCGCATCAGGATACGGAAGACGACGCGCTGATCGGTATCAAGTCGACCGCGCTGCTGTTCGGTGCGCGCACGCAATCGGCATTGATCATTTTTTACGGTCTGGCGGTCGCGCTGATCAGCGTCGCGCTGCGGCTCGCCGGCGCAGGCTGGCCGGCATGGATCGGCCTGATCGTTTTTGCTGCGCATCTGGCCTGGCAAACCACGCGGATCGATATCAAGGATTCCGCGCTGTGCCTGCGGCTGTTCAAGTCCAATCGCGATGCTGGATTGCTGCTCTTTGCAGGATTGCTGGTGGATGCCATGTTGCGTGCGGGCTGATTGCCCGTACCATCACGGGTGGAACCAGTCGAATGGACGTCGCGCAGCTCAAGACGTTGATCCATGTTGCGGAGCTCGGCAGTCTGAGCAAGGCGGCGGATCGCTTACGGATCGCACAGCCAGCCTTGAGCAGACAAATCCGCCTGCTCGAGAAGGAGCTCGGTGCGACACTGTTCGAGCGGCATGGTCGCGGCATGGTGATCACAGCCGTGGGCCGTGAAGTTCTCGATCACGCGGCCCGGATCATGGCGGAGCTTGAGGCGATCCGGCATGTGTCGTCGAACGGAGCGACCTCATTCACAGGTCAGGTCTCGATCGGCACCACACCAACGGTGGCCGAAATCGTCACGGTGCCACTGGTTCGCAAGATCAAACAGGCCCACCCGCAATTGTCGGTGCGCTTGTCGTCTGCCTTCACGGGGCATCTTCTCGATTGGCTGCAACGCGGCGAACTGGAGATTGCGGTTTCGTATGATCCGCAGCCTATCCGCTCTCTGCGTATCGTGCCGGTGATGATGGAGCAGCTGTTTCTGGTCAGCGCTCGGGGGCGAGGCCTGACGATGGACAGACCGATCCGCTTCGTGACCTTGAAGGACGAAGATCTCGTGCTGCCGAGCCGCAGGCATGGTTTGCGTGTCATCATGGAAGAGTGTGCGCGGAGCGCGGGCATCGACTTGCTGGCGAGTGTCGAAGCGGACTCGTTCGGTGCGATGATCGATCTCGTTCGCAATGGCGTCGGCACCACAGTGCTGCCGCTCGCTCCCATCCACGGTCTCGTGGAGAGCGGTGCGTTGTGTGCCGCACCGCTGATCGAGCCGATGCCGGAGCGCAAATTGGTGCTGGCTTATCCTGCCGATCGCCCCGTCAGCGCGGCGGCCCGCTTCGTCGCCGACACATTCACTGCGATTGCGGCGGATCTCGTTGCCCGGAATATCTGGGTCGGCCGCATGCTCATCGATCGATAGACGCATGTGCAGCGCGGCATGTTGCGGTGCCAGAGATAAAATTCGGGCATATCTCTTCGTGCAATTCGATATGCGATCCCGGCTCTCGGCTGCGCTATGCATGGCAGGCGCAATCGAGACGCGGAGAGAGACGAATGAGTGATGGGCATGCACCTGGTTCGCAGGTGGATTGGCAACAGCAAGTCTTCGACATTCTCAAGGCCGCGGACGTCAAGCACATCGTCTATGTGCCGGATGCCGGGCATTCTACGGCCATACGCCTTGCCAATGAAGACAATGCGATCAACTCCGTGGTGCTCACCACCGAAGAAGAGGGCATCGGTTATCTCGCCGGTGCGTGGCTCGGGGGCGAACGCGGCGCACTGCTGATGCAGTCGAGCGGCGTCGGCAATTGCATCAACACGCTGGCGCTGCAGACCTGCACGCGGTTTCCGCTGCTGATGGTCGTCACCATGCGTGGCGACTGGGCCGAGTTCAACGGCTGGCAGAATCCGATGGGGCAGGCCACCCAGCCGGCGCTGAACCTGATGGGCGTGCTGACCTGGCGCGCCGACAAGCCTGACGACGTCGCGCCCTTGCTGCGCGGCGCCGCCTCGATGGCCTTCAACGGTGATGCAGCCTGTGCCCTGCTGCTGGGACAGCGCCTGATCGGAGAGAAACAATGGGTGAAGTGAATACTGGCGGTGCGCTCGATCGTCGCGAAGTCGTGAAGACATTGCTGGCCGGACGGAAGGATCTGCTGGTCGTCACCGGCCTCGGTTCGCCCTCTTACGATGTGATGGCGGCCGGCGATCACGACAACAACTACTATCTTTGGGCAGCCATGGGCAGCGCGGCCATGGTCGGTCTTGGTCTCGCGACGGCAAAGCCGGATCATTCGGTGCTGGTTGTTACCGGCGATGGCGAGATGTTGATGGGCCTGGGCGCGCTGGCAACCATCGCCACGCGCCGGCCGACCAATCTCACTATCGCGGTGCTCGACAACGGCCATTTCGGCGAGACCGGGATGCAGGTGAGCCATGCGGGCATGGGCGTCAGCCTGGACAAGGTTGCGCAATCCTGCGGCTTCGGCTGGACCAGGGAAATCCGCGACATGGCCGGTGTCGAGGAGCTGCGCACGCGTCTGACGTCGCGTGACGGTGTGAGGCTGGCGACCATCAAGGTGAAAGCGGAGAATGCGCCGCGCGTGCTGCCGCCGCGTGATGGCATTTATGTCAAGAACCGCTTTCGCGCGGCACTCGGCCACGCACCGATTTGAGCGATGGCAACAGGGCTTCCTGTGCCCTGTTGCCGGGACGGACGGCGGACATCGGATCAACCGATGCCGACCACGGGAAACATCTAGGGGTGGAAACGATGACGACAGGCATGACACGTCGGCATTTCGGCAAGGCCGCCATTGCGGCTGCTGCGGTGATCTCTTCGCGCCCGCAAGCATGGGCGCAGGAGGATCTGCCGAAAGGGCCGATCACGCTGATCGTGCCGTTCGCAGCCGGCGGCGCCACCGATGTGGTGAGCCGTCATGTGGCACGGAAAGTCTCCGAGCAGATCGGCCAGACCATCGTCATTGAAAACGTGACCGGCGCCGGCGGCGTTGTCGGCGCCACGCGCGCCGCGCGCGCGAAGCCCGATGGTCAGACGCTGCTGATGGGCACGATCTCCACCCATACCATCAACCCGCTGATGGCGAAGCTGCCGCCTTACGATCCCGTGGCCGATTTCACGGCGATCTCGATGATCGTGACAGTGCCGAATGTTCTCTTGGTGTCATCGCAAACCAAGGCGGCCGATGTCAAAGACCTCATCGCGATGCTGAAAGCGGACCCCGGCAAATACAGCTATGGCTCATCGGGCGTCGGCACGCCGCCGAATCTGTCGGGTGAACTGCTGAAGACGATGGCCGGCGTGAAGATGGAGCATGTGCCCTATCGCGGCGGCGCGCCGGCCATGAACGATCTGATCGGCGGCCAAATTCCGATTTTGTTCGATGTGCTTAGCGGCGCCGCGCCCTTCATCAAGGCCGGAACGGCGCGGGCGCTCGCCGTCACCACGAAAAAGCGTGCGGGATCGTTCCCGGACATTCCGACCGTGGCGGAGTCGGGCTTCCCCGACTATGAAACCTATACATGGAATGCAATCTTCGGCCCGCCGGGCATGGCGCCAGCCATGACCGAACGCCTGAGCGCCGAATTCCGCAAGGCGACTGCGGATGCGGAGATCAGGCAGCGCCTGATCGAGCTCAGCGGCGAGCCGGTCGGATCAACGCCGGCGCAGCTCGCTACACAGGTCAAAGCTGAAATTGCGAAATGGGGGCCGGTCATTCAGGCAGCGGGCCTGAAGGCTGAATAGATCGAAAGGATTCGTGCGTGCCTGTTCCGGAATTCGATCGTCTCGCTTTTCTGCGCGCATTGGCTGACATCATCGGTGAGAAATATGTGCGCACCGGCGCGGACGCCGAGCCCTACGAACAGGACTGGCGGGCGCGCTATCGCGGCGATGCGGTGGCGGTCGCGTTGCCGGGAAATACGGAGGAGGTCTCGGCCGTTGTTCGGTTGTGCGGCGAACACTGCATCGCGATCGTCCCGCAGGCGGGCAATACCGGCCTTACCGGTGGCGCCATCGTGCCGGATGGCGTGGCGGGGTTGATCGTCAATGTGTCGCGGCTGAACAAGGTCCACCGGGTCGATCTGCTCAACAATGCAATGACGGTGGGCGCCGGCTGCATCCTCGCCGATATGCGGGCGCTGGCCGATGACCATGACCGGCAGTTTCCGGTGCTGCTCGGCAGTGTCGGCAGTTGCGAGATCGGTGGCCTGATCTCGACCAATGCCGGCGGAACCGGCGTGCTGCGCTATGGCAATATGCGCGAACAGGTGCTCGGACTCGAAGTCGTGCTGCCCGATGGACGGATCTGGGACGGGCTGAAGGCCCTGCGCAAGGACAATACGGGCTACGACCTGAAGCAGCTGTTCGTCGGCGCAGAGGGGACGCTCGGCATCGTCACGGCGGCGGTGCTGAAGCTCTATCCGAAGCTTGCGGTGTCGGCGACGGCGATGGTCGCGATGGAGCGGGTCGATCAGGCCGTCGCGTTGTTGCGGGAGTTGCAGCGCGTTACCGGCGGGCGCGTCGAAACGTTCGAGCTGATGTCGCGCGGTCAGCTGCAGATCGTGCTGTGCCATGGCATGAGCGGCGGTAGTCCGATGACCGGTGACGCGCCGTGGTATGTGCTGCTCGAACTGGCCGACAGTTCGCCGGACTGGAATGCGGTCGAGAGCATGGAGACGGTATTGGCGGCGGCTATGGAGAATGGTCTCATCATTGATGCCGTCATTGCGAGCGATCAGGCCAAGGCCGAACGCATCTGGCAGCTACGGCATACGATTTCGGAATCCAACAAGCGCGAAGGTTTTACAGTGTCGAACGACACTTCGGTGCCGGTCTCGGCGCTGTCGGAATTTCTTGATCGCGTCACACGGCGGCTGGAGGGCAGCCTGCCGAAAGCCCAGGTTGCGCATTGCGGCCATGTGGGCGACGGCAATGTTCATGTGATCGTGGTGTTTCCCTATGATATTGGCGATGCCGCAGTGCGCGAGGCCGCGGCGCATGAAGCCAACACCATCGTGCATCAGGAGAGCGTGGCTTGTGGCGGCAGCATCAGCGCCGAGCACGGCATCGGCCGCATGCATATCGATCGCCTGCCGCTTTATACGTCGGAAGTCGAGATGGACCTGATGCGGCGGGTGAAGCTGGCGATCGATCCCGAGCGGATCATGAATCCGAATAAGGTGTTGCGACTGCCGTGATGTGTTGGCCAGCGTTGCCGCAAACGCGGTTGTTATCCCTGCGTATGCAGGGATCCAGCAAACGCAAGCGATGCGGCTTTATCACTGAGGTTCGTGTCTACTGGATCGCCCCGGCCACCCGGGCG
>JAEXHR010000135.1 GCA_023449855.1 Pseudomonadota bacterium | reverse complement strand
AAGCAATCCAGGGCCAAGCGAAGAAGAACTGGATTGCTTCGCTACGCTCGCAATGACGGCCTATTCGATGCTCGGTCGAACGCGATTTGAAGGCCTCCATGTCGGACGTGCGCAGCAACCGCAGAATCACTGTCAGCGAGGCAAGCAAGCCGATCTTGCCGCGCCACGCCCGGCTGAAATTCGACGAGACGCGTCAGGTCTGGGTGATCCTCGCGCCGGAGCGCGTGCTGGCGCCGGACGAGATTGCGGTGGAGATCCTGCAACTCTGCGACGGGCAGCGCAGCGTCGCCGATATCGTCGATCTGCTCGCCGCCAAATACAACGCGCCGCGCGACGACATCGGCACCGATGTCATCGCCATGCTGCAGGACCTCGCCGACAAGGGCTTTCTCACGCAACCGCGGGAGAAGACGGCATGAGCCCCACGCTCACCGATGCGTCGCCCGTCGCCAATGACAGCCTTGCCGTTCTCGAGCGCACGCGTTCGACCGCGGAGACCTTTGGCATCCCGCTGGCCGTGCTGGCCGAGCTAACGCATCGCTGCCCGCTGCAATGCCCGTATTGCTCGAACCCCGTCGAACTCGACCGCGCCAATAGCGAGCTCACCACCGACGAATGGAAGAAGGTGCTGAGCGAGCTCGCCGAGATCGGCGTGCTGCAGATTCACTTCTCCGGCGGCGAGCCGACGGCGCGCAAGGACATCGTCGAGCTGGTGCAGCACGCCACCGATGTCGGGCTGTATTCCAACCTGATCACTTCGGCCGTTCTGCTGACGCGCGAAAAGCTCGAAGCGCTGGCCGATGCCGGGCTGTGCCATGTGCAGATCAGCTTCCAGGGCAATGAGCCCGTCGTCGCCGATCGCGTCGGCGGCTATCGCGGCGGACATGCGAAGAAGATCGAGGTGGCGCGATGGACGCGCGAACTGGATCTGCCGCTGACCGTGAATGCGGTGATGCACCGGCAGAACATGCATCAGCTCGGCGACATCATCGAGATGGCCGTCGATCTCGATGCCGACCGGCTGGAAGTGGCAAATGTGCAGTATTACGGCTGGGCGCTGAAGAACCGCGCCGCGCTGATGCCGACCATCGCGCAGATCGACGACACCAGCCGCATCGTCGACGAGGCGCGCATCCGCCTCAAGGGCATTCTCGATATCGACTATGTGGTGCCGGACTATTACGCGCTGCGGCCGAAGAAATGCATGGGCGGCTGGGGGCGGCAATTCTTCAACATCTCGCCCGCCGGCAAGGTGCTGCCCTGCCACGCCGCGGAGACCATCACCGGGCTCGATTTCGAAAGTGTGCGCAGCAATCACTCCATTGCCTGGATCTGGCAGAATTCCGAAGCCTTCAACCGCTATCGCGGCACCGCGTGGATGCCCGAGCCGTGCCAAAGCTGCGAGTTCAAGGAAGTGGATTTCGGCGGCTGCCGCTGCCAGGCCTTTGCGCTGACCGGCGATGCCGGCAATACCGATCCGGCCTGCACTTTCTCACCGCGGCACGAGGAGATCTTCAAGCTGGCAGAGACGGAATCCAGTGAAGGCGCCGATCGCTTCCTCTATCGCAACTTCAAGGGCGGCACGCTGGAAGCCGACGAACCATATGGTTGACGCCCCTGCCCCCGTTGCCGCCGACGCGTTCACGCCGTTGACGTCAGAGCATCTCGATGTCGGCGATGGCCACACGATCTATGTGGAAAGCGTCGGCTGCACCGACGGCATCCCGGCGGTCTATCTGCATGGCGGGCCGGGCTCGGGCTGCCAGCCCGATCATCGCCGTCTGTTCGACCCGCAGCGTTTTCACGCCGTGCTGTTCGACCAGCGCGGCGCCGGGCGCAGCAGGCCGAAGGGGTTTCGCGAGCATAACACCCTGCCGCATCTGATCGCGGATATGGAGACGATCCGCCGCAAGTTCGGCTTCGAGAAATGGCTGGTGATCGGCGGCTCCTGGGGCGCGACGCTAGCGCTGGCCTATGCGCAGGCGCATCCGGAGCGCGTGTCCGGCATCGTGCTGCGCGCGACCTTTTTCGGCACGCGGGAAGAATTGCACGACGTCTTCAACGTGATCCTGCCGCGGCACTATCCCGGATTGCATGAGGATTATCTGAGCGTGCTGCCGGAAGCCGAGCGCGCCGAGCCGCTGCCGAATTTCTATCGCCGCATTCTCGATGCCGATCCGGCCGTGCATATCCCCGCGATCCGCGCCTGGGGCGGCACCGAGTCGATCCTTTCGGAAGTCGCGCCGAAGCGCACGCGGCTCGATCGCGAAGCTCTGTCCAGCAGCACCGGATCGATGCCGGCGACACCAGCCATGGAAGCGCATTACTTCGCGCATGATGCGTTCATGCGGCCGCGGCAGTTGATGGAAGATGCCGGCAAGCTCAAGGGCATTCCCGGCGTCATCGTACAGGGCCGCTACGATCTGCTCTGTCCGCCCGGCAATTCGCAT
This sequence comes from Pseudomonadota bacterium, assembly GCA_023449855.1. Classification (GTDB taxonomy): domain Bacteria; phylum Pseudomonadota; class Alphaproteobacteria; order Rhizobiales; family Xanthobacteraceae; genus Tardiphaga. Next base: position 38,377 of record JAEXHR010000135.1, on the reverse strand, counting down.
GCGCTCGCGGCGCGCTGGACCGATGCGGAGGTGCGGATCGTCGAAGGTGCGGGGCACAGCCTGTATGATCCCGGCGTGCGGGATGCGGTGATGAGAGCGATCGCGGATGTGGCGACGAAGCGTAGGGCGGATTAGCGCAGCGTAATCCGCCGGCCGATTAAGTGTGACGAAGAACGGCGGATTACGCCTTCGGCTAATCCGCCCTACGGAAGGAACGTCCTATGCCCATGGCCGGAACCGGAATGCTGATGACGTCGATGGATATCGGCCCGGCGCATGAGCAGGAATTCAACCAGTGGTACGACCGCGAACATCTTGCCGAGCGTGTCGCCATCGAGGGTTTTCTGGAAGCCCGCCGCTATGTCGCAGTGAATGCCGCGCCAAAATATCTCGGCCTGTATTCAACCGCGAGTTTCGATGTGCTGGACAGCGACGCCTATCGCAAGGCGCTGGCCAACCAGACGGCCTGGTCGCTCGCCAATATCGGCCGCTTCAAGAACATGCTGCGTTCGGTGGCGCGGATCACGGTGAGCCGTGGCCAGGGGCGCGGCGCCGCTCTCGGCCTGGTGCGCATCCGGCCACCGGAGGGCGACGCAAGTGCGCTGCGCGAGGCGCTGCGGGCCCGGCTCGATCCCGGCATAATCGATGGCATCATTTCGATGCATCTGATGGAGAGCGATCCCCGGTTGTCGAAGCCGCTGACCGACGATCCCGCTGCCCCCAATCCGGCCGCGCGCGACTGGTATGTGCTGATCGACGGCACCGATCCGGAAGCCGTGACGGCGACCATGGCCGGCCGTTTCGATGCGGCGACGAGCGCCGCAGGGGCATCGCTGATTTCCAGCGGCAGCTATCGGCTGATGTGGGATCTGGCCAAGGCAGACCTGTAAAGCCGTCGCCCAAAATTTACACAATCGTCATCCTGCGCGCACACGACATTGCGATCACGCCAAAATGGAACCGTTCGCCTTGCCATGCGTAGGGCTTTGGGGTGATCATTGGAACTCGCCTGCGCAGCGGCTGCGCGCGTGGCCTTTGACACATTTGAACCGAAGAGCATCATGAATCCCGTCAAAGCACTCGAATCCCATGGTCAGGCTGTATGGCTCGACTTTCTCGCCCGCGGTTTTGTCGCCAAGGGCGATCTGAAAAAGCTGATCGACACCGATGCCGTGAAGGGCGTGACGTCGAATCCGGCGATTTTCGAGAAGGCGATCGGCTCTTCCGACGAATATGACGCGCCGATCGCGGCCGCGCTGAAATCGGGCGACAAATCGCCGGCCGACCTGTTCGAGCATATCGCCGTCGAGGACATCCAGAGCGCGGCCGACGTGCTGAAACCGGTATTCGATGCCACCCATGGCCATGACGGCTTCGTCAGCCTCGAAGTGTCGCCCTATCTCGCCAACGACACCAAGGGCACGATCACCGAGGCAGAACGACTCTGGAAGAGCGTCAAGCGCCCTAACCTGATGATCAAGGTGCCGGCGACGCCGGAAGGCCTGCCGGCCATCGAGCACCTGATCGGCGAAGGCATCAGCGTCAACATCACGCTGCTGTTCGCGCAGAAGGTCTATGTGGAGGTCGCCGAGGCCTATCTGCGCGGGCTGGAAAAGTTCGTCGCCGGTGGCGGCGATCCATCAAGTATCGCCAGCGTGGCGTCGTTCTTCGTCAGCCGCATCGATGCGCAGGCGGACAAGCAGCTCGACGACAAGATCGCGCAGGCCAACGACCCCGCCGAAAAGGCACGCCTGAAGGCGCTGAAGGGCAAGGTGGCAATCGCCAATGCCAAACTGGCCTATCAGGAATATCTGAAGCTGTTCGTCGGCGCGCGTTGGGACAAGCTCAAGGCCAAAGGTGCGAAGCCGCAGCGGCTGCTCTGGGCCTCCACCGGCGTGAAGAGCAAGGATTATCGCGATACCATGTATGTGGAAGAGTTGATCGGCAAGGACACGGTGAACACCGTTCCGCCGGCAACGCTCGACGCTTTCCGCGATCATGGCGAGGTGCGCGACAGCCTCGAAGAGAACATCGACGACGCGAAGCAGGTGCTGGCGGATTTCGCCAAGACCGGGATCTCGCTCGACAAGATCACCGCCGAACTGGTGATCGACGGCGTCAAGCTGTTCGCCGATGCCGCCGACAAGCTGTATGGCGCCGTGGCGCACAAGCGCGCGACATCGCTCGGCAAGGCCGTCGGCACGCAGGCGCTGGCCTTGGGCGATGTCTTGAAGAAGACGGTCGAGAAATCCACCGAGGAGTGGCGCTTCTCCGCCAAGATCCGCCAGCTCTGGCACAAGGATGCGTCGGTCTGGACCGATGCAGACGAGGCCAAGTGGCTCGGCTGGCTGAATGTCGCCTTCGCCGAAAAGGCCAAGCTCGCCGACTACAACGACTTCGCCAAATGGGTGAAGGACCAGGGCTTCACCGACGCCGTCGTGCTCGGCATGGGCGGATCGAGCCTCGGCCCGGAAGTGCTGGCCGTGACCTTCCCGCATGTCGCGGGCTTCCCGAAACTGCATGTGCTGGACTCCACCGATCCCGCGCAGGTCGCGACCATGGCGAAGACGGTCAATATCGCGAAGACGTTGTTCATCGTGTCCAGCAAGTCCGGCGGCACGACCGAGCCGAATGTGATGAAGAACTTCTTCTTCGGCGAGGTCAGCAAAGCTGTCGGCGCTGACAAGGCCGGCGCGCATTTCGTCGCAGTCACCGATCCCGGCTCGTCGCTGGAGAAGGTCGCCAAGGAGCAGAAATTCGCGCGCATCTTCTTCGGCGATCCCGCGATCGGCGGACGCTATTCGGTGCTGTCGCCCTTCGGCCTGGTGCCGGCGGCTGCTGCAGGCCTCGATCTGTCGAAGCTGCTGGAGCATACGCTGTCGATGGTCCGCTCCTGCGGGCCGGACGTGCCGCCGTCGGAGAATCCCGGCGTTCAGCTCGGCCTTGCGATGGGCCATGCCGGCATCGACGGGCGCGACAAGGTCACCATTCTCTCCTCGAAGAAGATCGCCGATTTCGGCGCATGGGCCGAACAGCTCATCGCCGAGTCCACCGGCAAGGATGGCAAGGGCCTGATCCCGATCGATGGCGAAACACTGGGCGATCCTGCCGTCTATGGCGACGATCGCTTCTTCATCGACCTGCGCACCGACGGCGAAAACGACAAGGCGCATGACGACAAGCTTGCCGCGCTGGAAAAGGCCGGCCATCCGGTGACGCGCATCACCCTGCCCTCCATCGACCATCTCGGCCAGGAATTCTTCCGCTTCGAGATCGCGACGGCCGTGGCCGGCAGCGTGCTCGGCATCAATCCGTTCAATCAGCCGGATGTCGAAGACGCCAAGATCAAGACGCGCGAGCTGACATCGGCCTTCGAGAAGACCGGCGCGCTGCCGCCGGAGACGCCGGTGGCGTCGTCAGGCGAAGCCGATCTCTACACCGACGCCAGCAATGCCGAACTGCTGAAGAAGGCCGGCGCCAATGGCGATCTGACCTCGTGGCTGAAGGCGCATTTCCGCCGCGTCACGCCCGGCGACTATGTTGCCCTGCTCGCTTATGTCGAACGCGATGCCGCGCATATCGATGCGTTGCAGGCGATGCGAATGGCGGTGCGCGACAAGAAGAAGGTGGCGACCTGCGCGGAATTCGGCCCGCGCTTCCTGCATTCGACTGGACAGGCCTACAAGGGCGGACCGGACTCCGGCGTGTTCCTGCAGATCACAGCAGATGATGCGAAGGATCTCGCGATCCCCGACTATCGCGCCTCGTTCGGCGTGATCAAGGCCGCGCAGGCGCGCGGCGATTTCGAGGTGCTGACCGATCGCAGCCGCCGCGCGTTGCGCGTGCATCTGAAAGGCGATCTGAAAGCCGGGCTCGCGCTGCTCGACAAGGCCATCGCCGCCGCACTGAATTGAACGACCCCACATGGCCCGGACATTGCTCCGGGCCATGTGCAATCACAGACAAGGACGTCACCAATGCAGCTCGGCATGATCGGCCTCGGCCGAATGGGCGGAAACATTGTCCGCCGCCTGATGAAGAACGGCCACACCGCGGTGGTCTATGACAAGGATGCCAAGGCCGTGAGCGGCCTCGCCGGCGAAGGCGCGGTGGGTGGCTCGTCGCTGGAGGACTTCGTCAAGAAGATCGCCAAGCCGCGCCATGTCTGGGTGATGCTGCCGGCCGGCAAGATCACCGAGACGACCATCGACGAGCTGACAAAACTACTGGAGCCCGGCGACACCATCATCGATGGCGGCAACACCTTCTGGCAGGATGATGTCCGTCGCGGCCAGGCGCTGAAGCGTCAGGGCCTGTTTTATATCGATGTCGGGACCTCCGGCGGCGTCTGGGGCATCGATCGTGGCTACTGCATGATGATCGGCGGCGAGAAGGAAGTGGTCGATCGGCTCGATCCCATCTTCGCAACCCTGGCGCCGGGCATCGGCGACATTCCGCGCACGCCCGGCCGCGACGGCCGCGATCCGCGCATCGAGCAGGGTTACATCCATGCCGGGCCGGTCGGCGCCGGCCATTTCGTCAAGATGATTCATAACGGCATCGAATACGGCTTGATGCAGGCCTATGCCGAAGGCTTCGATATTCTCAAGAACGCGAATATCGAGGCACTGCCGGAAGCGCATCGCTTCGATTTCAACCTGCCCGACATCGCCGAAGTCTGGCGCCGCGGCAGCGTCATTCCGTCATGGCTGCTCGACCTCACGGCATCGGCATTGGCCAGGAGCGGCGAGCTGAAGGAATATTCCGGCTTCGTCGAGGACTCCGGCGAAGGCCGCTGGACGGTGAATGCAGCGATCGACGAGGCGGTGCCCGCCGAGGTGCTGACCGCAGCCCTGTTCGCGCGTTTCCGCTCGCGGCAGGAGCATACATTTGCAGAAAAGATTCTATCCGCGATGCGCGCCGGTTTCGGCGGCCACAAAGAGCCCGATCAGCATCCGGATCCGAAGCGGCAGGACGCGCCAGACATCGTGAAATAAACGACGGAGCATTCCGTGACTGCCACACCCAGCGACAAGACCAAAAAGCCCGATCCCTGCGCCTTCATCATTTTCGGCGTCACCGGCGACCTCGCCCATCGCCTCGTGATTGCGGCGCTGTACAACCTGCAGGCCTCCGATCTGCTGCCGGAAAAATTCTGTGTGGTCGGTATCGCCCGCAAGGGGATGACCGGCGCGACCTTGCGCGAGGACTTGCTCAAGGGCCTCAAGCAATATGCGACACGGCCTGTCGACGATGCCATCGCGCAGAAGCTCCTGAACTGCGTCACCTGCATCGAAGCCGATCCGAGCGAGCCGGAGAGCTTCGACCGCATGAAGGAGCAGCTCGACCAGCTCGAAGAAGCGCGCGGCACCGGCGGCAACCGCCTTTTCTATCTTGCCACGCCGCCGACCGCTTTCGCCCCGATCGCGCGCCAGCTCGGCCGCACCGGCATGCTGAAGGAAAACGGCTCCTGGCGCCGGCTGGTGGTCGAGAAGCCATTCGGCACCGACCTCGCGTCGGCCAAGGCCCTGAACAGGGAACTGCTCGATCTCATGAACGAGCAGCAGATCTACCGGATCGATCATTATCTCGGCAAGGAAACGGTGCAGAACATTCTCGTTCTGCGTTTCGCCAACGGCATGTTCGAGCCGATCTGGAATCGCAATCATATCGACCACGTGCAGATCACCGTGGACGAGAAGATCGGCGTCGGTCATCGCGGCTCGTTCTATGACGCCACCGGCGCGCTGCGCGACATGGTGCCGAACCATCTGTTCCAGCTGCTGTCGCTGGTCGCCATGGAGCCACCGTCACGCTTCGAGGCCAATGCAGTACGTTCGGAAAAGGCCGAGGTGCTCGCCGCCGTCACCACCCAGACGGAGGAAGAGGCGCTGAAGAATTCCGTGCGCGCACAATATGTCGCCGGTCATGTGGGCGATACGGATATCGGCGACTACCTCAAGACGCCCGACGTGAAGCCGGAGTCGACCACCGAGACCTACCCCGCGCTGAAGCTGATGATCGACAACAGGCGCTGGGCCGGCGTGCCATTCTATCTGCGCACCGGCAAGGCGCTCGGCATCAAGCGCACGGAGGTGGCGATCAAGTTCAAGCAGGCGCCCTTCGCCATGTTCCGTGACATGTCGATGGAGAGCCTTGCCGAGAACTACCTGGTGATCGCGGTGGAGCCGAACGAAGGCATCTCGCTGAAGTTCAACACCAAGGTGCCCGGCCCCTCGGTCGAGATCGATGGCGTCGAGATGAAGTTCCGCTACAAGGATTACTTCAACGCTTCGCCGGCCACGGGCTATGAAACGCTGATCTATGACTGCATGATCGGCGACAATATCCTGTTCCAGCGCGCCGACAGCGTCGAGGCCGGCTGGCGGGCGGTTCAGCCCTTCCTCGATGCCTGGAAGAATGCGGGCAAGGACGGGCTCAAGATCTACAAGGCCGGCAGCGAAGGGCCGGAGGAAGCCAATGAACTCCTCACCCGCGACGGCCGCAGCTGGCGGGTGCTGAGCTGAGCCACAGGGACCACATCATGGCCGGGCACCGCACCATCATCGAAGTGTCCGACGCCGCGGCTCTGGCCGCTGCCGCAGCCGAGCGGCTGATCAAACGCATCGATGCGAACAAGGAGCGGCCGGCGATCTGCCTCACCGGCGGATCGAGCCCGAAACGGCTCTATGAACTGCTCGCCACCGATGCCTATCGCAGCCGCATCCCGTGGGAGCGCGTGCACTGGTTCATCGGCGACGATCGGTTCGTGCCCGAAAGCGATGCTCTCAACAACATGGCGATGGCAAAGGGCGCATTCCTCGATCACTGCGCACCGGCTGCCAACATCCACGCCATCAGGACTGACGCCGCAAGTCCCGATGAAGCGGCATCGCTCTATGCGCGGGAGTTGCAGGCGTTCCATGGCAGCGACCGGCTCGATCCGGCCCGGCCGCTCTTCGATCTCGTTCTGCTCGGCGTCGGGCCGGACGGTCATGTCGCTTCGTTGTTTCCCGGCTATCCCGGCATCGAGGTGACCGATCGCTGGGTGGTCGGCGTGCCGGAAGCGCATGTCAAACCGTTCGTGCCGCGCGTCAGCCTGACGCTGCCGCCGCTTTCGTCCTGCCACGAGATGCTGTTCCTGATGAGCGGTGAGGATAAACGGGCCATTCTCGGTCGCGTGCTGGCCGGCGAGGACCTGCCTGCCAATCGGGCGCGATCCGATGGCGAGACGATCTGGCTCTGCGACCGCGCCGCGCTGCCGGAGGGCGACAGTGTCTGATCCCTCGCCCAACGCGCTTGTGGTGATGGGCGTCTCCAGCTCGGGAAAGAGCACCATCGCCAAGGCGCTGGCCGACAGGCTCGGCTGGCGTTTCGCCGATGGCGACGATTTTCACCCCAAGGCGAATGTCGAAAAGCAGCGCGCCGGCCAGCCGCTCACCGATGAGGATCGCTGGCCCTGGCTGCAAAGCATCGCCGACGAGATCGACCGCGTCACCGCCGAGGGCGGCAAGCTTGTCGTCGCCTGTTCCGCTCTCAAACGCGTCTACCGCGATCTCCTGCTGCACGGGCGGCACGATATTCGCATCGTCTATCTCAACGGCTCCAAAGAACTGATTGCCAGGCGGATGGCGGCGCGGAAAAATCACTTCATGCCGCCGTCGCTGCTCGACAGCCAGTTCAGGACGCTGGAAGTGCCCGGCCCCGATGAACGCCCGATCACGGTATCGATCGACGACGACATCGATGGCATCGTGGATGCCATCACCAAGCAACTGCCGACCTGAAGGATCGCACCATGACCAAGATCGCCCTCGTCGTCTCCGATGTGGACGGCACGCTGGTGACCCATGACAAGCGCCTCACCGACAAGGCCAAGGCCGCAGTGAAGAAGCTGGAGGACAACGGCATCGGCTTCACCATCACCTCGAGCCGCCCGCCGATCGGCATGCGCTTCCTGATCGATCCGCTGGGCATCACCCTGCCGATCGGGCCATTCAACGGCAGTTCGATGGTCGATGGCGACCTGAAGCCGATTACGCAGCACCTGATCGGCGAAGCTGCCGCAAGAAAGAGCATCGAGGTGCTCGACAAATACAGCGTCGATGCCTGGATCTTCACCAATGAGGACTGGGTCATCAAGCGCGACGACGGCAAATATGTGCCGCATGAACGCGACACCATCCAGCATGCGCCGCTGATGGTGGAGGATTTCACGCCCTATCTTGCCAAAGCCTGCAAGATCGTCGGCGCGAGCCCGGATTTCGCGATGCTGGAACGCTGCGAGACGGAGATGCAGCAGGCGCTCGGCGACAGTGCCGTCGCGGTGCGGTCGCAGAACTACTATCTCGACGTGACGCCGCCGGCGCAGAGCAAGGGGACGTTCGTCAAGGCGATGGCAGAGCGACTGGGCCTGCCTCTGGCCGCCATCGCAACCGTCGGCGACATGCAGAATGATCTGCCGATGTTCGAGGTCGCCGGGTTCTCCATCGCCATGGGCAACGCGAGCGACTTCGTGAAGAGCAAGGCGTCGGCGGTGACGAGCTCGAATGAGGATGAGGGATTTGCCGGGGCGGTGGAGATGATCCTGAAGAGGAATGCGAGCGCTTGACACGTGCCGCGTAGCCCTCCCCGCGTTGCAGTGGAGGCTACTTCGCCCTCTCCACCTTCTTCTCATGCGGCCGTTTCGCGCCGGCCAGATTGTGCGCCACCGTGATCAAGGCGATGTGCGTCAAAGCCTGCGGAAAGTTGCCGGTCTGGCGCTTCACGGTCGGGTCGTACTCTTCGGCAATCAGCCCGACGTCATTTGCAATCGCCACCACACGGTTGAACAGCTCCTCCGCCTTCGCGATCTCGCCCATCTTGATATAGGCTTCGGCCAGCCACAGGCTGCACGCCAGGAAAGCGCCCTCGGCAGGCTGGATCTCGCCGGTGACCTCGCGCGGATCGTGGCGCATCACGAAACCGTCGCGGATCAGATGCCTCTCGACCGCGGCGATCGTGCCCTTCACGCGTGGATCGTCGGCCGGGAGAAACCCCAGCAGCGGCAACAGCAGGATGGCGCCATCGAGCACATCCGAGCCATAGGATTCCACAAACGTGTTTTCGCGGGGATCGAAGCCTTTCTCGCAGACATCGCGATGGATCTCGTGGCGCAGCTCCTTCCATCGTTCGACGGGGCCCTCGAGATTGAAGCTCTCTGCGCTCTTGATGGCGCGATCGAAAGCAACCCAGCAACCGACCTTCGACAGCACATAGTGCTTGCCGGGACCACGGCGCTCCCAGATGCCATGATCGGGTTTGCTCCAGACCGATGCGAGATGTTCGAGAATCTCGCATTCCACCGCCCAGGTACCGTCCTCGAGATCGAGTTTGGCAAGACGGGTCTGGTGAAAGGCGTCGATCAGTTCACCGTAAACGTCGAGCTGCAATTGCGCATGGGCGGCGTTACCGACGCGCACCGGCAGCGCGCCGCCATAGCCCGGTAGCCAATCGGCTTCCCATTCGAGCAGGCGACGCTGGCCCATGATGCCGTACATGATCTGCATCTCGGCAGGCGAGCCCGCCACCGCACGCAGAAGCCAGCGATGCCAGGCCCGCGCCTCGTCCGTGTAACCGCTGTTCATCAATACCAGCAGCGTGAACGTCGCATCGCGCAGCCAGCAAAAGCGATAATCCCAATTTCGCGAGCCGCCGAGCTTTTCGGGCAGCGACGTCGTCGGCGCCGCCACGATGCCGCCGGACGGCGCATAGATCAGCGCTTTCAGCGTGATCAGCGAACGCATCACAAGACCCTGATGCTCGCCCTTGTAAGTGCAGCGGCTGCTCCACTCCTTCCAGAACTCCTCGGTATCCTTCAACGCCTCATCGACTTTGATCGGCGCCGGCACTTTGAGATGCGACGGTCCGTAAGTCAGAACGAACGGAACGCTATCGCCCGCCTCGATCTCGAATTTGGCAACGGTCGTGAGATTCTCGCCGTGGGTCTCGACCGGCGTGTGCAGCACCGTCATGTCGGGGCCGCAAATGGCGAGCACCGCGCCATCCTTGTCGCGTTTGACCCAGGGGATGGCCGCGCCAAAGCCGAAGCGAATGATCAGCTCCATCCGCACCTTCACCGTGCCGCGATCGCCACGGACGATGCGCACGATATCGGAGGCGGCGCCGCGCGGCGGCATGAAATCGATCAGCGTGATGGCGCCGTCATCGGTCTCCAGCGTGGTTTCGAGAATGAGCGAGTCGCCGCGGTAGCGCCGCTTGCAGGCCTTGATGGGAGCCTGCGGCGCGATCAACCAGCGGCCATGATCCTTGGTGCCAAGCAGCGCCGTGAAACAGGCATCGGAATCGAACGCCGGCCAGCACAGCCAGTCGATCGATCCATTGCGGTTGACCAGAGCGGCGGTCTCACAATCGCCGATCAGGGCATAGTCTTCGATGTTGCTGTACAATGTCTCTCCGCCACCAGAAGCTATCTCAAGGCGGACGAGCTCCTGTCCGCCGTTGCAACGCGCAATGCGTCGCGATCAATCGAACTGGCCATCGTTTCTACCGTTGCCGGTAGCCGCTGCCGCCAGTTCGGATGCTCGTCGATGGTGCCGGGAATATTGGGCTGATCGCTGACGCCGAGCAGGTCTTCCAACGCAATGGCCTCAAGACGGGTTCGCGTAAGCGCGAGAAAGTGAACGACACCAAAGAAATCGGTGCGCTCGATGCCCTGATGCCGCAGCGCCGCATCGAGCATCTCGATGGCATAGCGCCGCGCATCGTCGCTCTCGCCGGGGTCGATGCCGAGCGAGCGCTTGAGCTGCAGATCATGATAGCTGCGCCAGCCGGCATAAGTCGGCAGGTCATGGGTATTGAACGTGACGAGCGCATTCGGCGCGTAATAGTCGATGCCGCGGAAGGCGTAACGCTCGTCGCGTTCGAACATCATGACGAGATAGGACCAGATGCCCCATGCGGCCATGTGGTCACGAAAACCTTCGGGTACGGTACCGAGGTCCTCGCCAATGACGACGCAGTTATTGGCGACGCTTTCCTGCGCAGTCACGGCAAGCAGCGCTTCCAGCGGCATCTTCACATAAGCGCCGCTATCCGAGCGATAGCCGTGCGGCACGACATAGAGACGGTTGAGGCCGAGCACGTGATCGAGCCTGATCGCACCGGCATAGCGCATGGAGGCACGGAGCATATCCTTGAACGGCGCAAAACCCTGCATTTCAAGGCCGACGGCATTGAAGCCGGCAAGGCCCCAATTCTGCCCGGCCGGCTGCAGCGCATCGGGCGGTGCGCCGACGGACAGATGCCGCGAGATCGCGGCCTGCTCATTCCATGCATCGAAGCCGCCCGCCTGAACACCAACGGCGACGTCGAGATAAAGCCCCACCGGCATTTTCAGATCGATGGTGAGATCGAAACAGGCCTTGAGCTGCAGATCGGCATTCCACTGCACATATTCGATGAAGGCGACTTCATCGCCATCGGGGCCTGCGCGCAGTTCGGCGCATTTGGCATCGTCGGGATGCTGCCATTCGGACGGCCAATCCCACCATGCAATGTTGTAGCGATGTCGTAGCACCTCGAAACAGGCAAAACGCGTCAGCAGCGGTGCGCGCTCCTTGCGGAAGGCCGCAAAGGCGACCTGACGCCGCGACTTCGGATCGGACTGGAATTGCGCGAATGCCGCACGCAGTGCCTTCCACTTGACGGCGGCGACAGCGGGATAGTCCACGAGCGTCGAACGCCGGAGCGGCGCGAGTTCGCTGTCGGCGGCTCCGGCGAATTCCGGCAGAGCTTCGACATCGATGTAGAGCGGGTTGAGAAACAGCCGGCTATTCGGCGAATACGGGCTGCATTCTGCCGGACGATCGTCGAACAGCGCATGCAGCGGATTGAGCCCGACGCCGCCGGCGCCGAGGCTGGCGCCGATCCGGATCAGGTTCTGCAGATCGGTGAAATCGCCGATGCCCCAGTTGCGCTCGGAGCGCAGGCCGTAAAGTTGCACGGCAAGCATCCAGCTGCGATCGAACGTCCCGGTATAGGCCTTGCCGGGCGCCACGACGAGCGCAGCGTCTTCCGAATAGAGCGATGCGTCGGCAAGCCGCAAGCGGTGCACGCCGACGGTGAGATCGGCCGGCCAGGCGATCTCTCGGCCATTGGCCGAGCCCTCGGCCTCCAGCCGATCGCCGTTCCACACTTCCCATTTCAGCGGCGATGTCGCCGCCTCGCTCAGTTGCGTTCGCCCGCCCTCGCCGGCCCGCAGCGCCACGACATGATCGAGAAAGCGGCGCGGGGCGCGCATCGGCAACGCGTTGAGGATGATCTCCAGCGCAGCGGCGTCAGTGGTTTGCCACGTCCCCTGCCCATCGTGAAAACCGGTCTGAATCCCGAGTTCGGCGGCTTTGGCGTAAAGGTCCATTCGGCACGCTGTTTGCAAGGCAACAACCAGATGGCGATCGCCGGTTGCTGCGAAATTTCATGAGGTTACGGAATAGGATAGCCAAGTTTCAACGCGATGACTTAAGCTCGGTTCCGTGAGGAACCAAACCCCTGTCACGAAGCTTCTTATAGGATTGCAGCGCGCCCGTCCCACCTGGGTCCTGACATCCCTCTTGTCGATGGCATCACCGTGAACAGAACATCCCAGACCAGCCTGAGCTCCGTGACGAGCGGCGCCTTTCATATCGAGGACATCTACCCGATCATCGATGCTGGCCGGTTTCCGGTCAAACGCATTCAAGGGGAGGCCATCGAGGTCTGGGCCGACATCTATCGCGACGGTCATGAAATCATCGATGCCGCCATCATCTGGCGCCGCGAACAGGATCGCGAGTGGCAGCGTGCTCCGATGACCATGGACGTCAACGATCGCTGGCATGGCACGTTCACGCCGGGCGAAATCGGCCGCCACGTCTATGCCATCGAAGCCTGGACCGACGAATTCGCCACCTGGCGCCACGGCTTCGACCTGAAGCTGAAGGCCGGACAGGACGTCACCCTTGATGCGCTGGAAGGCGCGAGCGTGCTGACCAAGGCGCAATCGGGCGGCGCCGAGGCGTCGGCCTTCATCGTCAAGCAATGCGAGGCCTATCTGCGGACCGGCGAGACCGAGCCGCTGCGCTCGCCCAGACTGCGCGAAGCCATGGCCGAGGCGCAGGCACGTCCCGATCTGACGCGCTCCGCTTTGCTGCCGCTGATGATCGACCGCGAGCGCGCCCGCAACGGCGCCTGGTATGAGATGGTCCCGCGCAGCCAGAGCAAGGTGCCCGGCCAGCACGGCACCTTCCGTGACTGCATCGCGCGCCTGCCCGAGATCGCGGCGATGGGCTTCGACGTGCTCTATTTCACACCGATCCATCCGATCGGCGTTACCAACCGCAAGGGCAAGAACAATGCGCTGACCGCCGAGCCCGGTGATGTCGGCAGCCCTTATGCCATTGGCGGCGCCGAAGGCGGCCATGACGCCATCCATCCCGATCTCGGCACGCTGGACGATTTCCATGCCGTCATCGCGGCCTGCAAGCAGCACGACATGGAAGTCGCCATCGACGTCGCCGTGCAGTGCTCACCGGACCATCCATGGATCAAGCAGCATCCGAACTGGTTCAAGCGCCGGCCGGACGGCTCGATGAAATATGCCGAGAATCCGCCGAAGAAGTATCAGGACATCCACAATCCCGACTTCGATTGCGACGACGCCGGCTCGCTGTGGAATGCGCTGCGCGACATGCTGCTGTACTGGTGCGACCAGGGCGTAAAAATCTTCCGCATTGACAATCCGCACACCAAGCCGCTGCGCTTCTGGGAATGGGCGATCCACGAGGTGCAGCTGAAGCATCCGGATGCGCTGTTCCTCGCGGAGGCTTTCACGCGGCCGAAGCTGATGAAGGGTCTCGCCAAGCTCGGCTTCTCGCAGAGCTACACCTATTTCACCTGGCGCACGGCCAAGTGGGAAATCGAGCAATATCTCAACGAACTCTGCGGCTATCCCGAGCGTGAATATTACCGGCCGAACTTCTTCGTCAACACGCCGGACATCCTGCCCTATCACCTGCAGTCTGGCGAACCCTGGATGTTCAAGTCGCGCGTCGCGCTGGCAGCGATCCTGTCGTCGGTCTACGGCGTCTATAATGGCTTCGAACTGCTCGAGCACGAGCCTATTCCCGGCAAGGAGGAATATCTCGATTCCGAAAAATACGAGATCAGGACGCGCGACTGGGACAAGCCGGGCAACATCAAGCCTTATATCACCGCGCTGAACTTCGCCCGCCGCGCCAATCCGGCGCTGCAGCAGATTTCCAATCTGCGCTTCATGCCGGTGGAAAACGACAACATCATCGGCTTCGTCAAGACGTCGGTGGACGGCACCAATGTTGTGGCCGGCGCCATCGCGATCTCGCGCGATCCCTATGAATTCTGGCTCCCCATCGACACGCAGGTGACCGTGGACGGTGAGAAGCGCAATGTCGCTGCTGTCGAGAACATCATCACCGGTGAGCGCCACGGGGTCGAATGGGGTGGCATCCGCCTCCGCATTGATCCGCAACGCGATCCCGCCACCCTGTTCCGCTGCCTCGCCTGAAAGCGCCTACCATGAATGTGATGACCGACATCAAGACCAAGCCGGGCGTCGAGCAGCCGAACAATGCGATCGATCCGCTCTGGTACAAGGACGCGATCATCTACCAGCTCCATGTGAAGACCTTCGCCGACAGCAACAATGATGGCGTCGGCGACTTCATCGGCCTCACCGAGAAGCTGGACTATCTGCAGGAGCTCGGCGTCACCACGCTGTGGCTGATGCCGTTCTACCCGTCGCCGGGCCGCGACGACGGCTATGACATCGCCGATTACGGCAGCATCCATCCCGATTTCGGCACGATGAAGGACTTCAAGCGCTTCATCCACGAAGCCAAGCGCCGCGGCCTGCGCGTCATCACCGAACTCGTCATCAACCACACTTCCGACCAGCACGACTGGTTCAAGCGCGCCCGCCGCAGCCCTGCCGGGTCGAGCGCCCGCGACTGGTATGTCTGGAGCGACGACGATCAGAAATATGACGGCACCCGCATCATCTTCACCGATACGGAGAAATCGAACTGGACCTGGGATCCGGAAGCCAAGGCATATTACTGGCACCGCTTCTTCTCGCACCAGCCTGACCTGAATTTCGACAATCCGCGCGTCGTCTCTGCCGTGGTGCAGGTGATGAAGCGCTGGCTCGATGCCGGTGTCGACGGTTTCCGCCTCGACGCCATTCCCTACCTGGTCGAGCGCGACGGCACCAATAACGAGAACCTTCCGGAGACCCACAAGGTCATCAAGCATCTGCGCGCGGAGCTCGACGCCTATGCACCGGGCCGCCTGCTGCTTGCCGAAGCCAATCAATGGCCGGAGGACGTGCAGGAATATTTCGGCGACAGCGACGAATGCCATATGGCCTATCACTTCCCGCTGATGCCGCGCATCTATATGGCGCTGGCGCAGGAAGATCGCTTCCCGATCACCGACATCATGCGACAGACGCCGGACATCCCGAACGATTGCCAGTGGGCGATGTTCCTGCGCAATCATGACGAGCTGACCCTGGAAATGGTCACCGACGTCGAGCGCGATTATCTGTGGTCCACTTACGCCAACGATCCGCGGGCGCGCATCAATGTCGGCATCCGCCGCCGCCTCGCGCCGCTGATGGACAATGACCGCCGCAAGATAGAGCTGATGGATTCGCTGCTGCTGTCCTTCCCGGGCACGCCGATCATCTATTACGGCGACGAGATCGGCATGGGCGACAACATCTATCTCGGCGATCGCAACGGCGTGCGTACGCCGATGCAGTGGACGCCGGACCGCAATGGCGGTTTCTCCCGCGCCGACCCCGCACGGCTCTATGCACCGCCGATCATGGATCCCGTCTACGGCTATGAGTCGGTGAATGTCGAAGCGCAATCGCGCAGCCTGTCGTCGCTGTTGTCAGCCACCAAACGCCTGATCGCCGTGCGCAAATCGACGCTCGCTTTCGGCCGCGGCACCATGACTTTCATCCGGCCCGAGAACCGCTCGGTGCTCTGCTATGTGCGCCAGCTCGGCGATGAGGTGATCCTCTGCGTCGCCAATCTGTCGCGCGCAGCGCAGGCGACCGAACTCGATCTGTCACCCTGGAAGGAACGCGTGCCACTGGAAATGCTTGGCCGCACCAAGTTCCCGCCGATTGGCGAACTGCCCTACATGATCACGCTGGCTCCCTATGGCTTCTACTGGTTCCAGCTTGAGAAGCGCGACGTCTCCGAACATTCGCGGCCTGCTGTTGTGCCCGAGTTCGAAACGCTGGTGGTGCCGCTCGGCTCCACCTGGATGACGCTGGCACGCACCCGCAGCGTATTCGAACGCGATGTGCTGCCCGGCTTCCTGTCGCGCTCGCGGTGGTACCCCGAACGCAATGCCAAGGCCATTCAGCCGACGCTGACCTCGGCAACGCCATTCTGCCTGGTCGGCGACAACCGGCCATGGCTCGCCTTCTTCGAGACCACCCAGCGGGGCACCACCTCGCGTTACGTGCTGCCGATGCAGATCGACTGGGTGCGCTTCGACCGCGACCGCTACAACCCGAAGGCCTTTTCCGCGGTACGCCAGGGCGCGCGCGAAGGCACGCTTCTCGATGTCGCCACCGACGAGATCTTCATTTCGCTGCTGCTCTACAATCTGCGAAATTCGGTGACGGTGGAAGAAATCGAAGGCATCAAGCTGGAATTTCGTCCGACCGGGAAACTCACTGACAAGCCGCAGCACAGACTGGAAAACATCCGCGCGGTGGAGACCGAACAGTCCAACTCGACCGCGCTGGTCGACAACGACTATGTGGTCAAGATGTATCGCAAGCTGCAGACCGGCATCAATCCGGAGATCGAGGTCGGTCACTTCCTCACCGAGATCGCCGGCTTTGCCAACACGCCTGCCCTGCTCGGCAGTGTCGAGCTGATCGAAGGCGACCAGCGCAGCGCCATCTCCATCATTCATGCCTTCGTGCAAAATCAGGGCGACGCCTGGACAGTCAGCTCCGGCTATCTCGATCGTTTCATCGAGAAGGAGCGCCTGATCGCCTCCGATGCGCCGCACGAGATGAGCGAGGACCAGATCGCCTATCTCCGCTACATGACCCAGACGGGTCTCCGCGTCGCCGAGATGCAAATGGCGCTGGCAAGCCGTGACGACATCGCCGACTTCAAGCCGGAGCCGACGACGGATGCCGATATCCAGCTCTGGACCGATGAAATCGTCACTCGCGCCGAACCGGTGTTCAGCCTCCTCGCCCAGCGTCGCAACGCCGCGCGCGACGGCGACCGCAATCTGATCGATGCCGTTCTCGCGCTGCGCAACAATCTGCGCGAGACGCTGAATGGCCTGCTGCCGGACAAGATTGACGGGCTGAAGATCCGCCATCACGGCGATTTCCATCTCGGCCAGATGCTGATCGTCAAGGACGATATCTTCATCATCGATTTCGAGGGCGAGCCGCGCCGCTCGATCGAGGACCGCCGCCGCAAGGCGCCGGCTGCGCGGGATGTGGCCGGGCTGATCCGCTCGATCGACTATTCGGCCACGGCTGCCCTCGAGCGCGCTGAAAAGATTGCGCCCGACGAGAACGGCAAGCTCGCCGCCGCGCTGACCTCGTGGCGCGACCGGGCCATCGATGCGTTCGTCGAGGCCTATCGCGAAGCCATGACCGACAAGCGACTGTGGCCGGCTGAAGCGCAGGCGGCCGACAACATGCTGAAATTCTTCCTGATCGAGAAGGCATTCTACGAGATCGAATATGAACTCGCACACCGGCCCGACTGGTTGCGGGTTCCATTGGCCGGTTTGTTGCGTATCCTGAACGGGGAGCCGAAGGAATCCGTATGACCAATCTTCCCGCCGAAGCCTATGAGATCATCGAAGGCCGTCACTCCGACCCGTTCCACTATCTCGGACCGCATAAGGAGAACGACCGCACGATTGTGCGCGCCTTTTTGCCCGACGCCGCCCGCGTGGATGCCATCGACGATCACGGCGCCACGACACCACTGGAGCGGGTGCATGATGCCGGCCTGTTCGTCGGGGCGCTCGCCAATGGATCGACGAAATATCAGCTCCGCGCCAAATTCGGCGATAGCGTCATCGATCTCGAAGACCCCTATCGCTTCCCACCGCTGCTGACCGATTTCGATCTCTATCTGCTCGGCGAAGGCACCGACCAGCGCATCTATGACAAGCTGGGCGCCCATCCGATGGTGCTCGACGGCATCGCCGGCGTCGCCTTCGTCGTTCTGGCCCCGAGTGCGAAGCGCGTCAGTGTTGTCGGCGACTTCAATTTCTGGGATGCGCGGCGGCATCCCATGCGAGTGCGGGGCGTCGGCTATTGGGAGCTGTTCGTCCCAGGCGCCCATATCGGCAGCCACTACAAGTTCGATATTGTCGGCCCGCATGGCCAGCAGGTCGCGCAGAAGTCTGACCCGTTCGCCTTTGCCGCGGAGGTGCGGCCGGCAACGGCATCGATCGTGATCGATGAGCAGAAGATTCCACGTCCGCGTTCAGCACCCGACGGCATCAATGCGCTGGGCAAGCCGATGTCGATCTATGAAGTGCATCTCGGCTCCTGGCGCCGCAAGGGCAACAATGAGTGGCTGAGCTATCGCGATCTCGCCGAGACGCTGCCGAAATATGTGCGCGACATGGGCTTCACCCATGTGGAGTTTCTTCCCGTCAACGAGCATCCATTCGACGGCTCCTGGGGCTATCAGCCTACCGGCCTGTATGCACCCACCAGCCGCTTCGGCTCACCGGAGGACTTTGCTGCACTGGTCGATGCCTGTCATGCCGAAGGGCTGGCCGTTCTGCTCGACTGGGTGCCCGGCCATTTCCCCGACGATGCTCACGGCCTCGGTCATTTCGACGGCACTGCACTCTATGAACATGCCAATCCCCTGCAGGGCCGGCACATGGACTGGGGCACGCTGATCTATAATTACGGCCGCACCGAAATCGTCAATTTCCTCGTCTCGAATGCGCTGTTCTGGCTCGACCGCTACAATGTCGACGGGCTGCGCGTCGATGCCGTGGCCTCGATGCTCTATCTCGACTACAGCCGCGCCGCCGGCGCCTGGATTCCGAACAAATATGGCGGCCGCGAAAATATCGAGGCCATCGAATTCCTGCGCCGCTTCAATCGCGAAGTGTTCGGAAAATTCCCCAATGCCACCACCGCGGCGGAAGAATCCACCGCGTGGCCGCAGGTGTCACGCCCCGTTGAGTTCGGCGGACTCGGTTTCGGCTACAAGTGGAACATGGGCTGGATGCATGACACGCTGAATTACATCAGCAAGGATCCGATCTATCGCAAATACCAGCACAACGACATTCTGTTCGGGCTGCAATATGCGTTCTCGGAAAACTTCATTCTGCCGCTGTCGCATGACGAAGTCGTCCATGGCAAGCGCTCGATCCTCGGCCGCATGCCGGGCGATGACTGGCAGCGCTTCGCCAATCTGCGCGCCTATTACTCCTTCATGTTCGGCCATCCCGGCAAGAAGCTGATGTTCATGGGCTGCGAATTCGCCCAGGAACGCGAATGGAATCATGACCATTCGCTCGACTGGCATCTGCTTGAACAGGACAGGCATGCCGGCATCCATTCGCTGATCCGCGATCTCAACACGCTGTATCGCGACACACCGGCGCTGCACGAACTCGATTGCGATCCCGCAGGCTTCGAGTGGATGATCACGGACGACGCCGGCAATAACGTGTTCGCGTGGCTGCGCAAGGGGAACGCCGCCCGGTCGCAGTGTTTGATCGTGGTGAATTTCTCACCGAACGTCTATCGCGATTACCGCGTCCGCGTGCCGTTCACGGGCAAGTGGCGTGAGGCTCTCAATTCCGACGCCGCGATCTATGGCGGCAGCAATGTCGGCAATTCCGGCGAGGTGACGGCCTCTGGTCTGGTGCCCGAACTCCGCCTCACCTTGCCGCCGCTCGCTGCGATCTTTCTCGTACCGGAAACCTGATCGATGCGCCTTTCCTCCGGAACGCCCTCCCGCCTCGGCGCCAGCTGGGACGGGCGGGGGACGAATTTTGCCTTGTTCTCGGCAAACGCCAGGAAGGTGGAGCTGTGCCTGTTCGACGGCCAGGGCCGCCGGGAACTCGAGCGCATCGAGCTGCCCGAATATAACGAGCACGTCTTTCACGGCTATCTCAACGACGTCTCGCCGGGCCAGCTCTATGGCTATCGCGTGCACGGGCCGTACGAGCCGGAGCACGGCCATCGTTTCAATCCGCACAAGCTGCTGCTCGATCCCTATGCCAAGAAACTCGCCGGCCGCCTGGTCTGGAGCGACGCCCATTTCGGCTATCGCACCGGCTCGTCGCGCGAGGATCTCTCCTTCGACCGCCGTGACAACGCGCGCGGCATGCCGAAGGCCGTGGTCGTGGACGAGAGCTTCAACTGGGGCCGCCGTGAGGCGCGGCCGAGCATCCCCTGGGAAGACACGATCTTCTATGAGGCTCATGTCAAGGGCCTGACCCAGACGCGCCAGGACGTGCCTGCAGGTTTGCGCGGCACCTATCGTGGCCTGGCGGCACCGGCGATGATCGACCATCTCAAGCGGCTCGGCGTCACCTCCATCGAGCTTCTGCCGGTGCATGCTTTCGTTGACGACCGCCGCCTGGTCGAGATGAAGCTCGTCAACTACTGGGGCTACAATACGCTCGGCTTCTTCGCGCCCGAAGCGCGCTACGGCACCGATAATCCGCTCGACGCCTTCCGCACCACGGTGGCCCGGCTGCACGATGCCGGCATCGAGGTCATTCTCGATGTCGTCTACAATCACACCGCCGAGGGCAATCACCTCGGCCCCACGCTGAGCTATCGCGGCATCGACAACGCCTCCTATTACTGGCTGATGCCGGACAATC
Organism: Pseudomonadota bacterium; assembly: GCA_023449855.1. Lineage (GTDB taxonomy): Bacteria > Pseudomonadota > Alphaproteobacteria > Rhizobiales > Xanthobacteraceae > Tardiphaga. The sequence continues at coordinate 17,428 of JAEXHR010000135.1, read as the reverse complement.
CACGTTACTACGACGACTTCACCGGCTGCGGCTCATCATTGAACCTCACCCATCCGCGCGTGCTGCAGATGGTGATGGACTCGCTGCGCTACTGGGTCGAGGTCTGCCATGTGGACGGCTTCCGCTTCGATCTCGCCACCACGCTGGCGCGTGGCCCGAACGGTTTCGATCGCAACAGCAACTTCCTCACGGCCATTCGGCAGGACCCGGTCCTGTCCACCGCCAAGATGGTCGCCGAACCCTGGGACCTCGGCATGGGCGGCTATCAGGTGGGCGCCTATCCATCGCAATGGTCGGAATGGAACGACAAATATCGCAGCGCCATGCGTCGCTATTGGGCCGGCGAAGGCTCGCTGATCGGCGAAGTGTCGAGCCGCATGACCGGCTCCTCCGATGTGTTCAACCATGACGGCCGCAGGCAGCGCGCCGGCATCAACCATGTCACCGTGCATGACGGGTTTCCGCTGGCTGACCTGTTCGCCTATAACGAAAAGCACAACGAAGCGAATGGCGAGGACAATCGCGACGGTTCCAACGACAATCACAGCAACAATTTCGGCGTCGAAGGACCGACGGACGATCCGACCATCAATGCGCTGCGCCGGCAATTGCGCAAGAACCAGCTCGCTTGCCTGTTCCTCGCCCAGGGTGTTCCGCTGTTGCTGGCCGGCGACGAAGTCGGCAACAGCCAGGGCGGCAACAACAACACATATTGCCAGGACAATGAGATCGGCTGGGTGAGCTGGGACGGGCTCGGCAACAAGGACGACGATCTGACCGATTTCATCGGCCATATGGCGCAGCTGCGCCAGCGCTTCCCGCAGATCACATCGCAGAAATGGCTCGACGGTCGCCGCGCCGATGGCAGCTATGGCGTGCTGTGGCTGACGCCCTCCGCCGAGGAGATGACCGAAACCGACTGGGCCTTCCCGGATGGCCGTTTCCTCTCTTACGTGATGAGTTCGAACAAAAAGGGCGGCAATCCGTTGTTCATCGTCCTGAACGCGGCGCCTGAGGGCATTCCCTTCAAGCTGCCGAAACTCACCGAATACAAGAGCTGGCGCCAAGTGCTGAACACTGCCGACGACAAACTCTCGATTGCCATTCTCCCGCCTGGCGCTGACGTCGATGCGCCGCCGCGCTCCGTCCTCGCTTTCGCGGGGACGCTTGCATGAGCACACGGAGCTTCGGGCCACGTCTCACCGACAAAGGCGCGACATTCCGTCTGTGGGCGCCAGCGGCCGGCCGTGTCGAGGTGGTCGTCGACAGACCCTATCCGATGATGGCGGAGGAGGATGGCTGGTATAGCGCCGACGTGCCGGGTGTCTCGGCCGGCGCGACCTACAGGTTCCGCATCGACGGCAAGACCGACGTGCCGGATCCCGGCTCTTCGTTCCAGCCCGAGGACGTCAACGGCCCGAGCGAGATCGTCGATCACGCAACCTACCGATGGCGGGCTGCCGACTGGCGCGGACGCCCGTGGGACGAGACGGTGCTGCTCGAAACCCATGTAGGCACCTTCACGGCAGAGGGCACTTATCGCGCGATGATCGACAAGCTCGATCATCTCGTCAAAACCGGCATCACTGCGCTCGAACTGATGCCGCTCGCTGACTTCTCCGGCAATCGCAACTGGGGTTATGACGGCGTGCTGTGGTATGCGCCGGACCATGTCTACGGTCGCCCCGACGACCTCAAGGCGCTGATCGACGAAGCGCATCTGCGCGGCCTCAGCGTCTTTCTTGACGTGGTCTATAACCATTTCGGGCCCGAAGGGAATTATCTGGGCCTCTATGCCCCGACCTTCTTCGGCGGAGCCGATACGCCGTGGGGATCGGCAATCGATTATCGCGTGCCGCAGGTCCGCGCCTACGCCGTCGAGAATGCGTTGATGTGGCTCCGCGACTATCGCTTCGACGGGCTGCGTCTCGACGCCGTGCATGCCATCGTCGAACCCGGCGAAATCCCCATGCTGCATGAGCTGAGCCGCGAGGTCGGCAAGCTCGCCGCCGATACCGGACGGCAGATCCATCTCGTGCTGGAAAACGACGACAATCGCGCCACCTTGCTCGATCCGGTGACCAATCCGCCCCGCGGCAAATATCGCGCGCAGTGGAACGACGACTATCACCATGCCTGGCATGTCCTGCTCACCGGCGAGGACAAGGGCTATTACAGCGATTATGCGCCGAGCCCGCTCGGTCATGTCGTGCAGGCGCTCGGCTCCGGTTTTGCCTATCAGGGCCAGCCCTCGGCACATCGGGGCGGCGCGGAGCGCGGCGAACCGAGCGGCGCATTGCCGCCATCCGCCTTTGTCAATTTCCTGCAGAACCACGACCAGATCGGCAACCGCGCGCTCGGCGATCGCCTGGAAGCTATCGCCGATCCCCTGGCCATCGAGGCCGCGCTCGCCATCACGCTCCTAGCGCCAATGGTGCCGATGTTGTTTCAGGGCGAGGAATGGGGCTCCAAAGTGCCATTCCCGTTCTTCTGCGATTTCCACGGCGATCTCGCCAATGCTGTCCGCGACGGCCGCCGCAAGGAATTCGCCAGCGCCTATGAAGAACACGGCGACGATATTCCCGACCCACTCGATATCGCAACATTCGAGAAGGCGAAGATCGACTGGGAGATGCGCGATGGCGCCGGCAAGCGGCGCTGGGCCATGGTGCGCGACCTGCTCAGGATGCGTAGACAGCATATCGTGCCGCGCAATGTCGGCACTCGCTTCGGCAAGGTCGAGGAAACGGGCGGCCTCCTGATCGCAAAATGGATCATGGCGGACGACCGCCAGTTAATGCTACGCGCCAATCTCTCGGACAAAAAAGTCACCGCATCCGCAGCAACCGGCACCTTGATCTGGGGCCGGCAGGGCGACGCGTTGGGCCCTTGGGCGGTTCAGTGGTGGATGGGAGACCAGTGAATGCCACCGGCCATCCCGACCGCCACCTATCGCCTGCAATTGACCAAGGATTTCGACTTCGATGCCGCCGCGCTGATCGCCCCCTATCTCAAGGCGCTCGGCATCAGCCACGTCTACGCATCGCCCTTCATGAAAGCCCGCGCCGGCTCGACCCACGGCTATGACATCGTCGATCATACCAGGCTCAACCCCGAGCTCGGCGGTGACGCCGGCTTCGAACGCCTCAGCGCAGCGCTGAGGAAAAACGATCTGGGCCTCATCCTCGACTTTGTCCCCAACCATGTCGGCGTGCACTATGCCGACAATCCATGGTGGCTCGATGTCCTGGAGTGGGGGCAGGCCTCGCCGCACGCGATCTCCTTCGACATCGATTGGGAAACGCTGCCCTATCGCGCCCGCGGCGGCCTGCTGCTGCCGATCATCGGGTCATCCTACGGACAGGCGCTCGAAAACGGCGAGATCGAGCTGAAATATGATTCGGCTCAAGGCAGCTTCTCCGCCTGGTACTACGAACATCGCCTGCCGATCGCACCGGAACGCTATAGCGAAATGCTGCGCATCATCGTCAAGGAGGCCGATGCCGGCGACACTGCCGCCGGCCGCGCCATCCTGACTCTGGCTGGCAAACACAAGGGCCTGCGCCACCCCAACCGCAGCGAGGCGCCCGCCTTCAAGCAACAGCTGGCTTCCATCGACGGTGCTGCCGATATCGTTGCCCGCGGCCTCGACGCCTATCGCGCCGGGCCGGATCGCCCTGCGCAAACCCAGACGCTGCACATGTTGCTGGAGCGCCAGCACTACAAGCTCGGCCAATGGCGTCTGGCCTCCAGCGAGATCAATTATCGCCGGTTCTTCGATGTGAACACGCTCGCGGGCTTGCGCATCGAGGACAGCGGCACCTTCGAGGCCATCCATACGCAGGTGAAGCGCCTGATCGCCGAAGACAAGTTGCAGGGCCTGCGCCTCGATCACATCGACGGCCTGCGCGATCCCTCGCAATATTTTCAGCGCCTGCGCCGCCTGGTTCGCGAAGCGCACGGCAAGGCAAAACCCTTCTATGTCGTCGTCGAGAAGATCCTCGGCGAGAACGAGAAGCTGGTGCCCTTTGCCGGCGTGCACGGCACCACAGGCTACGAATGGCTCAATGCCATCACCCAGGTCCTGGTGGACGAAGACGGCCTCGAACCGCTTGGCGAAACCTGGCGGCAGGTCAGTAATACCTCGCCGAAATTCGAACCGTTGCTGATCGAGGCCAAGCGACGGGTGCTCGACACCTTGTTGCTCTCGGAATTTACCGTGCTGACGCGCCTGCTCGCGCGCATCGCCAATGGTCACTATTCGACGCGTGACTTCTCCGCGGATACGCTCCGTCAGGCTTTCGAACTCTACGTGCTGCACTTCCCGGTCTATCGCACCTATCTCACGGCCGCGGGTCCTTCCGCGCTCGATCGCCGGTTGATTTCCGACACGATCGAGAAAGCCCGCGCCGAGTGGTTCGGCACCGACGAAGGCCTGTTCGACTTCCTGCGCGACGCGCTGACCCTCGATCTCCTCAAGCCCGGCGGTCCCGCCCACAGCAAACCGCGGGTGCGGCGCTTTGCTCTCAAGGTGCAGCAATTCACCGGGCCGACCATGGCGAAGTCGCTCGAGGATACGGCCTTCTATCGCTACCACAAGCTGCTGGCGCTCAACGAAGTCGGCGGCGAACCTGCGGCCACGGCGATGCCGGCAGCGCGCTTCCACGAACTGATGGTCCAGCGCGCCAGCGAATTCCCGCATGGCATGACCTCAACCGCCACACATGACACCAAGCGCGGCGAGGATGCCCGCGCCCGCCTGCTTGCCCTCGCCGAAATGCCCGGCGAATGGGCCGCCGCCGTCAGCCGCTGGAAACTGCTGAACGCCCCGCATGTCGTCTCGGATGGCAACATGCGGTCTCCCTCGGCATCCTTCGAGTACATGCTGTATCAGGCGCTTGTCGGCGCATGGCCGCTGGACGCCCGCGACGAGACCTTCCTCACCCGCATGCAGGCCTATGCGCTGAAGGCTGCTCGCGAAGGCAAGGAAGAGACGAGCTGGCTCAATCCGCATGCCGCCTATGAGCAAGGTCTGCAAGACTTCCTCGCCCGCATTCTCGATCCCGTCGCGTCGAAAGAATTCATCGAGCAAATCGATGCCTTCGCGCGGCGGATGGCGCTGATCGGCGCGCTCAACTCGCTCAGCCAGATCACGCTGAAAGCAACGATCCCCGGCATGCCTGATTTCTACCAGGGCACGGAGTTCTTCGACTGTTCGCTGGTCGATCCCGACAACCGCCGTCCGGTGGACTTTGCCGAGCGCGTCGCGGTGCTGGAAAAGATCAAGACACCCGACTGGAACGCTCTGTCGGACGCCTGGGACGACGGCCGCATCAAATTCGCATGGACGCGCGAACTTCTGAAGTTGCGCGGCGAGCTCTTCGATGCGTTCACCCACGGCGACTACGAACCGCTGGACGTCACCGGCCCGCATGCCGCCCATGTCATTGCATTCGCGCGCCGCCACCAGCGCGATGGGGTCATTATGATCATTGGACGCAAGCTCGCAGGCTTTACGGATGGCGGTCGGCAATGGTTCGACGGATCGACATTGCATGCGACAGTCCGGGCGCCCGGCTATGACGTGGGAGACATCACTGTCGCGGAGCACTTGCGACATCTACCGGTCGCGGCAATCAGAACGACAGCCTCCCAGAAGCGCGTGCGGTCGACACGTCTGCAATAACGACAAGGCCGCCCGGGATTGATGCCGGACGGCCTGGCGGATGTCGTGCCGACTCAGAGGCCGTTCGGTTCCCTCCCTCCGCACCAATTCAGATTTTCATCGAATTGTTTGCGATCGGTTACCGGCGAGATTGAGGTGCACCGCACACGCGCGAACCGAAATTTATGCTGCAGAGCAATGTCGCACACGGTAGGACGGATGAGCGAAGCGTAATCCACCGCGGCGTTCGACCCGCGGATTACGCTCCGCTTATCTGCCCTACTTCTTCTCAAGCAATAATTTTCCGCGCGACCGGATCGTTGCCTGCGCGACTTCAGCAAAGCGCTGCAGGAGCCATGGCAGCGTTACTTCGACATTGACGCGATCGTCGAGCACATCCACGTGACCCGTTGCCACTTGCCCCATAGCACGCACGCGAAGATCCAGCCGATCGCCATCCCAGCGCTCATCCTCCATCTTCACGATCGGGACGCTAGCGGCGGCGCGTGCGAGACCGTTCTTGAGCCGGCGAACGGCCTCCTCGCGCCCGAGCGAATGCGGGATGGAGACTGTAAGCGGTGCTGACATCGCAGAAATCCTGTTGTGAGTCGTTGACTTCATAACGCGGAGCACCAGGCAAAAGCTCCTCATCGGTTTCACCGCTGGAACCTTGCCAATAGCTGCGCGTTTTTATCGCAGGTGCAACAGACAAATGTGAAGGCTGAGGAGAGAAAACATGTCCATCGGTACGATTATTCTGATCATTCTGATTATCGCTTTGCTCGGTGGCTTCAGTGGTATCGGCGGCGGACCGTTCTACGGCACCGGCTACTATGGCGGTGGCGGCCTCGGTCTGGTGATCGTGATCCTGCTGATCCTCCTGCTGCTCGGTCGACTGTAAGCGGCGGGATTTGAGTTTGACGCGCGCGGTTGAGCAATGGACCGCGCGCGTCCGTTCTATGAACAGGCGAAACGACGTCGGGGACGGGCGTTCAAGAGATCGTAACGTCGCGCGCACCGCCCGCGCGGGCGACATCCTCACTTCATCTTCCTGATCGCCGCCTTGATCGACGACGCGGCCGCGTCATACCCGGCCCAGGCCTTGCTCTTTTTCAACAGCGCCGGGACGCTGCGCAGCGTGTAGCGCGTCGGGTCGAAATCGTCACGCAATTGGGGCCATGTGAGCGGCATCGACACCGTAGCGCCCTTGCGCGCACGAGGTGAAAGCACCGCGACCGCCGTGGACATCCGGTCGTTGCGGAGATAGTCGAGAAAGATCCTTCCTTTCCGCTTCGCCTTCGACATGTTGATCAGATAGCGCTCCGGTTCATCGGCAGCCATCTGCTGACAAACGGTCTGAGCAAAGGCCTTCGCCGTCTTCCAGTCGACGCGATCGCGCGCGCCGTGCCTCAGTGGCGCGACGACATGCAGGCCTTTACCACCGGTCGTCTTGCAGAAACTTTCCATGCCGAGTTTCGACAGCCGCCCATGCAGCTCACGCGCTGCCGCCACCACCTCCGTGAACTTCACCTCCGGCGATGGATCGAGATCGAAGATCAATCGACCCGGCACGTCGGGCTCACCCGGCGCGCAATTCCACGGATGCAGCTCGAGCCCGCCCATCTGCGCCACAGCCGCAAGGCCCTCGATGCGATCGACCTGCAGATAGGGCTTTCGATCGCCTGAGACTTTCACCAGCTCGAGCAGATTGGACGTGCCTGCCATGGCATGGCGCTGGAAAAATTGCTGACCGTCGATGCCGTCGGGCGCACGCAGGATGGAGCATGGCCGCCCCCTCAAGTGCGGCATCATCCATTCACCGACGGCCTCGAAATAATCCGCCAGGTCTTGCTTTGTCACCGGCTCATTGTCACCCGCATCATGCCATAGCGCCTTTTCCGGATGCGACAGCGTCACGCCCATCACGTCAGTCGCTCTACCCGCGGCGGATTTTTGACCTGTTTTCTTAGCGGCCTTCTTTGCTGCATGACGCCTTGGCCTGGCGAGCGCCGCGTTCCTGGGTGTCTCGGCCTCGACCTCATCGGCCGGCTTGTCCTGCCGCAAGCCCTTGAACGATGCCTGTCGCACCATGCCGGCGCCGGTAAAACCGGCAAACTCGATCTCGGCGACCAGCTCTGGCTTGAGCCAATGCACATCGCGGCCACCAGCGGGCGCATTGTTGCCGCCAAAGGGCGATTGCTTTGCGGCGGCTTTCTTCAGTAGCGGCATGATGCGCTTTACGGTGCCCTGCCCGTATCCGGTGCCGACGATGCCGACATAAACGAGATGGTCGTCCTTGTGGACTCCGGCCATCAGCGAGCGAAATTTCCCATCTGTCGTTTTCCAGCCGCCGATCACCACCTCATGTCCGGCGCGACATTTTGCTTTTGTCCAGTTGTTCGAACGGCCGGACGTATAAGGCGCCGACAACTTCTTCGAGACGATGCCTTCCAGCGACAGCTTGCAGGCCGATTGCAGGATCGCATCTCCGCCGCTTTCAAAATGATCGACGTATCGGATCGAGCCTTGTTTGCGGCGGCCGCGTGCTTTCGCCAGCAATGTTTTCAGTCGCGCCTTGCGATCCTCCAGCGGTAGTTTCCGAAGGTCCTCGCCTTCGGCAAATAGCAGATCGAAACCGAAGAAAATCAGCGTATCGGTTTCGCCATCAGACAACGCTGCCTGCAGCGCCGCAAAATCAGGCGCGCCGGATGAATCGAGCCCGACGATCTCACCGTCGAGGATACAGTCCGGCAGCCCGGCTGCCTCTTCGGCAATGGCTGGAAAGCTGTCCGTCCAGTCGAGCCCCTTGCGCGTTTTCAGTGTCGCCTCACCACCTTCGACCCGGAGCTGCATCCGGTAGCCGTCGAACTTGATCTCATGCACCCACCCCTTCGCGTCCGGCGGACGGTCCACCGAGGTGCATAGCTCCGGCGCGACGAAACCCGGCAACTGCGCCACCCTCCTTGCTTTTGTCGTGCGCTTCGCCGACTTCGTCCCCGTCGCGCCGGCTTTGTTCGCTATGCCCGTTTTTGCGCGCGCATCAGCAGCCTCGCCCTTGCTGGAATCCCAGACCGCATCATTCTTGATCCTTGCGCGCTTGCCGATCATGAACGGCTTCGGCGCTCGTCCCTTCCCCTCTGCAATATCATCCATCCTGCGACCCGAGGCCACCGATGCATCCTCATCCAGAACGGCATCGCCCTTGCCATCGACGGCATAGTCGTCGCGATGCTTGATCAGCAGCCAGTTGGTCCGCTTGCCGCCCTTGCGGTCGTGCTTCATGCGCACCAGAACAAAACCGCCATGCAGCTTGTCGCCGTCCAGCGTGAATTTGAGATCGCCTTTCTTGAGCCCCTTCTCCGCATCCTCAGCGTCGTAATAGCCGCGATCCCAGAGCTGAACAGTGCCGCCGCCATATTGGCCTTCGGGGATCGTGCCTTCGAAATCGCCGTAGTCGAGCGGATGGTCCTCGACCTCAACCGCTAGGCGCTTGTCGGCGGGATCGAGTGATGGGCCGCGCGTTATCGCCCAGGACTTGAACACGCCGTCCATCTCCAGCCGCAGATCGTAATGCAACCGCGTTGCATCGTGCTTCTGGATTACGAAACGCCGTCGCCTTGCCGGCGCGACCACGATCCTGCCGGATGGCTCCCGCGTCTGCGCGAAATCGCGTTTCCGACGGTAAATCGATAATTGGCGATCGGCCACGACGCTTAACTCCCAACGGAAACAACAGGCCGCAATACGGAGATCGGAACCAAAACGGGAAGGCTCCGTTGAAGTTCCACTCGCTCAGGTGATTGGCGAAGCGAGAAATTCGTACCGAGTTGGAGGATGCATGGCCCCGCCCCGCGCCTACTGGAAAGGCTCCCTCAAACTGTCGCTCGTCACCTGCCCGGTGGTGCTGTATCCGGCCTCCACCACGGTGGAGAAGACCAAATTCCACATGATCAATCGCGACACTGGCAACCGCCTCAGACAGCAGATGGTGGACAGCGAGACCGGCGACGTCGTGGAGAAGGACCAGAAGGGCCGCGGCTACGAGATCAGCAAGGGCGAATATGTCGAGATCGACAAGGATGAACTCGACGCCGTCCAGATCGAAAGCAACCACACCATCGACATCGACAACTTTGTACCCCGCGACGAGATCGATCGCCGTTATCTGAACAATCCCTATTACATCGCGCCTGACGGGAACGCCGGCGTCGATGCCTTCGCCGTGATCCGTGATGCCATGAAGGATAAGGACAGCGTGGCGCTGGCCCGCATCGTATTGACCAATCGTGAGCATGTCATCGCCATCGAGCCCCTCGGCAAAGGCCTGCTGGGCACCACCCTGCGCTATCCATATGAGGTGCGCGACGAAACGGACTATTTCGACGACATAAAAACTCCGAGAATATCAAAAGACATGATCGAATTGGCCACTCATATTCTCGGCAGCAAGGCCGCGCATTTCGATCCTCGACAATTCAAGGACGAATACGAAACGGCACTGAAGACACTGGTGAAGCGCAAGGCCGCCGGCAAGCCCGTAAAGGTCGCAGAGAAGGAAGACAAGCCCGACAACGTCATCAATCTGATGGACGCGCTCAAGGCCAGCCTCAAGGGCGGCAAGACACCGACCAAACGCGCTTCCTCCGCACGCCGGCCGGCAGCCCGAAAACGTCCTGCAAAAGGGACGGGGCGTTCGACAGCGCGGCATCGGAAAGCGAGCTGACCGTGATGAGGACATTGGCACTTGCAATCGCGATCGCCATGCTGGCGAGCGAGCCTTCTTCGCACGCACAACAACTGCAGGCCCGCGAATGCAACGCATCCAATATCGCCTTCGTCGCAGAAGCAATCGCCAAACTACCGGATGGCAAGCAGAAGCGGACCGCCTCCGACGAGATCGGCGCCGCCAGTGAGAAAATGGCGATGGGGAAAACGGATGAATGCAAGGATCATCTGCTGAAGGCGTCACTGCAGACGAAGTGACATCCTCAGCGTCGCCTCGCCCTCTTCGTCTGTCACGACTTCTTTTTCGCCTTTTTGACCTTTCTGCTCTTCTTTGCAGTCGTCTTTCTGGCAGCGGATTTCTTCGTCGCCCTCTTCGGTAACTCGGGCACCTTCTTGCCCTCGGCACGCGCTTCGGACAGGCCGATGGCGATGGCTTGCTTGCGGCTCGTCACTTTTTTGCCGGAGCTTCCACTCCTGAGCGTACCGGCCTTGGCCTTCTTTACGGCGCGCGCGACCTTCTTCGCGGTCGCCTCGGAATATTTCGCCATGAAAAGCTCCCTTGCTTCGGCAAAAACTCCAATCGCGATTGCAACCGATGGTTCCGGGTTTGCAGGTTCCCCTGCAACAATCCGGCATTTATGCCGCGCCTATAACACCGCGCTTGCCCATATCTCGTTTTCAAACGCCCTGCCGTCCATCTTGCAGCCACACGCCTGTCAGCGTGCTGTTGCAGGAGACTATTGTGAATCGCTCTGAACCTCCCTCATCTGGATCAACTCTCGTTCTGATCGGCCAAAACAATCGCGGCCAGTGGGTCGCACAAGAACAACGCGGCCTGTTTGGCGGCCTGTTCAAGAACCGCCTCGACGCCTTGCGCTATGCGCTGTTCGAAAATGGTCACCGCCCCGAGGCCATCGTGGAAATGGCCGGCCTTGTCGAGCTCGATATGAGCGCGCCGTCCTTCGCATCGGCCCAGCCGATCGTCCTTCCGCAACGGCACGCCGCCTGATCGCCCGTCATGTCTGCACTTCCCCTCCCGGCCCATGCAGCCCTTCATGGCAATGACTGGCTGCATGGCATGATCGCCGACCTGCCGACGCCGTTTCATACGGACGGCGGGCTCGATCTCCTCACTTTTGCGCGTCTTTGCGAGCGTCAGGCCTGCGCGGGCGCCAGCGCTGTCGTGGTCGGCGAGACCGTTGGCGAAGGCGATACGCTCTCCGAAGACGAGCGGATGACATTGATCCGTACCGCGGTCGGCATTGCGCGCGGCCGCCTGCGCGTCATCGCCGGCGCCGGATCGAATTGCACTGCGCACGCGATCGCATGGACGCGCATGGCGCAAACGGCAGGCGCCAATGCGGCGATGTCGGTGGTCCCGTACTACAACAAGCCGACGGCAGACGGCATCGCCGCGCATTTCCACGCCATTCTCGGCGCGACGACCTTGCCGATCATCCTGCACGACACGCCCTCACGCTGCGTACGGGCGCTGACGGACGACATCATCATCGATCTTGCCGCTTCGCCGCGGCTGATCGGCCTGCGCGACGACACCGGCGATGCATCACGGCTTGCTCGCTTGCGTCCGCTGCTACCGCCAGGCTTCCGGTTTCTGACCGGGCACGATGCAACGGCATTGCCCTATCTGCTGACCGGCGGCGACGGTGTGGTCTCGGCCGTCGCCAATGTCGCGCCACAACTCTGCCGCGGCATGTATTACGCCTCGCGAAAAGGATGCGCGCGCTATGCCACAACGATCTCGGACATGCTGATGCCGCTTGCCGAGGTGCTGTCGTCGGCGCAGGTATCATCGGCGGTCAAATATGCGATCAATCTGCGCGGCCTGGGCAATGCTGCAGTTCGGCTCCCGCGCATGCCCCTCGACGAAACCGAGCAACATCTGGTCCGGGTAGCGATGGAAGCGATCTGGGCCTCGCCGGACGAAGTGATGTCCCGGGCGATCTGAAGCCGCTTTCAAAGAAACGCCCGCTAGACCAGCGGGCGTTTCTTGTCCTTTTTCTCACGGCATTTCGGGCCGGGGCCGCGCATATAGTGCGCAGCGGGATGATACACTGCCGGGCCGACGACCATTCGCCAGGCCTGCACCAGCAGCGACAACAAGCGTGCCATCATGGCGCGTTCCTGCGATCCGGCAGCGTCGGGATATCAGCATGCTGCACGCCAACCCGCGCCAGTTCGTGCCGTGCCCGGCGCATCTTGTCGGCGATCAGCGCCATATGGATTGCTGCGAAAAAGCTTCTGACGTCGTTACGCACCCGCCGGATGGCGACGCGCAAGCGTTTCCACTGCATGTCGCCGGAATGATGGACGATCGGCGCCTGGTTGCGACTGATCAGATAGGCGCGATAGGCGCTGTCGGCGGAGAAATCGTGCGCCTGGGTGTCGCGATTGAAGAACATTGTCATGGTCATTGTCCGTTTCAATGATGCGCCCCGGCCAGACCCACCGGGACGTTTCAAAGATGCGGACAACGCCATAGGAATGCGAGACGGGCCGCCCGGCCGCGTCATAAGCGCGGCATAAAGACGACCCGGATTGCCGCGCGGGCTCAGCTCTTGCCCATGCAGTCCTCAATGTAGAACCAACGGTCATCGCCGGCGAGCCCCTTGGCCTTCACATCCTTGCGGCAGGCCTTGAGCTTGTTCTTGTTGGCGCTCCACTTCGCCCTCATGTCCTTCAGGCTCTGCTTGGTGAGCTTCATTTTCCCCGCAGGCGCCGGTGCCGGCGCGGCGGTCTGCGCCGATGCGATGGTGAGCGAAGCGACAGTGAAAACCGCGGCCAACAGGCCGGTGCGAATGCGCGTCATCGTCTACCCCCGAATGTTCTTTGTTGCGAAAACCGTGATGCCGAAAAGAAAAAGGGACCGGAAGCTTTCGCTGCCGGTCCCGGATGATCTTACTGGAAGATCTTGATGGCGCTTTGCAGTGTCAGCCAGACGCCCCAGATCAGCGGGACGCCAACGAACAACCAGAAGGCCGCAGCGGACGCATCGAGCCCCCCTTTACCAATACCGTAGGAGCCACCACCGACCGCAGCGGCTTCGGCGCCCTTGGCCTGCAGCGCCGCGACCTCCTCCGGTTTCATGAACCAGTGCTGTGCCAGCGGCTTCACCAGCATGTTGCAGATCAGGCCCACCACCAGCATGCCGGCGAGGATGTACATCGTGAAATCATAGACCTGAGCCCGCGGCACGCCGGCGGCGATCTGGAATTCACGGATGTAGTTCACCACCACCGGGCCGATGATGCCGGCTGTCGCCCAGGCCGTCAGCAGACGGCCATGGATGGCGCCGACGAACTGGGTGCCGAAGATATCGGCGAGATAGGCCGGGATGGTGGCGAAACCGCCGCCATACATGGACAGGATGATGCCGATGGCGAACACGAACAGCACCTTGTTGCCGGTGGCCGCCAGCGTCGGCACCAGCGCGTAGAGCACGATGCCGAGAATGAAGAACGTATAATAGGTGTTCTTGCGGCCCATCTTGTCCGACAGCGACGCCCAGAAGAAGCGGCCGGCGATGTTGAACAGCGAGATCAGGCCGGCGAAACCGGCGGCAATGCCGGCGATCGCGGTCTTCTGCGCAGCGGTGAGCTGGCTGAACGACACGTCAGGCAGCCCGATCAGCTTGCCGGCAAAGATCTCCTGCAGCATCGGCGAAGCCATGCCGATGACGCCGATGCCCGCCGACACATTGAGGCAGAGTACGCCCCAGATCAGCCAGAACTGCTTGGTCTTGTGCGCATTGTCGAGATGCACGTGACCGGTGGTGATCATCTTGTTGGCGGTGGCCGGCGGCGTCCAGCCATCCGGCTTCCAGTTCGGCGGCGTGATGCGATAGGAGAACGCGCCGATGGTCATGAACACGAAATAGATGACGCCCATGGCCAGGAAGGTCTGCCACACGCCGACATCGGTCGGCGTCTTGAAGTAGTTCATCAGCATGTTGGCGAGTGGCGAACCGATCATCGCACCGCCACCGAATCCCATGATGGCCATGCCCGTTGCCATGCCGCGACGATCCGGGAACCACTTCACCAGCGTCGACACCGGCGAGATATAGCCGAGGCCGAGACCGACGCCGCCGATCACGCCCGAGCCGATCCACAGCAGCCAGAGCTGATGCGTGTAGATGCCGATCGAACCGAGCACGAGGCCACCGCACCAGCACAGTGCGGAAACGAAAGCCGCCTTGCGCGGACCGACACGCTCAAGCCAGCCGCCCCAGATGGCGGCGGAGACGCCGAGCAGCACGAAGAACAGCGTGTACATCCAGCCGAGGCTGGCGACCTTCCAGTTACAGGTGGTGGTGAAGAGCTCCGTCATCAGCGACATGCCGTCGCAAACGTCCTTCGCAGCCGGATTGGGAATCGCCTGCGACAGCGGCAACCAGAACACGCTGAAGCCATAGGCCATGCCGATACACAGATGAATGCACAGTGCCGCCGGCGGCACCAGCCAGCGATTGAAGCCGGCCGTCGCGATGATGCGCTCACGGTCCAGCAGGCCCGGCTTGTCGCCAGACAGACTTCCGGCATTGCCAATTGTTGTCATGAAATTCTCCCCTGCAGTCGACCCTTCTGAGCCGCTCTGCGTTTCGAAGCAGTCGTGTCGCCAAGTCATTCCCCAGCCGCGTGCAGACGACAGATTCTCGCGCGCCAGCTGCTGAGGACAGGACCAAAGACCGTCACTGGAGTCGATAGGGAAAAAGTATCAGTTTGCGAAATTTCTCAATTATCTCAGTGGTATACCAGAGACTCAATCGTCATTTGCTATCGCAGCATTCATTTTTTCAATGATGAATATCATCACATCGCCCGAGCGTTCCGAGCTATCGATGCGGTCGCCGATTTGCTGCACCAGCACCGGAATATCGATCACTGCCATCGGGTCCGTGCAATGCACTTCGATGTATTCGCCGATCGCAAGCGCCTTCATTGCCTTGCGTGTCATCAGCGCAGGCAGCGGGCATTTCAGTCCTGTGAGGTCGAGTTTGGTCGCAGCCACGCGTGAGTTCCGATTGTTGCGGCGGGTTATATCCCGACGACGCCGAATGTCATATGCAGCCTTATGACGATGACCGTTGATGATCTCACGCTTGGCCTCGTGCTTGCCGGCGGCCTCGCCCGGCGTATGGGCGGCGGCGACAAACCGATGCGCGCGATCGCCGGCCGCAGCATGCTGGCACGCGTCATCGATCGCATCGCACCGCAATGCGACGCGCTGATCCTCAACGCCAATGGCGATGCCACGCGCTTTGCAGCATTCGGCCTGCCCGTCGTCGCGGACAGCATCGCCGATTTTCCCGGTCCTCTCGCCGGCATTCTTGCCGGGCTCGACTGGGCGGCGGAGCATCGGCCTGACATCCGATGGATACTCAGTGCACCGGGCGACTGCCCGTTCCTGCCACGTGATCTCGCTGCACGACTGCATCGTGCGCGGAGCGGCGAGGATGCAGAACTTGCTGTCGCTTCCTCCGCCGGACAAACTCATCCCGTCGTCGGGCTATGGAACGTCGCATTACGTCATGACTTGCGACATGCACTTGTGAATGAACAGGTCCGCCAGGTCGGCCGCTTCATGGCACGCTATCGCCTTGCCAAAGTGGACTGGTCGACCGACCCCATCGACCCCTTCTTCAATACAAACACGGCCGATTACCTCATCGAGGCCGAACGCCTCGCATTGCTAGACGACAAGGGCTGACCTAAGCTTCCTTCCAATACGCGGCCGCAAGTGCCGCGCTCAATCGGGAGGATTTTTCATGCGCGGCACCTGTCTGTCCGTGATCTCGTCGCTCGCCTTTGCCCTCTTTGCCTCCACCGTCTCAGCACAAGTCTCCGACGACGTCGTCAAGATCGGCGTGCTCACCGACATGAACGGTCCGGCGGCGACACCGTCCGGCCAGGGCTCGGTCACTGCCGCGCAGATGGCCGTGGATGACTTCGGCGGCAGCGTGCTCGGCAAGCCGATCAGCGTGATCGTCGGTGACCACCAGCTCAAGCCCGATGTCGGCGCCTCGCTGGCGCGGCGCTGGTATGATGTCGATCAGGTCGACATCATCGTCGACGTGCCGGTCTCCGCCGTCGGCCTCGCCGTGCAGAACGTCGCCAACGACCGCAAGCGGCTGTTCATCACCCACTCCACCGGCGCTGCGGATTTCCATGGCAAGTTCTGCTCGCCCTATACGATGCAATGGGTGTTCGATACCCGAGCCCTCGCCGTCGGCACCGCGCAGGAAGTCGTGAAGCGCGGCGGCGACACGTGGTTCTTCATCACCGACGATTTCGCCTTCGGCCATGCGCTGGAGCGCGATGCTGCGGCCGTCGTGACGAAGACCGGCGGCAAGGTGCTGGGCAGCGTGCGCCCGCCTTTCGGCGCGTCCGATCTCTCCTCCTTCGTGCTGCAAGCGCAGGCCTCGAAGGCGAAGATCATCGGCATCGCCGGCGGACCGCCGAACAATATCAACGAAATCAAGACCGCCGGTGAATTCGGCGTGTTCAAAGGCGGCCAGCAGATGGCCGCATTGCTGGCCCTGATCACCGACATCGACTCGCTCGGCCTGCCAACCGCGCAGGGCCTGCTGCTGACGACATCCTTCTATTGGGACATGGACGACAAGACCCGCGCCTGGTCGAAGCGCTTCTTCGACAAGATGAAGCGCATGCCGACCATGTGGCAGGCCGGCGTCTATTCATCGACGATGGTCTATCTCAACGCCATCAAGGAAGCCGGCACCGACGATCCGCTCAAGGTCGCAGCCAAGATGCGCGAGAAGCCGGTCGAGGACTTCTTCGCCCGTAACGGCAAGCTGCGCGAGGACGGGCTGATGGTGCACGACCTGATGCTGGTGCAGGTGAAATCACCCGAAGAGTCGAAATATCCGTGGGACTATTACAAGATCCTCGCAAAGATCTCGGGCGAGGACGCATTCGGTCCGCCGGATCCGGCGTGCGCGCTGGTGAAGAAGTAAGACGCTATAATCCAACGAGCCGTCCCGGCCTTCGCCGGGAC
>JAEXHR010000134.1 GCA_023449855.1 Pseudomonadota bacterium | reverse complement strand
GTGAACATCGTCGCCGTCAACGAAAATCACGACTGGGTCGAAGAATCCTGGACCATCAAGAGTAGCCAGCAGGAATTGCTCGACGGCTTCGCAGGCTGGCACGACAATCTCATCCGGTTGTTCGAGTCCACCAATGCCGATCAGATCTACAAGTGGGGATTGTTCGACCGTGACCCGATGCAGCGCTGGTCGACCGGTAATGTCACGCTGCTCGGCGACGCCGCCCATCCGATGCTGCCATTCCTTTCGCAAGGTGCAGCGATGGCAGTGGAAGACGCCTATGTTTTGGCGCAGGCGCTGAGCCATTTCGGCCCCGCCGCGCTCGATATTGCACTCGATGCCTATGAAGCCGAGCGCCGTCCGCGCACCACGCGCGTCCAGCTCGAGGCGCGCGAACGCGGCCGGACCTATCATTTGTCCTCGCCAGAGGAATTGCGCGCGCGCGATCTCGCCTTCAAGCGTGAGCAGGCTGAGAATCCCAATGCCGTCGGGATCAAGGCTGAGTGGGTTTACCAATATGACGCGCGCAAGTGTCGCGAGCGGTTTTCCCAGTTTCCAGCCTTGAGCGCCGCGTCGTGAATGCGCCGCATGGCACGACATTCGCTTGTTAGATGCGATCGATCGGCGGAAACGGTCGTTCTGCTCAAGAAAACTCCATCATCGCAATTGTACTGTTTTCAGGAGAAGGGAAGTCATGACTAAACAAGTGCGTTTCAGACACGTTCTGTTGTCCGCTCTGGCAACGGTTGCCATCGGAGCCTCGTCCGCCAATGCGCAGGAGCCGATCAAGATCGGTGAGATCAACAGCTACAAGTCCCAGCCTGTCTTCACCGATGGCTACAAGAAAGGCATGTTGCTTGCGATCGATCAGATCAATGCCGCTGGCGGTGTCGCCGGCCGCAAGCTCGAACTCATCACCCGTGACGACAATGCAAATCCGGGCGAAGCCATTCGCCAGGCCGAAGATCTGGTGACGCGCGAAAAGGTGGATATCCTGGCCGGCGCATTCTACGCGCATATCGGGACCGCACTCACCGATTATGCGAAACAGAAGAAGCGCTTCATGCTGATTACCGAAGCGCTTAGCGACAACATCGTCTGGAGCGTTGGCAACAAATATACGTTCCGTCTGGATTCTTCGACCTACATGCTCGTGGCTTCGCTCGTCGATGAGGCCGTGAAGCTGAAGAAGAAGCGCTGGGCGCTGGTCTATCCCAACTACGAGTTCGGAACCTCGGCGGCCTCCGTTTTCAAGAAGCTGATGAAGGAAAAACAGCCCGACGTGGAGTTCGTCGCCGAACAAGCGCCGCCCTTCAACAAGATCGATGCCGGCAGTGTGATCCAGGCGCTCGCAGACGCCAAGCCGGATGGCGTATTCAACGCCTTGTTCGCGTCCGATCTCGCCCAGTTCGTTCGCGAGGGCACCACGCGCGGTTTCCTCGGCGAGCAAATGCCGGTCTTCTCCATCATCACCGGTCAGCCTGAATATCTCGAACCGCTGCGCGATGAGATTCCCAAGAACTGGCTGGTGACTGGCTATCCCTGGTACAGCATCAAGACGCCGGCGCACCAGACGTTCCTCACGGAGTATCAGAAGAAGTACGGCAAGGAGAATCTGCGGTTCGGTTCAATCATCGGCTATTCGACGATCAAGGCCATCGCGGCCGGCGTCGCCGCGTCGGGTGGAAAGACCGACAGCGAGTCGATGGTCAAGGCATTCGAAGGCCTGGAATTCGATACGCCTGACGGCAAGATGAGCTTCCGCAAGATCGATCACCAGGCGACCTGGGGTCTGTATGTCGGCAAGCTCGCCGTCGAGGACGGCAAGGGCGTGATGGTCGACTATCACTACGCGCCCGGCGACAAGCTGCTGCCGTCGGATGACGAAGTGCGCAAGCTGCGCCCCGCCACCGACTGACGTGATGCCGGGCGTCCTCCCGAGAGGGCGCCCGGTTATTTTCCGCGCCTGCGCACCACATTCTCCCGAGCGAGATTGCCATGGATATTACTGCCTTCTTGGCCCAATTGCTGAACGGTCTGGCCGGTGCCTCGGCGCTGTTTCTGGTTGCGGTCGGCCTGTCGCTGATTTTCGGCGTCACGCGCATCGTCAATTTTGCTCATGGCTCCTTCTTCATGCTGGGCATGTATGTGGCGTATTCGCTGATCGAGCGGATCGGCGTGGGATCTTGGCGGTCGGTCGGTTTCTGGGCGGCGATCCTTCTTGCGGCGCTGGCGGTCGGGTTGCTCGGTGCGCTGGTGGAAATCCTGCTGCTGCGTCGGATCTACAAGGCGCCGGAGCTGTTTCAATTGCTGGCGACCTTTGCATTGGTTCTGGTCTTCAACGACGCTGCGCTCTGGATCTGGGGGCCGGAGGATCTGCTCGGCCGTCGTGCGCCGGGCCTGGAAGGCGCGGTTCAATTGTTCGGACGCGCCTATCCCAGCTACAATCTGTTCCTGATCGTGATCGGTCCCGCGGTGTTTGGACTGCTCTGGATGCTGCTCACCAGGACGCGCTGGGGTGTCATGGTGCGCGCAGCGACGCATGATCGCGAGATGCTGGGCGCGCTTGGGGTCAATCAGGCATGGCTGTTCACGGGGGTCTTCGCGCTCGGTTGCATGCTGGCGGGCCTTGGCGGCGCCGTGCAGTTGCCGCGCCAGCCGGCCAGCCTCGGTGTCGATATCTCGACCATCGGCGATGCATTTGTCGTGGTGGTCGTTGGCGGTATGGGCTCGATCCCCGGTGCCTTTCTGGCGGCGCTGTTGATTGCCGAAGTCAAGGCGATCTGTATCGGGATCGGCACGGTTCATCTGGCCGGCATCGAGGTTTCGTTTTCCAAGCTGACCCTGGTGGTCGAATTCCTGATCATGGCGGTGGTTCTTGTCGTGCGGCCATGGGGATTGATGGGACGGCCGCAAGCCGCCAGTCGCAACTCGTCGCCTGTTGAAGCGCCGCTGCGGCCGGGATCGCCGCAATTTCGCATGATCGTCGTTGCGGGCTTCCTGATCATGGCGGTGTTGCCTCTGCTCGGCAATTTGCTGCCCTATGCAGCGGTACTCGGTCAGGACGTGCTGATCGCGGTGCTGTTCGCCGTGAGCCTGCATTTCATGATGGGGCCGGGCGGCATGCATTCTTTCGGTCATTCGGCCTATTACGGGCTCGGTGCCTATGGCGCCGCGGTGCTGGTCAAGATGCTGTTAATGCCGATGCCGCTTGCAATGTTGGCGGCACCCTTGGTGGCCGGCGTCGGCGCACTGCTGTTCGGCTGGTTTTGTGTTCGGCTATCCGGCGTCTATCTGGCCATGCTGACGCTTGCTTTCTCCCAGATCGTCTGGTCGATCGTGTTCCAGTGGGATGCGGTCACCGGCGGCTCGAATGGCATGGTGGGTGTGTGGCCGGCCGAATGGTTGAGCGGCACGAACTACTACTATCTCACGCTGGTGCTGGTCGGCGTCTCGGCCTATGCGCTGCGCCGCTTTGTGTTTGCACCGTTCGGCTACGCGCTCAGGGCAGGGCGTGACTCGACGCTGCGCGCCGAGGCCATCGGCATCGATGTGAAGCTGATCCAATGGATGGCCTTTGTGATCGCCGGCGTGTTCGGCGGATTGGCCGGAACACTCTACATCTTCTCCAAAGGCAGCGTATCGCCGGATGTGATTTCGGTCAGCAAATCGATCGATGGCCTCGTGATGGTTCTGCTCGGCGGCATTCAGACTCTGACGGGGCCGGTGATCGGCGCAGCGGTGTTCGGCGTGCTGCAGGACTGGGTGATGCGGTCCACCGAATATTGGCGCGCCCTGTTCGGCGGCATCATCCTGTTCCTGGTGCTGGCTTTTCCGGAGGGCTTGTCGGGCATATCGCGCCAGATCGAAGCGCTGTGGCAGCAATACCGTCCAGCAACTGGCTTCGTGCGACGGGAGAAACTGACATGAACGACGCGTTGCTGGAGGTCCGCGATCTCTACAAGGCCTTCGACGGCGTGCGGGCCGTAGACGGCATCAGTTTCGATCTGCATCCCGGCGAATTCCTCGCTTTGATCGGTCCCAATGGTGCCGGCAAATCGACGACCTTCAATATGGTCAATGGCCAGCTGCGTGCTTCCGGCGGCTCGGTGCGCTTCGCCGGCCGGGAACTCTCCGGAATGCAGCCGCGCGCCATCTGGCGCCTCGGCGTCGGGCGTACGTTTCAGATTGCGGCGACCTTTGCATCCTTCACGGTCGTCGAGAATGTGCAGATGGCGGTGATGTCGCATCACCGGCAGCTCTTCTCGCTCTGGCGTCCTGCCGCGAGCCGCTATCGTGGTGAAGCGTTGGCGTTGCTCGAGCGCGTCGGCATGGACACCCAGGCCGATCGGCCGTGCAGCGAGCTCGCTTACGGCGACGTCAAGCGCGTCGAACTGGCGATGGCGCTGGCCAACGATCCGCGTCTCTTGCTGATGGATGAGCCGACCGCGGGCATGGCGCCGCGCGAGCGCAATGAGCTCATGGCCCTGACGAAGCGGTTGGTGGTCGAGCGTGGCATGGCCGTGTTGTTCACCGAGCACAGCATGGATGTCGTATTCGCGCATGCCGACCGCATCATCGTGCTCGCCCGGGGCAAGCTCATCGCGGAAGGGGACGCAGATGCGATCCGCAATCACGCCAAGGTGAAGGAAGTCTATTTCGGCAATGGCCTGACCTTCGAACATCCGCCGGAACTGGCCGTTGCTGCCGCAAGGATCCCCGCATGACGACATCCGCAAGTCCGCCCCTGCTCGAAGTCTCCGGCCTCAACGCATGGTATGGCGCCGCTCACATCCTGTTCGATGTTGCGCTCAATGTGCGCCGCGGCGAAGTCATTTCGCTGATGGGGCGCAACGGTGCTGGAAAATCCACCACGCTGAAGTCCATCATGGGCTTGCTGTCACGCTGCAAGGGGCACATCAGTTTCCTGGGTCAGGATATCGGCGGCAAGGCGCCGTTTCAGGTCGCGCGCATGGGCCTCGGTTTCGTGCCCGAGGATCGCAGGGTGTTTGCCGATCTGACGGTGACCGAGAATCTGGAGACCGGTAAACAGGCGCCGCGCCATTGGCCCGATGGCACGCCGGCGCTGAACTGGACGCCGAAAGCGCTCTACGAGCTGTTTCCCAATCTCGGCCGGATGCAGGATCGCCGCGGCGGCCAGATGAGCGGCGGCGAGCAGCAGATGTTGACGGTTGCACGCACGCTGATGGGCAATCCACTGCTGGTGCTTCTCGACGAGCCGTCCGAAGGTGTGGCGCCGGTGATCGTCGAGCAGATGGCGCATATGATTCTGGCGCTCAAGGCCCGTGGCGCGAGCATTCTGCTGTCAGAGCAGAACTTCCATTTCGCCCGTCTGGTATCGGATCGCGCTTATGTGCTGGAAAAGGGCCAGATCATGTATGAGGGATCCATGCAGGACCTGGCACGCAATGAAGATATTCAGCGTGCCTATCTCAGCGTCTAGTTTTTGTTCAGCGGAACGATAGTTCGGTCCTGGAACGCGTCCGCCGGTGGCACGGCGTCAATCATGTGGCCTGCTATTGTGCAGATTGCCATGATACTCGCCCGACGTTGACCAGATTGCCAGATACGAATCCTGAGATTCATCACGCTTGGGGTTCATCTGGTCGTACTCCGCGGCGATCTGATGTCCGTAGCAAACCTCAAAAAATCGCAGGAAAATCGATCTCAACGTTGTATCCCTTGTCGGCGCCATGATGTGCTCCAGCCGATGTGGCGCGAGATGCGCCATCCTTGGAAGAGCAAGCAGCGTGCCAATTTAACGGCTTGAGCCGATCAATACTAACTCGGTCCTCTGCCATAAATCGAAACGCAACGGGACGTGATCCCCTGATTGATCCAATCGCCTTCGGAAGGATTGGCGGTTGAAGCGACATCGGCCCCGCCGGCTCCATCGCCGCTGCAATCCTGAGCGGGGGAGTCCGTGACATGTCACCGTCATAAAAGGTGAATAGATCAGGGGCGGATCCGGGATCTTATCAAGAAAAGGACGGACGTTTTGAGTCCGGCTTCGCCTTTGTCGATCTGGGCCTGTACTCGGTTCGGCGGTACGCTTTTGATGAGTCTCGTGCTGATGGCATCCAGCGGGCCGGGGGCTGCCCAGTCTCGAAATGGAATTGCGCATGCCGATGCGCAGCCTCAGAATGGCGGAAGACCTTCTGCTGAATTGCCGGTGACCTTCGCCATTCCATCGCAGAAGCTTGAAACTGCACTGAAGGCCTTTGCCTCCGCCGCGAGGGTCGAGCTCTTCTACGAAAGCGGCGCGATTGCCGGGCAGTTGTCGTTTTCCGTCCACGGCACATTCGCGCCCGAAGTGGCGATGCGGATGATGCTGCAGGGCACCGGCCTGTCCAGCGCCTCGTTCGACCCCGGGACGATCACGATACTGTCGCCCGCGGCAAAAGGGCAGGGTCCTGCGGACCTCAAGCGCGCAAGGCTCGGGGTGGCTGAGTTCTCGCCCTATCTTGCTTTGGTGCAGACCAGCCTCGACCAAGCCCTTTGCCATGCACCGATCGCTGCCGGAGATCCGGACGAGTTGTTCGCGCGGCTCTGGATATCTCCGGCCGGCGGTGTGCAGCGGGCAGATTTGCTGTCAGGCACGGGGTCTGATGAGCGTGACCGCTTTTACCTGACGGCCCTTGCGACGGTGTCCATCGGTGAACGACCGCCGGCCGCCATGCCGCAGCCGATCAATCTGATGCTGATGCCGAAACGGACCCAGCGCTCGGCGACGTGTCTGTCGTCGGCGCCGCGGCGAGCGCGATCCGCCGCTCATGACTAGTATCGCGGATGTGACATTGCTGCGGCAGATGCTCGTCGGCGAATATGACGACCTGCGCCGGCAGCTGACCCGGCGGCTGGGCTCGGAAGAAGCGGCGCGGGAGGTCCTGCAGGAGACCTATCTGCATCTGGAGCGTCCGGCACGGCTGAGCGTGATCGACAGTCCGAAGCGCTATCTGCTGACGATCGCAACCAATATCGCGCGGATGCGGTTTCGCCGCGAGCGCCGGCTGACCAGCCTGTCGGATCTCGACGAAGCCATCGGCTTCGTCGATGATGCGCCCGACCCGCTGCGCAGTCTGGAAGCGCGGCAGGAATTTGAAGCGTTGAAGGTTGCCTTCGACGGGCTCAGCGCCCGGCGGCGCTTCATCCTGATCGGATCCCGGCTGGAAGGGCGCAAATTGCGCGATCTCGCCGATGAGTTGCAGGTTTCGCAGCGTTTGGTCGAGAAGGAGCTGAAAGCCGCATTGATGATCTGTGGCGCCACGATCAAACGCGATGTCAGGCAAAGGTTCGGTCCGGGGGCCCGCGAAGCATCATCCAAAGGAGTGTCGCCGGAAGCAGCGGCGCATGACACGAACCATGACGACGCAGAATGAGCCGAAGCCGATGACACCCGCGATCGCCGACGAGATTCCGGCTGGCCTCGATCCCGTGAGGCGCGAAGCCTATGAATGGATCGCGCGGTTCATGGCGGGCGGCATGACGGCGACCGATGTCGATGCCATGAAGGCGTGGTACCGGCAGAGCGCCGAGCACAAGACCGCATATGCCGAGGCGCGGCGTGTCTGGCGCTCGCTTGGTCCGATCGCCAGCGAGAGTCGCCATGGTGCCGACGCTGGCGCCGCCGTGCCGCTCGCCAGGAAGCCGGCGACGATGCCGAGCCGCCGCATGTTTATCGGCGGAGCGATGGCAGCTGCGGCAGCATCGGTCGCCTATGTCGCGGTTCGTCCGCCGCTCGAGCTGTGGCCGTCCTACGCGGAACTGATGGCTGACTTCCGTACCGGCGCAGGCGAACGGCGCCAGTTGATGGTGGCGGACCGCGTTGCGCTCGATCTCAATACGCGCACCAGCGTGGCCGTGCGCAACGCTTCGCCTGCCGAGACACAGATCGAGGTGCTGGCAGGCGAAGCGGCGATCTCGACCAACGGCGCCTCGCAGCCATTTACCGTGCTTGCCGCCAATGGCCGCGTGACCGCCAGCAATGCCGAATTCAATCTGCGTTGCGACGCGTCTCAGGTGTCAATCACCTGCCTGAAAGGGCGGCTCGATGTCGAGCAGAGTGGCCGGTCGATGGCGCTCTCGAGTGGCCAGCAAGTCAGCTATGGCGATGGCGGCATGGGTGCCGTATCCGCCATCGATCCCGATAGCGTGACCGCGTGGCAACGCGGTGTGCTGACATTCGATGCCACGCCGGTCGAGCGTGTGATTGCCGAAGTCAATCGCTACCGGACGGGACGCATCATCCTGATGAATGGCGATATCGGACGGCGGCTTCTCAATGCGCGATTGAAGGTCGATGAGACCGACAAGATCATCGTGCAGATCGTGCATATTTTTGGTGCGAAATCCCGTGTTCTGCCGGGCGGTGTCGTACTCCTGACATGAAGCGTGCAGTCGCATCGCCGATCCATCGACCGTCAAAAAGAATCGTCGCGAAAATCGAGAAAGTTGTTCGGTCGCCGCCGGTGCCGTTCATCCCGGGCGTAGAAGCGTTGCGCAGCAGCGCGCTTCGGTCCGTTTGAGCTTGTCACTGAAAAGGCGTTCGCATGTCCGTCCAGCACTTCCGTCTGAACCGCCCATATCGTGCCTATCGGGCCGGTGCGCTGCTGGCAGGCGCAAGCGTGATGGCGCTGCTGGCCGCGCCGCACGGCAGTGCGCAGGCGCGCAGTCTGAACGGTGGCAGTTCGAGCGCGCAGCCGGTTCCCGTCAATGTCGCGACCGAGGCAGCACGCGCAGGCGCGCAGCAGGCAGCGCAGACGGCTTCGCAAGCGATGATCCGTGCCGCGAAAGCGATGCAGGGCATGCGCGACATTCAGGATGCAGCGCGCGCTGCCGCGATGTCGGCGTCGCCGACCGTGTCGAATGGTCTGGTGCCCGGAGGCCTCGTCGTCTCGCCGGACGTGAAAACCGATCCGACCTTGTGGCAAGGCGCCAAACTGCCGACCCAAACGGCTGCGGGCGGCCGCACGCAGGTCGAAATCAAGCAGACGGAATCCAAGGCAATCCTGACCTGGGACAAGTTCAATATCGGCCGTGAGACCGATCTCTATTTCAACCAGACCGCTGGCGGCGCCGACAAGGCGAACTGGATCGCACTCAACCGCGTCAACGACCCGACACTGGCGCCGAGTCGTATTCTCGGCACCATCAAGGCCGAAGGACAGGTTTATGTCATCAATCGCAATGGCATCGTCTTCGGCGGATCGAGCCAGGTCAATACGCACACTTTCGTCGCCTCGTCGCTCAGCCTGAGCAACGAGCAGTTCCGCGCGGGTATCAATAAACGAATCGAATTCGTGGCAAGCGACGGCTTTGCCCGCGGTATTCCGACCTTCGGGGACAGTTCGACCGACACGGAGGAAACGACGGTCATCCACTATGGCCGAACGCCCGGCGCCGTCGTGCTCGAAGCTGGCGCGGTTATCGCAAGCGCCAGCGGCGGCAAGGCGATGTTGTTCGCGCCCCATGTTGTGAATGCAGGGACGATCCGAACGCCCAACGGCCAAGTGCTTCTCGGAGCGGGCGAGAATGTGTGGCTGGCTGATCCGAGGCAAAATGACCAGGACAGCGCCGTGCGCGGATTGGATCTGACGGTCTCGTCGCCGACCGAATTTCTGCCGAACTACTTGAAACTGAGCCGGGCTGTTGTGAGCCCGACCCCTCTGCCGCCAACCGATACCTTGGCAATGGTGATGACCGAAATGGAGGCGCGAGCCGCCAGCGTCGGGTATCGCGTCCTGAACACCGGTTCGATCGAAGCGTCCCGCGGCAACATCACGATCAGGGGCCGCGAAATCCAGCAGAATGGTACGGTGGTCGCATCGACCGCGCTGAATAATCAGGACGGCTCCATCAACATCAGTGCACGAAGCCAGGGCATGATGGGGAGCGGCGACGAATTTGCGACCTCTCGTGGACTCTATTGGTGGGGTTACGGAAAGCTGAGCCTCGGTGCGAACAGCCTTACCACGGTGATGCCAGATCTGACCGATACCAGCACCATCGAGCAAAGCAATATTGGAACGCGTTATCGCGAGGGTACGATCAACCTGCGTGGTACTTTGATCGACATTCAATCAGGCGCCACCGTCATCGTGCCATCCGGTACGATCTCCGTCATTGCCAGCAAATTGCCACCGTCGATTCCCGGGCCTGTCCCGGGCTCTCTGGACAAGGCTGGCGATGGTAGCCGCATCTATATCGGTTCCGATGCGCTGCTCAGTGTCGGCGGCCTGCGCGACGTCGTGCTCGCGATGGAGAGCAACACGGTCAAGGCGGAGCTGCGCATCAACGAACTGCGCGACAGCGTATTGTATCTCGATTCCTGGCTGCGAGGCGCGACGGTCTATGTCGACAAGCGTACGAGTGGCACATTCGCCGACGGCCCGATGGCGGGCGTGCAATGGTTCAAGGACAAGGGCGGCACCTATCTCGCCGGGCGCTGGGAAGGCACGCCGCTCGCCGATGTCAGCGGTTGGATCGGGACCGGTAACACGACGCTCGCCGAACTATCGACCGTTGGCGGCAAGATCGTTCTGCGCGCGGGCGGCGAGACGATCGTCCGTGCCGGTGCGGTGCTCGACGTCTCCGGCGGTTCGGTGCGCTACACCGACGGCTGGATCACAACGACCAGGCTGCTCGGTGCTGACGGCCGCGTCTACGATATCGGCAATGCGATGCCGGATCGGCAATATGTCGGTTTTGCCGGAACATTCTCGCGAACACATCGTGTTCAGGGGCAGGTCGACACGCGCCTGACCGAAACGTGGCGTACCGTTTTCGATCGCAACACCGAAAAGCGGTTCGAACGCGGCTATATCGAAGGCCGCAATGCCGGTAGCATCTTGATCTATGATGGCGCGGGCCTCGTCATGGAGGGCGAGCTGGATGGCCACGTCATCACCGGCCGGCGCCAGGCGGCGAATGGCAAGCCGGCGACGGCAGGCAGCCTGCAATTCGGCGGTGGCAGCGTTCCCGAAGGGGCGTGGCTGGGGTCGACCTTCGTGATCACCCATGCTCCGGTGACGCTCGCGGACGACTTTACGGTCGACAGCAAGCTGCCGAGCGATTTCTACGATCTTTCGCGCGACATCAAGGATCGCGCCAAGACGGCCTACATCGCCGACGACATCCTCAATCGATCGGGGATGGGCAGAATCGACATCTTCTACAACAAGGCGTTCAAGCTCGATGAATCCGCGCGTCTCGAACTGACGCCGGGCGCCAGCTTCAAGGCGCTTCAGCACGGGAGCCCGAGCAATATGTTTTCGGCCGACGCGCAAGTCGACGGCAGCATTCGCATCGCTGGCGGCACCATCGGCATCCAGGTCGGCAACAAGATGCAGGTGGGCGCCAAAGCGGTCATCGACGCGAGCGGAAGCTGGCTCAATGAGATGGTCGATGGCGGGCCTGCGCCGTTCTCACAGATCAATGGCGGCAACATCTCATTGGCGGTCGATGCCAATGCATTGGGATCGGGTGTCAAGGGCGAGGTCACGATCGCCGCGGGGGCTATCATCGATGTGTCCGGCGGGGTCCGGATCAGTGCGAGCGGCGCAAAGTCGAAACTTAAATTGGGGGATGCCGGTTCGATCAGGCTCACCAATCTGACGGGCACGAGTCTGGACGGCATCGATCTGCGCGGTTTCGCGGCCGGCTCTGGCGGCACGCTCAGCATCGGCGTACTGGCCGATATGCAGGTCGGAGGTGTGGCTCCGACAGGTACATCTGCATTCTACGTACGCGATACCCTGTTTGCGGATCGCGGCTTCCGCTCGGTCTCGCTCTCGACGCTGGGCAAAGCCACGATTCCTGCAGGCGCCGTGATCAGCCAGACACCTCGGAACATCGATCTCGCCGGCGTCAATCCGTCGTCTTTCGTCTCCGGATCTAAACTGACCGACATCGGCACCCTCCGGGTTCTCGATCTGCAGGAGCGGCTTGCACGGCAGCCGGCCAGCCTTGCCATTGCGGGCTTCAAGACAGTCACCGTCGAGGCCGGCGCTACCGTGAAGACCGATATTCGCGGCAGCATCACCCTGACGCAAGACAATGCCAGCACACCGAAGACGGGAAGCGTCATCGTGGCCGGAACGATCATCGCGCCCGCCGGCACGGTGTCGATCGATGGCGGCAGCGTGATACTCGCGCCTACGGCGCAAGTCCTGGCCAGGGGCGAGGCAACGATCTACACCGATCCGCTCACCGGTCTGCGTAGCGGCAATGTCCTCGATGGTGGCACTGTCGATCTGAGCGGCAATCTCACCCTCGATGCGTCGGCCCTGATCGATGTATCCGGCACCAGCGGTGTGATCGACGATCCGCAGCGTCCGCGCGGCAGTGATGCGACGCTGCACCTGGTCAGCGACGGCGGTCGGATCAACCTGAGGAGTGGCGGTCGCGCGGCATCGACGATCGATGCCAGGATGATCGCCAGGGCAGGCGGTGCGGGCGCCTCCGGCGGTACATTGAACATCGTCGACCCGGGCGTGCCGACCGGCTCCAACCAAAATAGCATGGCCGGCACCTATATGGGCTACTTCAGGCTTGTCGGGACCGGCGGCAAGTATTCTTTCGATGCGGCGACCGGCACTTATTATTTTAACGATACCTCCGGCACCTACAATTTCGTCGGCGGAACGATGTCGGGACCGGCGATCTCCACCTCCGTCATCGATCTCGATATCTATGACGAGTACGGCACAGCGGCGTATAAACTGTCCAATGCGATGAAAACCGCGATCAACGCGTTGCCATCCGTGATTGGCTTCACGCCACGCATCGTCAATGGCCGCGCCGCCGACGCGTCAGGCGGCGGTTCGGTCGCGCCATGGCTGATGGATACGACGGTTGATCAGAACGCTGTCACTCTGATCAACAAGTATTTCTATCTCGCGACACGAAGCGGCAACTCGACGAACGGCTACGTCTATACGCCTGGTACAAAGATTCAGATCAGAAACACCATATATGCCGGCACGACCATGTCCGCCGATGCCATCAATGGCGGCGGGTTCGGCGGAGTCAATCTTCCAGGTCTGCTGCGGCTCGACAATGCCGTCGTGCTCAATCTGCCGAATGCGGCGGTCTCGATTGCCGGCAAGATTTCGGCGACGACTCCGAACGCGAGCGCGGAGATCCACGCGGGATATCTCGCGCTCGATCTGGGCGTGGCAGATGCCAACACCACGACGGGCTCGGGAACCTTGCTGCTCGAGGCCGGCCTGATCGACGTCACCTCCGGCGTCACCCGCGGCTATGGCAATACCAAACTCGTCGCTAGCGAGATACGCATGCGTGCGTTCGAGCTCGGTGCAACGGCGCTGCTCGATGTCGACGGCACGCTGACGCTGCAGGCCGGGCAAATCTATCCGACGACGCAGACGACCGCGATGATCAAGGCGCCCAACCGCATCCTGGTGCTGCCGAACGGCACGCCCGCAGCGCCGCTCTCGGCGGGAGGCAGTCTCACGCTGGCGTCCGCCGACATCGATATCTACGGCGCGGTGCGTGCGCCGTTCGGTGCGCTGACGCTGCAGGCCTCGCATGCGATCACTCTGGGTGCCGGTGCCGATGTTTCGGTGTCGGGGCAGGGGCTGACGGTGCCTTACGGCATGCTGCTGAATGGCGAAGACTGGGCGCTGCCGGTCAGATCGGGTTTCCCGATCGTCCTCACGGCGCCGCCCGAGAAGAAGCTTCTGCTGGACGCACCGGCGGTCAGTGTAGCTGCGGGCGCGAGCGTCGATATTCGCGGCG
The DNA here is from genome assembly GCA_023449855.1 of Pseudomonadota bacterium. Classification (GTDB taxonomy): domain Bacteria; phylum Pseudomonadota; class Alphaproteobacteria; order Rhizobiales; family Xanthobacteraceae; genus Tardiphaga. The sequence goes on along the minus strand of JAEXHR010000134.1, from coordinate 16,870 downwards.
GCGGCGATCTGGTGGCGTCGGAGTTCGTCGTCGGCAGCGGCGGCTCGCACGATATTCTGGCGATGAAGGGCGTCTACGCGGTTGTTCCGGCCCTTGCATCGGCGACTGCGCCGAAGAACGATGCGATTGCGACGGGTGGGCGGATCTGGCTCGCCGGTGGCGGCGGTCTCGCCGCCGGCTGGTACAATCTGCTCCCGCCGCAATATGCGCTGCTGCCTGGCGCCTATGCCGTGCAGGTCGTCGCCGGCACCGCGGGCAATCCGGTGCGCAGCACGACGCGCATGCTCGACGGCACCGTGTTGATGTCCGGTCGTCTCGGCAGCAATCTCGATGGTTCGGCGGATGTGCAGGCGGCGAGCTGGCGCGTGATGGACGGTCGGGTGATCCGGTCCTATTCCGAATACAACGAAGCGAGCGCCAATACATTCTTTGCGTCCGAGGCGTTCAAGCTGACGCAGTATCGCAAGCTCGGCGTCGACGTGGTGACGCCGCGGTTGCCGTCGGACGGTGGCGCGGTGGTGTTCAAGGCGCGCGACCAGCTGGTGCTGGACGGGCAGTTGTTGTCGCAGCCGGCACCCGGCGGCCGCGCCGGTGTCGTCGATATCGCCGCGACAAATATCGCAGTGGTTGGCGCCGGCGCCGATACCAGCGGGCTTGGTGGCTATCTGATCATCGACTCCAGCCGCCTCAGCAATTTCGGTGCGGCGAGCCTGTTGCTTGGCGGTGTCCGCACCGCCACCAATCTCGGCGTGTCGGTCAATGTGCAGGCCGGCAGCATCGTGGTGCGTAACGGCGCGGACAGCGCCCTGGTCGGCCCGGAGATCATCCTGGCCGCAAGCGGCGATATCGTCATCGGAGCCGGCAGCGTGTTGCGCGCCGAAGGCGTCGCGACCACCGATACCGGCGACATCACCCTGGTTCCGCAGGACGCATCGCCGGCGCGCGATTTCGGCGCGCTGATCCGTCTCTCCAATGGCGGCGCCGCCAGCGTGCGTCGCACGAATGTCGACAGCACGGCATCGGGCACGGTCGAGATCGGCGCCGGCGCCGTGATTGCAGGCGGCGAAGCGTTGCTGATCGATGCGACGCGTAACGCGACGCTGGCCGCTTCTGCGCAGATATCTGCGCAGGACATCACGCTGTCGGGAGGCCGGATCGGCTTCGGCGGCGGCAATACGGGCCTCGTCTTCGATGCCGCAGGGCTCGCGCGTTTCAGCCACGCTCGGAATCTGACGCTGCGCAGCTATTCGACCATCGACTTCCATACCGGGATCGATTTCGGCGCGGCCGGTCTCAGGTCGGTGACGCTCGATGCCGCAGGGCTGGTCGGTTACAGCGCCGGTGCGACCAAAGTGTCCGGCAGGACCGTCACGTTGCGCAACAGTGGCGGCGCTTTCGTCGATCCGATGGTCGCAGCGCAAGGCACGCTCGCGCTCGATGCCGAACGCATCGTGCTCGGCACGGGTGCCAAGTCTGTCCGTGGCTTCAACAACGTGACGCTTGCAGCGACGACGATCGCCGGCCAAGGCAACGGCAGTCTGGATGTCGCGGGTAATCTCAGCCTGATCGCACCGCTGATGACCGGGGCGAATGGGGCGAGCCAGTCGGTGCTGGCGACGGGGCATCTGGCGGTTACGTCGCGCGGAAGCGCGGCGCCGCGCGATCCCGACAGCCTGGGCTCGCGCTGGGCTCTCACTGGCGCCAGTCTCGATTTCGGCGGCCGTATCGACGCACTCGGCGGCAGCGTGTCGCTGACGGCGACCGCGGGCACCGTCAATGTACTCGGCGGCGGCATCATCGATGTCGGCGGGTTCAGCAAGGACTTCAACGACGTGACGGCCCATGCCAGCGCGGGCAGTATCGAGCTGACCGCCGTCGGCGGCAGCGTGGTGACCCATGCCGGCTCGACGTTGAATCTTGCTGCGGCAACTGGCGGCGGCGATGCGGGCAAACTTACGGCGGTCGCTTCCGGCGGCGGAACCGTGGCGCTGAATGGCACGGTCGATGCGCATGCCGCGGCGGGCAAGGGCGGTTCGTTCACGCTCGATATCGGCACCTTGCCCGATTTTGCCGGCTTCTCGCAGCAACTGGAAAATGCTGGCTTCACGCGTTCGCGCGCGTTCCGTATCCGCACTGGCGATGTCGTGGTTGATGGCACGACCCGCGTGGAGAGTTTCGATCTCAGCGCCGATGCAGGCAGAGTGACGATCACCGGCGCCATCGATGCCAGCGCGGCCTATGGCGGCAATATCACGGTCTCCGCAGGCAACGGCCTGGTGATGACAAATACGGCCAATCTGTTGGCGCGCTCCACGACGGAGCTCGGCAGCGGTCGGGTGCTGCTCGATGCGTCCGGTGGGCGTCTCGACATTCGCGGCGGCGTCATCGATGTCTCCGGTGGCAATGGCGGCAAGGTGCGTTTCCGTACGGCGCAAGTCGCCGGCCCGGATCATGCGGCCGTCGATCGTCTTGCGGCGACGGTCATCGGTGCTCGCTCGACGGTGCTGGAGGGCGTCTGGCGTCCGGCGACGGTGGTCACCACCATCGACGCCGCGTTGCGCGATCAGGCCAACGCGGCCGCCAACGATTTCGCGGTCCATGCCAGCGATATCAAGACCCGTCTCGGGATCGGTAACGCCGTTACAGTCGCAGCCGGTGTGGAGATCCGCAGCGATGCCGATCTGACGCTGGGCGTCGATTGGGATCTGTCCGGCCTCGCCTCGCGCGAGGGCGGGCTCACATTGCGGGCTGCCGGAAATCTGCACATCAACGGCAATCTCGGCGACGGCTTCAGTGATGTCACGCGAAGCGGCAGACTGCTGGCGCAGGACTCCTGGGATATCCGTCTCGTCGCCGGCGCCGATCTCGGCGCGGCGGACACGCTGTCGGTCAAGCCGCTCGCGGCGCTTGCGGCGGGGGCGGGATCGCTGGTCGTCGGCGATGCCACCCAAGGCTATCAGATCCGCACCGGCACCGGCGACATTGCCGTGCGGGCCGGTCGCGACATCCAACTCGCGCATTACCAGTCGGTGATCTACACCGCAGGCCGCAACGACGTGACGCCGCATTCCGATTTTGTCGCGCCGGCGGGAGCCGAATACGGCATTTTCGGCGGGCATCTGGCTGTCGCCGCGAATGGCAGCATCAGCACCACGCTGCCGGCCGACAATGCCAACAACATGCTCTACACGCATTGGCTAAAGAAGGACGGTCTGACCGACGACCGTTTCAACTTCACCAGCCAACAGGCGACCTGGTGGATCAACTATGCCGGCTTCACCCAGGGCATCGGCGTGCTCGGCGGCGGCAACGTCCGCGTGCAGGCGGGCGGCGATCTCGACAATCTGATGGTGGTGCTCGCGACCACCGGCCGTGTCCATGGCGGCACGGCACCGGGCGATACGCGTGCGCTGCAGGTCGACAATGGCGGCACATTCGATGTGTCGGCAGGCGGCGATATCAAGGCGGGTAACTATTATATCGCACGCGGTGCCGGAACGATCGATGCGGGGACGTTCACGGTCGGTCGGACTGTACGTGGGCGTTCGTTCGATACGTCTGGCGGCATGATGTCCTACGATATCGCGCCGGTGATGGCGCTTGGTGACGCTACATTGAATGCCCGCACGGCAGGGCATATGCGGCTGCAGGCCATTCTCGATCCGTTGATGGCGTTGGATCCGTCCAAGCCGACATCTGATAGCCAGACTTTCATGCTCGGTCAGACGGATAGCACGCGGCTCCGTCTGAGTTCGATCGGCGGTGATGTCACGCTGGTCAATCAGGTTCACTATCTGTCGCAGGACGTGATGACCGACACTTTCTGGTTTGATACCAGCAGGACGACGGTTCAGTTCGCAAACCTGTATGCAAGTCTTTATCCGGCGCTGACCAGTATCGTCGCGTTGAACGGCTCGATTTCGAACCCGGGCCGCATGAACGTTCTTCCGGCTGCCAATGGTGAGTTGATGATGCTGGCCGCAAACGACGTCATGCCCGGCAACCTCGTGATGTCACGCGCGACGCGCGAGATGCTGCCCACGGCGCTACAGCCGTTCGGCAGCGGCATCAAACTCAATCCGACACATCGTCAGATGGAGGAACATTTCGCCTTATTGCATACCAATCCCGTCGGCCCACTGAACTATTATTCGGTGACCATGAATTACTTCAATGGGGTGTCCAATTCATCCGTGCTGCTGAATGCGGATGACAGGGAGCCCAGCCGCATCTATGCGATGAACGGCAGCATTCGCGCTGGCAATGTGACGACCAACGAACAGACGCTGCTGTCGGCGAAGGTCGATATCCGCGATCTCACGCTCAACTTGCGCAATCTGCATGCCACCGACGTGACGTGGCTGAATGCCGGCAACGACATTCTCAACAACAATCTCAATACCGAACGGATGCTCGGCACGGTCATTCAGGGCCCCGGCGCGCTGCTGTTGACGGCCGGGCGCGACATTCACGCTGCGTCGCAGGTCATTATCAGCCAGGGCAATCAGAGCTACAATACATCTGGCCTTGTCAAAGACGGGCAGATCAGGGGCTTGGCCGACGTCGGCGCATCCATCGACATGATCGCCGGCCTGAACGGCCGGCAGCCGGATTATGCGGCGGTGTCGAAGACCTATCTCGATCCATCCAAGGTGGGCACGATGCGGCCCTATCTGACGACGACCGTCGATGGGCAGTTGCTGCCGCTCTATCTCACGGACGCCCGCAAGACTCTGGCCGACGGGACGATCAAGGAAATCCGCACCGGTCTGGTGTCGTTCATGAAGCAGGCCACGAGCGAGACGTTGTCGCCACTGCAGGCCTGGGAGAAATTCCAGTCATTGCCGGTCCTCACCCAGCAGCGTTTCCTGCGTCAGATCTATATGCAGGAACTGCGCATGGGTGGGCGCGACCAGAACGAACGCGACGCGAATGACCGTCCGCTGAATGGCGGCTACCGGCGCGGCTACGACGCCATTGCCGCGCTGTTCCCCGGCGATGGCTGGAAGGGGTCGATCCTGTCCACCAGCGCGCTGATCCGCACCGAAAACGGCGGCGACATCAATATGCTGGTGCCGGGCGGCAATGTTGAGGTTGCCGCATTGAACCAGGCGGTCGAAGCGGGGGCCGGTCTTGTCACGCTCGGCTCCGGACGGATCAACATCGCCGCCCGCGACGATGTGATCGTGAACCGCTCGCGCATTCTCACCTTCAGCGGCGGCGACGTGACGATCTGGTCGACATTCGGCGATATCGATGCCGGCAAGGGCGCGAAGACCACGCGCGTGCCGAAGGCGCCGCTGACGGAGACCGACGTGGATACGGTCACGCTGACGAAAGAGCAGCCCGATATTTCGGGCTCCGGCATCGGCACGATCCTCGGCTTTGCCGGCGTCGAGCCCGGCGATCTCGATCTGATCGCGCCGGGCGGCACGGTGGATGCCGGCGACGCCGGTCTTCGCGTCAGCGGCAATTTCAACGTCGCGGCACTCGTTGTGCTCAATGCCGACAACATCAAGGTTGCCGGCGAGAGCAAGGGCGTGCCGAAGGCCCAGCCGCCTGCGGTCAATCTGACCGCAGAAACCAAGGACAAGGCGGCGGCCGATGCCGTGAAGGATGCCAGCCAGCCGACCGGCAACGAACGGCCCTCGGTCATCATCGTCGAGGTGCTGGGCTATGGCGGCGGGACCGATGGCGACACCGAGCGGCGCGATGAAGAAGAGCGGCGCCAGAAGCAGAAGGAGACCCGCAACTATGATGCGACAGGTTCCAATCAGGTGCTCGGGCTCGGTCCGTTGACGGCAGACCAGATCGCCGAGCTTGCCGCGGAGAAGCGTCGCCAGTTTGCGCGATAGCGCTTCGTGCGATCGTTCTGGTCGCTCAATGACAATGAGTGGGAAGACTTCGTTTTCCCACTCATCTTCCTCGCTTCGAAATACGTTGGGCGAGCCGCCGTCGTGCCGGCCGACGGCAGTCAGCGCGCCGCAGCGATCGTGCCTTCGACCTCGCCGAAGCCGATGCGATATCCGTCGCCTTGGCACCAGCCGCGCATCATGAGACTGTCGCCATCCTCCAGGAATGAACGCTTGCTGCCGTCCGGCATGTCGAGCGGCTCCGAGCCGTTCCAGGAAATTTCCAGCAGGCTGCCGCGCTGATCCTTCTCCGGTCCGCTGATCGTGCCGGAGCCGAGCAGGTCACCGACGTCGATGGCGCAGCCATTGGACGCCTGATGCACGAGCTGCTGCACCGACGACCAGTACATCAGTTTTGAATTGGTGGTCGAAATCCGCACCGGCTGCGAGGTGCCGGCGCCGCGCAGATCGACTTCGAGATGCAGGTCGTAATTATTGGCGCCGCGCTGCTGCAGATGCGGAAGCGGCGCGGGGTCTTGCACCGGGCCATGAACGCGGAACGGCTCCAGCGCCTCGCGCGTCACGATCCACGGGCTGATCGATGTGGCAAAGCTCTTGCCGAGGAATGGGCCGAGCGGGACATACTCCCATTGCTGGATGTCGCGGGCGCTCCAGTCGTTCAGCAACGTGAAGCCGAAGATGCTCTCCTCCGCCTGCGCTTCGGTGAGCATGCCGCCCATGGGGGAGGCCTGGCCGATCACCACGCCCAGCTCCAGCTCGAAGTCGAGCCGCTTGCACGGACCGAAGGATGGCGCGTCGACATTCGGCGGCTTCAACTGCCCGCGCGGGCGAGGCACCTTGGTGCCGCTGACCACCACCGTCGAAGCGCGGCCGTTATAGCCGATGGGCATATGCAGCCAGTTCGGCTGCAGCGCATTATCCTTGCCGCGAAACATGATGCCGACATTGGTGGCGTGTTCCTTCGACGAGTAGAAATCGGCGAAGCCGGCAACGGTGAGCGGCAGATGCAGCGTCACATCCTTGCGCAGCAGGATTGCACGCGCGCGCAACGCGGCATCGTCGCGCAGCTCGGTATTGTCATGGCGCAACAGGGCGCTGATGCGTGCGCGGGTCGCTGTCCATCGTTTCGGGCCAAGCGCCATGAAAGCGTTGATGGATGGTTGCGCAAATACGCCTTTGGCTCCGCCGAGATCGAGCAGGCCGGCAGCTTCGATGACCGCAAGATCCAGCACGAAATCGCCGATGGCGACGCCGACGCGCGGGGGCGTGCCCGATGTGGAAAACACGCCGTAAGGCAGGTTCTGGATCGGGAAGTCGGAGGTGGGATCGACGTCGATGAAGGAACGGAGCGCGGGATCGTTGGGATGCATGGGATGTCCGGACGGTTGGTGTCTCACTCGGCGTCGGGCTGGCGGCCCGGTTCGGCGGCGGTAAATGCTTCGACTTTCGCGGCAGCGGCATCGATGGCGCGAATGCGGGGATAGGGTGCGAGATCGAGGCCGAAGCGACGTGCGTTGAACACCTGCGGAACGATGCAGATATCGGCGAGCGTCGGCTGATCGCCGAACGCGAAGGGAGCGGCATCGAGCCCGGCCAGCCGGGCCTCGATGGCGTCGAAGCCGGCCGCGATCCAGTGCTGCGACCAGGCCGTGCGAGCCGCGTCATCGACGCCCAGATCGATCAGGCGGTTGAGCACGCGCAGATTGCCGATCGGGTGAATGTCGCAGCACACCACCTGCGCCATCTCGCGGGCGATGGCGCGCGCCGCGGCGCCCCTGGGCAGCAGCGGCGGCATCGGATGGGTTTCATCGAGATATTCGATGATCGCGAGCGATTGCGCGAGATGCAGGTCGCCCTCGATGAAGTAGGGCACGAGCCCGGCCGGATTGATCTTGCGATAGGCCGGCTGGGTCTGCTCACCCTTGCGCAGATGCACATAATGCTGATCCGCGCCGAGGCCTTTCAGGCCCAGCGCGATGCGGACGCGATAGGCGGCCGTGGAGCGGAAATAGCCATAGAGGATAGCGTCAGGCTGTGTGCTCATGTCGCCTCACGGTTTGCCCGGATCGAAGCGTTTTTCGAGTCCGTTCCAGCAATCGGCATAATCGCTCTGCAGTGCCGGTGTCGTTGCTGCATATTCGGTGACCCGCTGCGGGAAGCGCGTCTCGAACATGAAGGCCATGGTGCCCGTGAGCTTCACCGGCTTCAGTTCGCCATTGCTGGCATGATCGAATGCCTCGCGATCCGGCCCGTGCGGCAGCATCATATTGTGCAGGCTGATGCCGCCGGGGACAAAACCCTGCGGCTTGGCATCGTAGACACCGTAGATCAGCCCCATGAATTCCGACATGATGTTCATGTGATACCACGGCGGACGGAAGGTGTTTTCGCCCACCATCCAGCGTTCCGGGAAGATGACGAAATCGATATTCGCCGTGCCCGCCGTTTCCGACGGCGAGGTAAGCACCGTGAAGATCGACGGATCTGGGTGATCGAAGCCGATGGCGCCGATCGGCGAGAACGTACGCAGGTCGTATTTATAAGGCGCGTAATTGCCGTGCCAGGCCACGACATCGATGGGCGAGTGGCCGAGCTTTGTCACATAGAGTTCGCCGCCCCATTTCACATAGAGTTCGGTCGGCGCGTCCTTGTCTTCATAGGACGCCACCGGCGTGAGGAAGTCGCGCGCATTGGCGAGGCAGTTCGCGCCGATCGGGCCGCGTTCCGGCAGCGTGAAGGCGCCGCCGTAATTCTCGCAGAGATAGCCGCGCGCGGGGCCGTCCGGCAGCTCGACGCGAAATTTGACGCCGCGCGGGATCACCACGATCTCGCCGGGCTCGGCATCGATGCGGCCGAATTCGGTGACGATCAGCAATCTGCCCTGCTGCAGCACGAACATCAGTTCGCCATCGGCATTGTAGAAGTTCTGATCCACCATGGATGAGGTGATCAGATAGACATGCGCGGCCATGCCGGCCTGCGCGCTGGCATCGCCCGCCGTCGTCATGGTGTGGATGCTCTCCACGAAAGTGAGCTTCTCTCCCGGCATCGGCAGCGGATCCCAGCGCAATTGTGCGATGGGGAGATCGTTCTCGTGGCACGGCGCGGTGCGCCAGTGCTTGCGGTCCACCTTGGTGAAACGACCGGAGTGTTTCACCGACGGGCGGATGCGATACAGCCATGAGCGCTCATTGGTGCCGCGCGGCGCCGTGAAGGGCGAGCCCGAAAGCTGCTCGGCATAGAGACCGTAGGCGCAGCGCTGCGGCGAGTTGCGGCCGATCGGCAGCGCGCCGGGCAGCGCCTCCGTCTCGAAGGAATTGCCGAAGCCGGACATGTAACCCGGCGTCACCTGGGCGGAGGCGCGGCTGATCTTGTCAGGAGCAGTGTTGATGTTCATGGCTCAATCTCCCTGCAGGGCGGCCCACATCTCGCGGTCGCGTTTGTCGGTCCAGATCACCGGATCGTCGATGCCCGACGCCTCGTCATAGGCTCGCGAGACATTGAAGGGCAGGCAGTGCTCGTAGATGGCGAAGCTGCCGAACTTCTTGTCCATGACGTCGCGGGTCGCCGCCATGCTCTCCTTGAGGCTGCGCCCCTTGGCCACCGACATCTCGGCAGCGCCATAGAGCGACGTCACGAAATCGCGCGTCATGGCGATCGCCTCGCGCGTGGTGTCGAGGCCCTTCAATGCATCGCCGCGGCCGGGGGCGATTGCCTTGGGATTGAACCCGCGGATTTCGTCCAGCGTCGCCGGCCATTCGCGCAGCCACGCATCGCCGCAATAGCAGGCCGAGTGATATTCGATCAGGTCGCCGGAGAACATCACCTCGGCGTCCGGCACCCAGGCGACGATGTCGCCGGAGGTGTGACCGGCGCCGAGTTGCATCAGCCGCACCTCGCGCTTGCCGAGATAGATCGACATCTCGCCTTCGAACGTCAGCGTCGGCCAGGTGAGGCCGGGAATGCTCTCGGAACCCTGGAACAGGCGCGGGAAACGGCCGAACTCGGAATCCCAGTCCTGCTGGCCGCGCTCCTCGACCAGGCGATAGGTCTCCTGCGAGGCGACGACGCCCTGCGCCTGGAAGGCCGAGGCGCCGAGCACGCGCACCGCGTGATAATGCGACAACACCACATATTTGATCGGCTTGTCGGTGACGGTGCGCACGCGCTCGATCACCTTGCTCGCCAGTGCCGGCGTCGCCTGCGCGTCGAATACGATACAGCCGTCGTCGCCGACGATGACTGCCGAATTCGGATCGCCCTCCGCGGTGAAGGCATAGAGGTCGGGGCCGATCTCCGAGAAGGTGATTGTCTTCTCGGTCATGTCGGTGGTGGATGCGAAGCCTTTTGCCATCGTTGAATGTCCTTCTTTCAATTCCAGTCGTCATTGCGGGGTCAAGAAAAGCCTCCGGCTTTCCTCTTAGCGTAGCGACGAAGCAATCCAGTTCTTGGCTTTCTGGATTGCTTCGCTACGCTCGCAATGACGATGCTCATGTATCTTTGCCTGTCTCCGGCAGCCGCCGTTTCGCCAGCGCCAGCGCATCCTTCAGCACCTCGATGTCACCGATGTGATTGGCGAGGATCAGCACCAGGGCGGTGTCGAGCGCCGCGCTTTGCGTGTCGCTGAGCCCGCGATGCGCCTCGACGATGCTGCGATAGGCGGCATCGGGATTGGCAAAATTCGATTGCGTCGATAGCGCCATGATCGCTCCTCACGCCCGGCCGCTGGCGCGCGCAAAGGCTGCGGCGACCGCTTGCGATGTCGGGTGCTGGAAGCGCGCGGCAACATAGCCGTCCGGGCGCAGCAGATAGGCCGTGCCGGGATCGGCGCCGTAGCGCTTCTTGAACAGCCCGCCGGAATCCCGCAGCTGCGCGTCGTCGCCGATCACCAGACGTGCGACGCCGTCGGGCAGTTCGATGGCGCTGGCATCCGTCTGCAGCATGGTGAAGCCGCGCCCGGCCGTGGCGAAGCACTCGGAGAGAAACACATGGGCGCCGTCGTCGGTGGTCAGCGGCACATCGGGCATGTGGGTGCCCGGGCAGGGGCCGCTGCGCCATGCGTCGTTATCGGCCGTGGACAGCGGAGAGGGATAGACCGAAGGCACCGACAGTCGCCCGCCATTGATCATGCGCTTGGCAAATTCCGTCTCTTTGGCGAGCGCGAGAACGGCCTGCCGCAAACGCTGCTCCTGCGGCGAAGGCGGAGCCATGAAATCGGTGGCATGGGTGGAGGCGCGGATATTGTCGTCCGCCGCGAAGCCGCGTTCGAGATCGTAGCTCGCCAGCAGCGAGGCCGGCGCTGCGCCGCGCAGGACCGCGGCAAGCTTCCAGGCGATATTCTCGGCGTCTTCCAGGCCGGAATTGGCGCCGCGTGCGCCGAAGGGCGACACCTGATGCGCGGCATCGCCCGCGAAGATCACGCGCTCATGGACGAAGCGCTGCATGCGGCGGCACTGGAATTTGTAAATCGAAATCCATTCGAACGCGAAATCGTCATGGCCGAGCATGCGCGCGATGCGCGGGCGCACCTTGTCCGGCTGTCGTTCCGCGGCTGCATCGGCATCGCGGCCGAGCTGCAGATCGATCCGCCAGACATTGTCGGGCTGGCGATGCAGCAGCGCCGACTGGCCGGCATGAAACGGCGGATCGAACCAGAACCAGCGTTCGGTCGGAAACTCCGCGGTCATCTTGACGTCGGCGATCAGGAACTGGTCCTCGAACACCTCGCCGTCGAATGTGGCGCCGACCATATTGCGCATGGTCGAGCGCGCCCCGTCGCAGGCCACGACATAATCCGCGCGAAGCCGATATGGGCCATCCGGCGTATCGACCGTGAGTTCGACATGATCGTTGCGTTGCGTGAGGCCGGTCACCTTGTTGCGCCAGCGCAGGTCGATGCCCGGCAGATCGTGCAGCCGGTCGACCAGGAAGGCTTCCGCATAATATTGCTGCAGGTTGATGAAAGCCGGCATCTTGTGGCCGTCTTCAGGCAGCAGGTCGAACTGGTAGAGCAGGTCCGGGCCCGAGAAGATCTTGCCGACATTCCACACCACGCCCTTCTCGATCATCCGGTCGCAGACGCCGAGGCGGTCCCAATATTCGAGCGAGCGCTTGGAAAAGCAGATGGCGCGCGAGCCCTCGCCGATCCGGTCGGCGTCGTCGAGCAGCACGACGTTCTGCCCGCGGAGAGCAAGGTCGATGGCCAGCGACAGCCCGACAGGGCCGGCGCCGACAACGACCACCGGATGGTGCGCTGCGTCATGCGCCGGGCGTGCCTGATCGGCATGGCGGCGATAACTGAATTGCCGGGCCTGTTGCGCCATGATCCACGTCCCTGGGTTCCCGTGTCGGAGCTTGTGCATCAACATCGGACTGGCCGATGGCGTGCGGTCTCTCTATGATAGTTTCACGTGCAACCATCTAAGCGCCGCTCCCCGGCGCTCGTCAAGATGGATCGCGGATATTTTGCGGGTGCCGAATGAACGAGTTCGATCTGTTTCGCTTCGTGCCTTTCCGGCTCAACAGGCTGTCCGCCGAGGTGAGCGCCGCGCTGTCGGAGGAATACCGCGCGCGTTACGGTCTTGAGATTCCCGAATGGCGCGTTCTGGCGACGCTCGGCTTCAGGAATGCATCCTGCAGCGCGCAGTTCATCGTCGAATCCACGAGCACCCACAAATCGACCATCAGCCGCGCCGTGACCAATCTTCTGGAGCGTGGCCTGCTCGCGCGGATCGGGAGCAGCGACGATCGGCGGGCGTTCGAGCTCAAACTATCCGCCGCAGGGCGCAAGCTGTTCGATGAACTGTGGCCTCGCCTTGTCGCGAAGGAGAGCGAGATCCTGTCCTGTCTCTCGCATCAGGAGCGCAAACAGCTCGCCGGTATTCTGAGCAAGCTGGAAAGCAGCTTCGATCTTCCGACGAGTTCGCAGGACGAGAGTCGCCACAACGCGCGTCGATAGCGCCGATACCGCAGCAGGTCGGCGACCATCATTGCAGCGAGCCGCTGAAGAACGCGGTGCGCGACTGAGGGTGTGGCTGCGATGAATTCGCGCGCCGGGATTATTCGGGAATCTTCAGGAGCCTGGCGCGTTCGGCGCGCTCTTCCTTCCGCAATTCACGTTCTTCACGCTCGAAGCGTTCCATTTCCTGCTGCACGATGAGCAGGAATTGTTCGCGGGATGATGCAGGTACCTTCATGGATATGGTCATGCGTCACTCACACACTTTTGCATCCCCAGCGGCATGCAGCGTATCAGCGGACGCGCGAAGATCAACGACTATGACAGTTTGATGATCGCAGCATGATACCGAACTTGTCGGATGGTGCGTTGCATTTTGAACGCTCGCATGCGGCTGCCTCGAGCGTGCCGCCGCATGCGCTGTGCGGCGTGCGTTACTCCGCTGCTTCCGCCACCTGTCCCAGCCGGTCATACACCACCTCGCCGCCGAGAATGGTGAGATCGCAGCGCGTGTCTTTTTCCACCTGCTCTGGTGCGACAGTGAAGACGTCGTGGCTCAGCACCGCGATATCCGCGAGCTGGCCTGGCACGAGACGACCGACATTATTTTCTGCAAATTGCGTATATGCGCCGAAATAGGTGTAGGCGTGGATCGCTTCCGCCATCGAGAGCTTCTGGTCCTCGCCCAGCACCGTGTGCCGGTTCGACATGCGCGTGGTCATCGTGAAGAGATTCTTGAACGGATCGGTGGTCGAGACCGGCGCGTCCGAGCTTGCGGCCGGATGCAGGCCCGCCTCGAACCATTTGCGCATGGGATAGGCCACATCTGTGCGCGACTGGCCGACATTGGTGACGTAGAGATCGCCGAATTCATACATGAAGACCGGCTGCGGCACCGGATCGATGCCACCGGCCGCCATGCGCGCGATCTGGCTGTCCGAGAGGAAGCCGCAATGTTCGATGCGATGGCGGCGGCCGAGAATCGGATTGGCCTCGGTGGACGCTTTCTCGATGCCCGACAGCACCTGCTCGATGGCGGCATCGCCGATGGCGTGGATGGCAAGCTGGTAGCCGCGATTGTGATAATGCGACAGGAAGTCGTGCATCTCCTTGTCGGTGTAGCAGAAGATGCCGCGATTCTTGGGATCGCCGACCAGATAGGGCTCGCTCATCGCCGCGGTGAGGCCGCCGGCGCTGCCGTCACCGAACACTTTCATCGCACCATAACGCAGCTTGCCGACCTCGCGGCCGAAGCGGTAGCCGGCGTCATAGGCCTTGTCGCCGATGCCGTCCGTGTTGCCATAGATGCAGACCCAGGTGCGGATCGGCAGCGCGTCGGTCTTCGCCAGATGCTCATAGGCATCGATCTCGTCCATACCCGCAGCCATGCCGACGGCAGCGTCCATCACAGCGGTGAAGCCCTGCGAAAGCATGAAGCGGCTGGCGCGGTCGACGGCGTCGCGCAGCCGTTCGGCGCTCGGCTTTGGCGCCGCATCGACGATCAGGCGCAGCGCACGCTCGGCGATCAGGCCGGTCAGCTTGTTGTCGCGGCGTTCGATCATGCCGCCATCGGGCTCCGGCGTGTTGTGGCCGATGCCGGCCTCGCGCATCGCCGCGCTGTTGATCACGGCCACGTGGCCGCAGGTGCGCTTGAGATAGACCGGATTGTTCGGCGCCACCGTGTCGAGCTCTTCGGCGGTGGGATGGCGGCCTTCGGCGAGTTCATTGTGGTCGTAGCCGCGGCCATTGATCCATTCGCCGGGTTTTGCGGTCTTCGCCTTCTCGGCGACGCGGCGCAGGATCTCGCCGATGGAGTTGGCGCCGGTCTCCGGCCGCAGATTGATCTCGGTCATGGTCAGGCCGAGCGGCAGAAGATGCATATGCGCGTCATTGAGGCCGGGGATCGCGGTGCGGCCGGCCAGTTCGATCACGCGGGTGTCCGGGCCAGCCATCTCGGCGATCTCAGCGGCGCTGCCGGTGGCGAGCACGCGGTCGCCCTGGAGCGCGATCGCTTCGGCAAAACCTTCGTTGAGGCCGCAGAAAATGCGGCCGCCGGTGAGGATCAGGCTGGGCTTGGACATGGTTGACCTTCCGTCGTCATTGACGCGGGTCGAATGACGTAAATCCGCTATGGCTGCAAGATTGTAGAGTGGGCAGCGCGCCTGCAGTTTCGGCAGGGTGTCGCATGTTGCCTGTGCGCCGCATCTGTGGTGCATTCTGCGGCCAAATTGGAGATGTCGCCATGAGCGGGCACGATCATCACGATGACCACGGTCATCATCACGGTCATCACCATGACCACGACCATTCGGAATTGTCCGAGACCGAGCTGCGCGTGCGCGCGCTGGAGAGCATTCTGGTCGAGAAAGGCTATGTCGATCCCGCAGCGCTGGACGAGCTGATCCAGACCTATGAGACCAAGGTCGGCCCGCGCAACGGCGCCCATGTCATCGCCAAAGCGTGGAGCGATCCCGCTTATTACGCGCGCTTGTTGAAGGACGCGACGCCGGCCATCGCCGAACTCGGCTATGAGGGCCGCCAGGGCGAGCACATCGTCGCCGTGGTCAACACGCCGGACACCCACAACATGGTCGTGTGCACGCTGTGCTCCTGCTATCCGTGGTCGGTGCTCGGCCTGCCGCCGGTCTGGTACAAGGCCGCGCCCTATCGCTCCAAGGCGGTGCGCGATCCGCGCGGCGTACTCGGCGATTTCGGGGTCGCCTTGCCGAAGGAGACGAAGATCAAGGTGTGGGATTCCACCGCCGAGATCCGCTATCTCGTCGTTCCCATGCGCCCGGAGGGCACCGAGGGCTGGAGCGAGGAGCGTCTTGCGGATCTCGTCACCCGCGACAGCATGATCGGCACCGGCGTGGCGAAGCAGCCGGCGGAGGTGGTGTGATGGACGGCGCGCATGACATGGGCGGCCATCAGGGTTTTGGCAAAGTCGAGCCCGAGCAGAACGAGCCGATCTTTCACGGCGAATGGGAGCGCCGCATGCTCGGCATCACACTGGCGATGGCGAGGCCTGGCCAGTGGAATATCGACATGTCGCGCTATGCCCGCGAGAATCGCTCGCCGCGCGATTATCTCAACCGCAGCTATTACGAAGTCTGGCTCGGCGGCCTCGAGACTTTGATGGCCGAGCGCGGCCTCGTCTCGCGCGAGGAGCTTGACAGCGGGCAGGCGCTGCTGCCGCGCAAGAATGTGCCGGTGCTGAAGCCCGGCGAGGTCGATGCCATGCTCCGTCGTGGCGGCCCGACCGAACGCGAGATCGACACGCCTGCACGTTTTGCCGTCGGCGACCGCGTTCGCGCCAAGGTGATGGCGCCGACCACTCACACACGCTTGCCGCGTTATGTGCGCGGCCATGTCGGCACCATCGAGCTGCTGCATGGCGCGCATGTGTTTCCGGACAGCAACGCCATGGGCAAGGGCGAAGCACCGCAATGGCTCTATACGGTGCGCTTCGACGGAAGCGAGCTGTGGGGCGATGACGGCGATCCCGATGTCACCGTTTCGGTGGATGCGTGGGATTCCTATCTGGAGCCGGTATCGTGACCGACGCCGTGATGTCGAACGACCGCGCCGCCGCCATCGTTGCCGTCGCCTCCATCCCGACCATCCCGCGCGATGCCGATGGTCCGGTGTTTCGCGCGCCATGGGAAGCGCAGGCTTTTGCGATGACGGTGACGCTGCATGAGCGCGGCGTCTTCACCTGGGCGGAATGGGCGGCGGCCTTGTCCGCCGAGATCAAGCGCGCCCAGGCCGCCGGCGATCCCGATACGGGCGAGACCTATTACCAGCACTGGCTGGCGACGCTGGAAAACCTGATCGCGGAAAAAGGCGTGACCACGCGCGGCGACCTGCACCGCTATCGCGATGCCTGGGACCGCGCCGCGGACCGCACGCCGCATGGCCAGCCGATCGAGCTGCAATAAATTGATTTCCGTTGGGCGGATTAGCGAAGGGTAATCGGCCGCGGAGTTTCAATGTGGACTTCGGCCGGCGGGTTACGGCTTCGCCTAACCCGCCCTACGGC